>JAWCNL010000001.1:0-74545 GCA_038848695.1 Bathyarchaeia archaeon
GACTTTTCCGTAGATAAGTCATCAGGGTGGTTATCCCGTTTAGTCTTTCACCTTCTTTTATGAATCTTTCAAGAATTTGCCGACTTCAACAGCATGAAGAGGCCTAATTGCAGAGTCTAAAACGAGATTGTAAACGGCTTGGACTGGGATGGGTGCGCTTTTAAGCTTTCCCAAAGTTTCTAAAACCTGAGTTTCTTTAGGAACTTTATTGTCGGGTTTTGCCTTTTTAACTGGAGGCATGGCCTCCATCAAAGGTTTAATTTCATTCACACTCCAACCGTGAGAAGCGCAATACTTTAACAGGTTGCGGATTCCAAACCATAAATGCCTTTTACCTGGAAACTCTCCAGCAAAAAGGCCGTCAACATCCTCAACTGAACGGATAACTGGGCCCCATTTATCAAGCGTATTTCGCAAGTCTTTTACATAATGGCTCCCAAATCTTCCTTTAGCCCAAATAATAAACCCGTTTCTAACTTCTTTCCAAAAAATAGTCTTTTTTAAGGGCTTTGGACCCGCCGACGAGAGTTCGAATCTCTCCCGGGCTACCAACACGCAATTTTCAAACTTCTTTCGTTTGCGCTCAGCGATAAACATTTTCATGTCAAAGCAGGGCAGGCTAAAAGGATGCTCCAGTAATGCATGATAAAGAGAGAGTGCAAATTTGGAAACGAAGAGCAAGATTTGACAGGACTGTTCAGAAGTTATTTCAGATGCCTGTTTTCAAGACAATTCAAAGCTTTCATAATTCCATTTAGATTGGAAGAGTTCTAATGGGCTTTTTAAATTTTTTGAAGTACACAAGCAGTCCTGCCCCGGCAACAGCCATCGATGCTATGGATACAGCGGTGATTAGTGCTCTTGGAAAAGGCGCTATTTGCTGTTCAAGTGGTTGTTGTTCAGAGAGTTTTGTGTACCCAAGGGGCGTGTACTGCTCGTTACATGTTTCAAAATGGCAAGATGGGTTTATGGTAAACTCGCCGCTGGGGAACTCTATGGTAAAGCCCCCGATCACATATAACAAATCATCTACGACCGCCACTCCCACACTATATCGTCCTGTCATCATGGGAGTACAAATATCCCAACTATCGGTTTGCGGGTCATAGCTTTGAACCGTGAAGTTTTGTGTAGTTAATTGCCAAAAGGGGGTCTCAGCATTAGCGCCGAAGACGTAAACACGCTTAGGAGCGTACGCGCCCGTTGTTACACCAGCTGCCCCTAATATAATGGGCAAAGGCGCTGGTTCGCCTAGGCCCCACTGGTCAGTCTCTGTGTCATATATTAGGGTAAGGTTTGAGGTTATTATGTAGATTTTGTTGTCAACAACGGCGGAGGCATACGAGGAAATAGCTGTAGGCGCTGGCGCTTTAAACTCCCATGTGTCATTGACTGGATTATAAACTTGGTTAAGTGTTGCGTTTGGGCTTCCGCCTATCAAGTAAATTTTGCCGTTTACGGCATTTGCTTGTAAGTTTAATGAAGGCACAGGCATTGACGCTTTAGTCGTCCATGTATTAGTTGTAGGATCATAAACCTCGTTAACCCCAGTGGAGCCGCCTTTTATGTAGCCTCCTATGCAGTAAATCTTGTTATTGTAAACGGCTATGCCGAAAGCACTTCTCGGAGTGGGCATTGGCGCCTTAGAAGCCCATGTATTAGTTTTTGGATCATATTCTTCATTGGTGGCAAGAAATCCATTGCGACCAACGCAGCCTATGGCGTAGATTTTGCCGTTCACTGCTACTACGCCTAGGCCTGCTCTTGCCTGCTGCATCGGCGCCCTCGACACCCATGGATTTTCAGTAGCGCATACAAATAGTGCTCTGGCAACCAATGAAAAAGACCAGTACTAAGAGAATAGTTGACGTAACTATTATTCGGCGCAAAACAATCACTACTAAAATATTTTAATCAGAATGTGCCTATTAGCTCTTGCTTGAGAACAGTTTGTTCCGCGTAGAGAACAGTTATAGATATCAATGATAAATTCATCGCCAGACACTGATGAAGCAACAAAGTGCAAAAATCCCAATAATTCTACCAAGGCTAATTCAATTCTACTTGCTAGTTTTCCTTTATAAATAAATTATATCAACCATAATGGCGAACAGGGGGCTAACCATTTCCCCCATTTTTCTCCTACAGAAAGATGTAAGAGATTTACTGGATGAAGAAATTCTCATTTAATTTTCATAGCTTAAAGACCGTTCTGGTGGAGGCGGCTTATCTCTGCTGCAGAGGAGTACAACGGCGGCGTTTCTGCCTCCCATTGCTTAGGTGGTGGTGTTACGATAGCGAAGGTCATGATTATTCCGCGGGTGAATAAGGAGGTTTAATTATTAATTATAGAATGATTATTTATTTAGTGATTTATTTGTTTTTGAACGATTGATTTAGAATTTATCAGCTCGTTCAAACCCAACGGCGCGTATTATTCAGTCAGAGAGCGTGATTTCGTTTGTTGCTATATTGGAACGCTGTTTATTAGCGAAAAGTCTTTAAGCAATAACATTAGAATATTATAATATATGAAATGATTATGGAGGTTTAGAAATCACAAACACTTGCTTTCGGGCGCTTTGGAGTTTGTTTCAACTATGTTTCACAACTGTTTCACCAAAACATCAAATCATTCGAATAATATAATATTCATCAAATGGAGGGAAAAACAAAAATGAAAACATTGAAAATAGCAACAATCATTGCAATATTAGCATTCACCATCATGGGTGCAACACTAGCATCAGTCTTTGCCTTCGGATGGAGCATAAGAGGAAAAGCACTCTACATGACACCAGCATCAAGCTCAACCAATGCGCCGCAAACGCTAAACCCAGTAACTCAAACTAACACCCAAGTACCCACACTCTACACACCGCCAACACAAGCAATCTTACCTAGCTACAGGAGCGGGTTGGGCTGGGGCGGATGCATGGGGCGTTGGAGCTTGGGCGCCACAGACTACCCTGCTAGCGCAGCTCCTCTGACTATTAGCCAAGCCGCTGATATAGCAAAAACCTACGTGGCTTCACTAAACAATCCTGACCTGCAAGTTAAAGAAGTGGAAGAATACACCAACAACTTCTACGTTGTCATCGCAGAAAAGAGCACTGGTAACGGAGCCTTTGAACTATTGATTAACAAACTCACCGGCGTTGTCACTCCTGAGCCTGGTCCAAACATGATGTGGAACAATAAGTACACCTTTGGTGCTGGCTGGTGCAACTGGGCAAGAGGAGCAATAACGGCAGCTCCTGCAGTCACTGTTGACCAAGCCAAGGCATATGCCCAACAATACTTGAATAGCTACCTGCCGGGCACAACAACTGGTGATGCCACAGCATTTAGCGGCTACTACACAATCGAAGTATTAAGCAAAGGAGCGCCATATGGAATGCTAAGCGTCAACAGTTTCACTGGGCAAGTCTGGTATCATACTTGGCACGGAGCTTTCATCCAAGAGCTAGAAGTTAGCTAAACAAGGGTGACAAACAAAAACTCTCCCCCTTTTTTGTTTAAAAATAAAGTTTAAGAGATGGTTATAATGTTAGAATATTCGAAGGAGCAAGCGATGACAGAAAAACCGAAGATTGACATGACAATCTACAACATGCAAGCAAACATCTCGAAGACCCTAGCGAACCCCATTCGCTTGGCAATTCTTCACATATTGAGAGACGGAGAAAAAAGCGTTAACGAACTTACTGATATTTTGGGCATTAGCCAATCTAATCTCTCTCAGCACTTGGCACTAATGAGACAAGTCGATATAGTTAAAACAAGAAAGCAAGGAACAACCATTTTCTATAGCGTTACTAATCCTAAAATCAACCAAGCATGCGACATGGTGCGCGAGGTTTTGATAGACCAACTTAGACAAAGACAAGAACTTGTAAGCAATTATCCCTTGCACACGAGTTAGGAGGCAGGGTGAGAAAATGTTTCCTTTCGGGTTAGGCTGTGGATGTGGTTCTAGGCTGCGCAAAAGCAAAAGTGAAGTCAAAGAGGTTATTCGAGAAGTCGTTTTGATCCCCTGTAAGTATTGCGGAGCACTCTTTCCCCAAACAGCAACGTTTTGCCCACACTGCGGCGCAAAAAGAACCGCGTAATCACCCATTTTTAAACTTGACATTCCTACAAGCTATACGTCACATTTTTGATACTATCCCGTTAGGCTCTTAAGCCATAAACGCTTAAGCCTGCAGAGTTGTATATGCTTCTTAGAAACTCGTGCCGTTCATCTGAATACCAATGGTAGGTGCCATGGTGTGCCCCTCACGTGTTCGATGTAGTTGCGGTCTGCTGCGGTTATCTGCGCGCTGAAGAATTTTTGCATATGTATAGTGATTTATTTGGATTTCAATTAGCCTAACATGGACATCAATAGCGGTTATGCCCTTTGGTGCTCACTGCAGCTCTGTTTAAGTATTTTGATAGGTGGTGCCTGTTACATGTTAAAATTAACCAGAAATTGGAAGTTACTAAACCATTATTAGATGCTTAGCTTACTATTTAATGGTTGAGGTGGAAGATTGAAAGCCTATATCGGTCTAACATGCAAGGCCGGAGGCTTCAATGAAGTATTGAAAAAGCTTCTACACCAGCATCTCATTGACCCGAGAGACATATTCCTTCTTTTCGGTCCTGTGGATATTCTGATACGGTTCGCCAACTTCAAAAGTCTAGAAGAGTTTATTGAGAAATATTTTAACCCGGTGTGGTTGATTGGCGCCGAAGAAAACCTAATTACTAAAACCTTGAGTTTTATCGTCGTAAATGAAGGCCCCTCGCTTGCTGAAAACCCTTTTGCATTTGTATTTCTAAACGTGCAGCCTAAACATCTGGATAGCGTACATAGAACACTGCTTAGCTTCCCAGAAGTGCTTTCTGCGGATACAGTCTTCGGGCCTTACGATATAATATGCTTAGTCAAGGCAGTTGATCAAATGGATCTTCTGTGTACTGTAACAAAAATTCAAGATGTTCCTGGCGTGGAAAACTCGGTGACTTCCATAGTGTCGCCGATACCGATTTTCCCTGAGTGGTAGCGTAGTTGAGAGATAAACGCGGGCCATCTTGTTTTCTTTTTTCTATTTGAGGCAGCATGCTTTTGTAAAGTCTTGAATTTTTAGAAGCGACAAACAATGCAAACCGTAGAAGTGATGTGAGAACTGCACATCAAATATTATAACGTGAATATTCATTAAGGGCTTGGCACCCATGAACCTTTAGAAAGCGCTTGCAAAATTCATTTTGCACTAAACCTTAATAGAGCTACCGCATTTCTTGCATCTAACGGTTTTCTTAGCCACATTTTTCAATTTGTACGGCGTATAAAGCCCACAACCCGCGCATTTGGCAAATCTCAGCTCATTTAACGCCTTCTCCCGCATAACGTCATGCAATGCAGTAAAGATGCTAATACGCTGATACTCCTTGGAATCCACTCTAATCCCTTTATCTACGAGAGACTCAGCGGTTAATAAAAGCGAAATTTCAAGCTGCAGTATATTCAAAAAACCAGAATATACCCCACACGAAATAACTATTTTTATTTGCTTAATTGTTTTTTAGCAAAAGGATAGAGATAGAAATGAACTGGACAGGACTATTCGCTCTCGGCTTCTATGGATTAGTCGCAATAATGATAACCGTGATAATCTCAAGCGTCTTGTGGGCTAGGTACAATCGATATCGCTGAAAAATAAGTCAACAAGATAGCTTAGCAACAAAATTTTCTATTAGCTTAGCGCTTGAAAATATAAAATGGGAAAAATATCGATGCCTCTGCTTTTTTCTCTTCTATCTGCGTCTTTGGATTAACAGGAAAGCAACCGCTACCACAATGACAACGCCGACAATTGTGAATGTAATAGTTAACCAGGTCATGTCGCCGGCGCCTTGAATCTTCAAAAGCTCCGGAGTGCACATTGCAGTGCCGCCTGCGGTTACGGTGACATCCGCAGTTACTGGTTCATATCCTTCTTTGCTTACTTCAATGACGTAGACGCCTGCGGTAATATCCTTGAATGAAACATAACCTTGCAAGTCTGTAATTCCACTCAAAGGACTTGCGCCACTTGGATGCGATATTGAAGTGACATTTGCTTCGCTTACAGGATTTCCATCTGCGTCTTTGACGAATACGTCAAGAGTTCCTGTGCGGATGGTAGGCACTACCTTAACTTGAATGCTGGCGTTACCTGTTGTATATCCAGTTTTAGAGGCATTTATCGAAATCGTGCACACTATATCCTTTGTAACTTTAGGCGCAGTGAACACACAGACGTAATATCCATCTTTTTCGTCAGAGACGGCAGAAAAGCTTCCGCCCTTATCTGAAGCGAACTTGACCGTGGCACCAGATGCCGGTGCAAGACCACTATAAGAAACATAAATCCGCAAAGTTGCTTGTGCACTGGAGTTGACAGGATTCGGCTCCGCTGTAGCAGAAATAGTCAAAGTATACTTGTCGATAAGACTGACGGTCATTGAAGCTTGCCCCGCAGTATAACCAGCAGACTGCGCAGTAATCGCGGTTGACCCAGCAGCATACATGGAGCTGAATTTGGCAACAGCAAAAGTTTCGCCAAAAGGAATGACCACTTCTGGAGCAACATCACCAATTTCTGTTTTAGAAGAGAAGAGACTAACTTTAATAGCGCCAACAGGATCCTTCGCGGGGTTCCCAGAGGAATCTTGAAGCTGAACTATAACAGCCTCGTAAGATTGTCCATCCGCAGGTAAACTGGAGGGCGCGCAGAACACAGCGAGTTTTGTCGGGATATACCCTACAGTAGTTATTGAAGCCTGACTGGATGTGTATCCAGGCGCTGCTGCTGTGACAGTCGTTGAACCTGGACGATATGTTGAATACAACTTTGCCGTAGCATAGGTGGAGCCCGCACTTATGATCACGGATGAATCCACCGTCCCTATGTCCACATCCGATGAGGATAAGCTAATTAATTGACTGGAAGTAGCAACTGCCAATTTTCCGCTTGCATCCTGCAACTGAACCGCAATCATGTTATAGCCAACTCCATCAGCAGGCACTTTTAATGGGGCAACATAAACCTTCAATTTCACAGCCTCTGCACTGTTCAACTCTGTCTTGATCGTAGCTTGCCCGGAGGAATAGCCGGATGCAATTGCAGTAATTGTGGTTGAACCAGTATTATTCGCGAAGAAATTAGCCGTAGCGTAGGTGCTTCCAGCCCTTATAGTAACAGTCGAGGCAACGGTGCCTACAGTAGTATTCGATGATGCTAAAGTTACAACTAAATCGCCTAGAGGTGCTCGTGCAGGCATACCTGACGCGTCCTGAAGTTGAACCACTATTGCCTCGTAACTGCGGCCATCAGCGGGAAGAACAGGCGGGAACCCGTAGACTGCAAGCTTAGAAGGAACAGGCCCAACGGTGGTGATGGATGCTTGCACAGTTGCAAATCCAGGGGCTGTCGCAGTTATTGTTGTAGTGCCAGGTGTATAGGTTGAGTAAAATTTGGCTTTCGCATAAGTTTCGCCCTTCTGTATGGTAATTGTTGAGTCAACGGAGCCAACATCAGTCTGCGATGAGGATAAGTATATGGTTATGCTTTCAGTTGCTCTTGCGGGATTATTTTTTGAATCTTGAAGCTGCACATAAATCACTTCATAAGGTCTATTATCCGCGGGCACTTTCGGTGGCGCCACATAGATTTTCAACTTTGAGGGCTCAGTCGACTGCGCATTAACATCAAAAGTAACTACTGTTTGGACGGCAAGTAACATAACAAGGAATATTAAAAGTGCATGAATTACGCTATTGGACATTTTTAAATCCCTTTTTGAGCAAAAGTTTCAGTTACGAGCTTATATTAACATTATGAACCCATAATTCACATTAATTTTCAGCGTTTTCCAGTAAAGTTATTACACATTTAAGCGCCCTATTATCGGAATCCTTTTAGCTCAAAAAAGGGTAAAGTAGATGTCATGTCGTCAGTTAAACGCATGATTATAGAGTGGCATGGCAACTACCGCTTAGAAGCTAAAAACGAGAGAGGCTTAGCGGTGAAGTTTGATGCACCAAAAGCGTATGGCGGCGAAGAAACGGCGCTTTCGCCCATGGAAAATGTACTCGCAAGCTTGGCGGCATGCAGCAGCTTCCATGTTTTAACTATCTTGCGAAAGAAGAGACAGAAGGTGACTGGCTACTCAGTGGAGGCCACAGCGGAAAGAAGAGAAGACCCCCCGCCTAGAGTTTTTACACGCATTCACCTAAAATATAAGATAAAAGGTGAAAACATCAACCCGCAAGCAGTGGAAACAGCCATCAAGCTCTCAGAGGAGAAATACTGCTCTGTAGGCGGCATGCTAAAGAAGGCGGTTGAAATCACCTCATCCTTCGAAATAATAAACGAGTAAATTGGTTACGCGAGAGTTGCATTTAATCAAGAACTAAAAAAGGAATATAAGCCTTTTAAAAGTTTTTATAAAACGCCGGTTTCGGTAGAGAATACAATATAGGGCCTTAAATTTTTTTAGAGTTTACAGCACAGATGCCCACATGCTAAACTTTCAGAAAAATTTTGAAATAGAACTTGCTATGGTGCAAGCCGTATGGAAACAACGTTTAAGCATATTTTAGCTCGAATTAATTGGGTAAAAGGAGAAAATCGTTATCTATGATCTATGCACAAAGTATGTAAAGAATTAAGCGGGATTATATAGATATCGATGAGAGAGTGTATGAAACAACAGTTTGTTTTCTGCGTTACTCTCACAATAATACTATGCTTGCTGCATTCTATTAGCAATCTTCCCCTTGCAGAGTGTTGCTATGGTCCACATATAACCGCGGAGATAAACGCGACTGAAGCATATATAAATGATAATGTTACTGTAATAGGAAAAATCTGTCCCGCGGAACCAAACGCAACCGTGAGGGTAACTTTCACCAGACCAGACTACACATGGATAGACCATTACGTCACTGCTGACCCGGAGACTGGCGAATTCACAGTTATTCAAACACTCGATATGGTTGGATACTGGAATATATTCCCAATCTACGGGCACCTATGCGACCGATTATATGTAAACGTAACTGATCCGGCGAATCCACTGGCGCCGTTGCCAATGCCCACGTTGCCGCCGTACAGGCCTAATGTGCCGCTCGTAACTGCAACTGCCATCTCAATAAGCGTTGGCGTAGTGGCGGTGACTACTGGAAGAAAAAACAAAACGAGAAACGTAAGCTCTCTAAGGTTATTTGTCCAAATAGGCATGGTCTTCCTAATATTTTTCGGCATGTTCATCGACCACCGAATCATACCTGTACCTGCTGAGCAGATTACACCTCATGAATTTCTTGTTGTTACAAACGTTTTTGGCGTGTCAATGCCCGATGGATTTCCCGTGCCATTCTTCGGATGCTATTATCCTTGTGGGAAAACGGTGACTTGCGCACTTTGGGAACTTCAAACATACCTCTACCCATTCTGGGATACTGGACGCGGTTGGGGAGTAGAGTACGTGTCTCATGGTATAATGAGGTTAACCGTTGTCCTAGGTGCATTATTTGTATTGTCGCTGCTTCTCGGAAAATTCTTCTGCGGCTGGATTTGCCCCTTCGGCTTATACATGGATCTGCTTTCGCGATTCAGAAAAGCACTAAGGATAGAGCATCGAAACTTTTCAGACCGCTTCAATGAGAAGTTCCATCAACTAGGCTACGTTATTTTGGCGCTCATCATAATCCTAAGCGTTCTCTTCGGTTCACAAGCCATATTTGGCACTCAATTGGTGCCTGGAACAGAAAAGGGCGGATTAATTTACACTTACTTTTCAGCGCCTTTCTGCCAAGTCTGCCCCATGAAGCCATTATGCGTCATGCTTCAAGCTTCTGTTGGTCTTATACGGCCAGAGTGGCTCACCGAAAACACTACAGGTGAATTCTACCAGCTAGGCTTGTACCTGACCTCGATAAATCTATTTGTACTAGGCCTAGTGACAATAGCCGCCTTCTTTTATAGACGTGTATGGTGTAGAATATGCCCTCTCGGCGCCTTAATAGCCTTGTTCAGTCGTTTTTCACCATTCAAACGTTTTTCAGGCGTTCGATTGGAAAAGGAAGAGGAAAAATGCACAAGATGCGGTATCTGCAAGCGCGTCTGCCCTACGCAGGTAACGGATGTTTATGAAAAGAAAAGTGGTGATGTAACTAGTTCTAACTGTATACTGTGTCTGCGTTGCGTTGAAATGTGTCCGTATGAAGATACTTTGAAGGCGAAATTTCTCGGGAAAACAGTGTTTAAATCACGTAACTGGCTAGAATAACAAAGAGGAACGGAAAATGAAACAAATCATGGCTGTTGCCGTTATGCTGTTGCTCCTAACAGCAGCGCTTTCATCAAGTTTGTCACACTCATCAGCACTAACCTTACCGGTGATTCGCATATTACCAGATGGCAATATTGACCCGCCAAATGTGCCGATTCAACGCAGCGGCGACTTGTATATGTTTACTGACAATATTTATGCGCGAATTGTCGTAGACAGAGACAACCTTGTAATTGATGGAGCTGGCTATACGCTCCACGGGAACTATAATGGTACGCGAACAGACTCGTGGGTTGTCGGTCAAGGACCTAATCAAGAATATAACGAAACCGCAATTCCGTGGTCTATAGGAATAGACTTGGCTAACAAAAATAGGCATAACCTAACGGTCATGAACTTGAACATCAAGAATTTCTACATAGGCATATACGTATGGACAACAAATAACACTATAACCAACTGCGCAGTTACAGACTGTATCGTAGGCATTCTGCTTTCAGGAGATTCAAACAACATAACGGAAAATTACATTGCACGTAACGAGCAGGGCGTGTTCTTCGGCGTAAACCAGCCTGGGAATGAGCCACTAAACATAATGCTCACTCACAACAGCTTCATCGATAACATGGTGCACTTCAGCGGCTGCTTCTGTGAAGAATACAATCCAAACGAGCCTATACACACATGGGACAACGGCAAAGAAGGCAACTACTGGAGCGACTACAACGGCACAGACGCAGACGGCGACGGAATAGGCGACACACCCTACATAATTGACCCACAGAATCAAGATCGCTATCCGCTAATGCGAGGTGTCGCTGAGCCACCAACGCCCACGTCGGGAATGCCCATTGCAACAATAATCGCGGGCGCTGTAATAGCAGTAATCACTGTTACTGCGATAGTTGGCTACAGAAGAAAAAGAAATTCTAATTGATAAAAGGGAAATTGTGAGGGAAAGCTAGTAAGATGTCGTTCCTAATTGAAATGGCGAACCTGTATATCGAAGCATTTACCATTGGACTGCTTTATGGTCTTGCATTTTGCACTTCCGCGTGTCTCCCATACGTTGCCAGCTACATCGCCGGAGTCGGCGCTGACTTCCGCAGAGGAGTAATCATCACCTTAACCTATAACGTGGGCCGAGTAGCTGCCTACGCCATTATTGGAATCTTAGCGGGCATTTTAAGCAGTATATTCCGATTTGTGGTGGATGAATCCACAATCGCTACACTTCAAAACTACGCTTCATACGTACTAGCAACAGTAACCATCGCCATTGGCCTAAACATAATTCTCAAAAGCAAAAGCGCATCACAAAACTGTGTTTTGGATGTTAATTCCAAGATGGATAAGCATCATGGAAAAATTGATATTCATGCATTCTTGCTTGGTTTCAGCCGAGGTTTAATCATATGTCCACCTTTGGCGATGCTGCTTTTGTATGCAATACCCTTCAGCTCAACCTTTGACAGCAGCATATTACCAGTTTTATTTGGCATAGGCACCACCATCTCGCCTATACTCTTGGTTGGCGGCGTCATAGGCTGGCTTCTCAACAAGGCGCCATTGTTTAGAAGAACGCTTTCCATAATAGGCGGTGCAGCGCTAATACTGCTAGGAATAATCGCTTTAGCTAGCACAATCAAAAGCTAAACCAATACGGAAATTGCACATTCAACGATATGTTACAGAAAATGTAGCTGATACGGCTCAGAAAAACGAAGTGCAAAATGATTAGGAATTTGACGTAGAGCTATTGCTTTATTATGCGAAGCGCTTTTTCCGCGGTGGAAATGCAGAAAAGCAAGTCATCAATTGTGGCGAGAAAAGTGGCAAAGCTTCCTTCGGTTTTAACCTCTGTAAGCACAAGCTTGCCTTTCTTTATCGTCGTAATGGATAAGCCGCTGGGAGCCTTAAAATTGTCTGGAGAAACCGCTTTAGCCACGGCATCAGCAGTTTGCTCATCGCCATATTCAACTGTTATTTGCGCTTCCAACATCCTCGCCCCTTAACTGCTTCCCCACAAGCTCGTTTACACTGCGTATAAAATTCTCTACTTGGTCTATGGGCACCTGTGCGCCAGCAGCCACATTGTGGCCTCCGCCTTTGCCTCCGTACTTCTCAGAAGCCACACGCATGACGTCACCGAGGTTGACGCCCTTACTTAGCGCTGTCTCGGTTGTTCTAGCCGAAAACTTGGCTACGTTTTCTTTCTCGATGTTCGCAAAGGCAAGCAGTGGCTTTTCCGGGTTTTCAAGACTGGAAACCAGTATGGAAGAGATGGTGCCAATCATCTTCTCGTTTATGAAGGATACGCCATAGATAACGTAAATGTGCTCAAACTCCCGCAGTCTATCAGGCTTCTCCATCACCCAGCCAAGGTACGTAGTAATATTCTTCTTGTAGTCCTCCAGAACTTTGTTGGCTTCTTCAAGCGCTGCGCCTCTGTCGCCCATGCAAATGGCTATGCCCAGGCTTGGTCTGTCCATGCGACCTGTAGAGTTTAGCATTAAAGCGAATTCACGGGCGTCTCTAAGTGGAGTCCATGGCTCCTCACGATTTAAAACATAAACATTTCCAATGAGATTTGCGACTTCCGCGTGCAAACCCCTTGAAATCAGGTAGTCTGCAAGTGCCGAGCAAAGCCGCTTCTTCTCGTCTTCTGTAAGATCTCGAAGCGCCCGCCACCGCTCGCCATCTTTAAGCTTAATGTCCAAACTTGCCAGAAAGGCCAAGCATTTGTCTTCTTCTCCGCTTAAACCTGGAATGAACGGGTTGGTTGAGGATGCAAGCGCCTTATGAATCGGGCGCGTCTCTCTGCCGAAAAAAGTTAAATCCTTCTCCACCGAAACTAGCTTAGCGCTAACTGCATCTTCAACTATTAACTGGTTTAACCCGCAGAGCTTTCGCTCCTCATTCTTATCTTGCAAGTCGCCGAGAGCACCCACAAGCGCGATAGGCGCCTGATCCACATTCTCTGCGCTAACAGCCTTAGCTACAAAGTAGGCGACGCCGGAGCCGCTAACTTCTGTCGCGCCATCTAAGCCGTGCAAATGTGGGTTAACTTGAACAAAATTTCCATTACTAATAGCTTCGCCGGCAACTTGGTGATGATCAAGAATTAGCACTTTAAAATCAGCAGCTTTCGCGCTTAGTAGGTCAAGGTAGCCGCTTCCGAAATCTGTCAGAATCAAGAGCTGTGGCTTGTCTGCAACGAGCACATTTATTATTTTCTCATCAACCCACTGGGTCACTCTAACTCTAAAGCGGGCGTCAAGGCGCTGCAACGTTTTTCCCATTATGCCTGCAGCCGCCACCCCATCTGCATCCAAATGTGAGAAAACATGGATGAAACCGTCTTTTTCCACAGTTTCCAGAATAACTTTTGCTGCCTGAGCAGCTGCGGCTAAAAAACTTTCAACTGGTGACTGCGCATTAGCCATGTGAAATCACTCTTTGCCTAAGATGCTTTTGAATTTAAAGCTGACGTTGCAGCCTGCACGAAAAAGAGGAAAGAGAGGCTTTAGGCTATTGTGGCTACTTTAGCCTCGTACTTCCATTTCGCCGGTAAAACGCCTTGCCGCTTATAATACCGGGAAAGCTTGTGAATACGTGCTTCAATATTTTGCAGCGCACGCTTGTTATGAAGATCCTTCTTGTGATTCTCCAAATGCACCGCGAGGTTCTGCGCTCTTTTTATCAAATTAGCTAGATCCTCTGGCAACGACGGCGCCAAACCTGCACTTTCAAGTATCTCAGTTATGCTTTTTCCAACGATAGGCTTCACTAAAGGAATTGCATACTGATCTCTAAGAATTGTGCCTATCCGGCTGGGCGGATATCCATCCTTCGCAAGCTTTATGACGAAGGCTTCAACTTCCTCAGGCTGATACTTGCACCAGCTTGGCGGGCGCTTACTAACAGGCCTTGTTGAATGAGACTTTCCCTTTTCTTGCTTTGGCATTTATACACCTTAAGCATTAAGACCCACGGTACACGAATATTTAAAATTTCTTATGTCAAGAAACCTGCATTACATGCTTGCTATGGACTTGCTGTACATTAGCCTTAAAAACTTACGCATCTTCGAACTATTCCTAAGTTCTAATTCTTTTAGAGGGTAATGGCGCAAATTTAACTTAAGTAATCTATCCATGTGTTTCCATGCGAAATATGCGATAAGTATTTTTAACTTTTGCAATGGCTAAAAAGTCGATGAGTGTAGGAATAGGTTTTTATCGTTTATTCAAGCTAGTTAAGTTATGCCTGAACGGGAAGCACGTGTGCGGTATGCCGCATTTTTGAACGCTGCTTTCGCAATAATAGAGATTGTTGGCGGCTTCTTAACAAATAGTTTAGCTATATTCTCAGATGCGCTACATGACTTTGGCGATAGCGCCACCTTATTTGTCTCGTGGTTTTTCGAGCGTGGAGCAAAAAAGTCGCCAAACATTAAATACACGTTTGGGTACCAGCGGCTTTCACTCTTTTCCGCACTCTTTGCTGCATCCATCCTTATTGCAGGTTCAATTGTAATAATTCTTCAAGCTATACCACGCTTCTTAAACCCTGAAAGGGTAAACGCCTTCGGCATGGTAGGCATCGCCATTATAGGAATAGCATTCAACAGTGCAGGCTTCTTTCTACTGAAGAAAGGCGAGAGCCTAAACGAGAAAGTCCTGTCATGGCATCTTCTGGAAGACGTGTTAGGCTGGCTGGGCATTTTGCTCGGCGGTGTAATCATATACTTTTGGAATTTCTATTTGATCGACCCCATACTAACCCTCGGCTTAACTGTCTTTATTTTATATGGTGTAACTGAAAATCTGCGGGAGGCAATTAATATACTCCTTCAAGGGGTTCCAAGGCACATAAACATTGAGGCAGTGAAACAAGACATTAAATCAATTAAGGGCGTACTTGGGGTGCATGATGTCCACATTTGGTCGCTGGAAGGAGAAACAGATGTTTTCAGCGCGCATGTAGTATTAGATGATGAGACTCTGCAAAAGGAGCCCGAACAAACTCGACAAGCCATCAAAGATGCACTGCAGCGCCATCATATCGAACACTCTACCATCGAGTTGGAGAGTCAGTATCAATGTGTTGGCGTAGTATGTGAAGAGCGGCATGAAAAAGCGAAGAAGCAGGAAAAGAATCATTGAAGCTTTTTGTACCATTCGGCGAAATTGCGGATAGCACGTGCTCTGTGCGAGAAACCATTTTTCTCTTGAAGTGTCATTTCAGCAAATGTCTTAGTGCTTCCCAGCGGTTGGAAGATGGGATCAAAACCGAAACTTGATTTACCGTTGCCGATATGCGCTTCATGTGTTATATTTCCATCGACTTTGCCCTCAAAAACCAAAGGTGCTGATGTGTCATCGTCGCAGTAGGCTATGGCTGACTGAAACGTGGCTTTCCTGTTTTTCACGTTCTCCATAAGCTTCAGCAAGCCACTATTACCTATTGTTTGGTAAACATAAGCAGCGTAGGGTCCGGGAAAGCCTCGTAGCGCCTCTACGAAAAGCCCCGCATCCTCCACTATGATGGGCAAACGGGAACGTTTGAATGCATCCCTGGCGCTTGTTTGAGCTATTTCTTTAAGGTTATTACTTTGAATCTCCAGAGCCTTAACTCGGAGCATGCCCACTGCTATGTTATATTCAGCTAATACGCTTCGGGCTTCGTTAAACTTGTTCACGTTGTTTGTCGCAAAGAAAATGACTTTCCCTTTTAGCTTGAATGCCATTGCTATTGTTCCTCCTTTCTTTCCGCCACATATCGTCCGCGCCTTTCTATCTCCACAATTTTCGCTATAACTTCCTTTGCCGCCGCCTCACCTAAAACCGCGGAATAGCCTCTAAGGATGTCTTCGAAGCATTCTTGCGCAAACTGGTAATGTGTACTCTGTAGTGCACGCTTCATGAGATGCAGATCTACACCTCTGGCTTCAAGTTCTGCGCTTTTCTCACCTAATCCGAAATCAACCAGAAAAATTTTGCCCTCAACATTCATAAGCATATTCGACGTTGTTAGGTCTCCGTGGATCACGCCGTGCTTATGCAGTTTCCCAATTAACTCGCCGATTTTAACGCATAATTCTTGCCTTTCCTTCTTTGGCATGCTGCCTAACAGCTGCTTTACCTGCGTACCCTCAATAAACTCCATTATTATAGTGGCGTTTTTTGGATCTACCAGAAAAATTGTCGGAGTCGGCACTCCCGCCTTTTTTGCTTCATGCATAAGCAATGGCTCATGCATTGTTCTGTAACTACGGATTTTCTCATCCAGCTCTACAGGGCGATACTTTTTGGGAAACCGTGTCTTTATTATCACTTTTCTATAGTGCCAATCTGCAAGGTAGAGGCTTGCTTCTGCGCCCTTCTTGATCAGAGTCTTCGAGGCTACTTCACCCATGGAACATCAACCTTATCCAGCCGCCATCGCAGCTTTACGAAACTTTCTTCTACAGGTGTAACTATGCCATGTTTGTAGACTAGTACTCCAGTCCAAGCTATCATGGCGCCATTATCCGCTGCAAACTCGCGCGGCACAACATGAAAACATGCGCCATGCTCCTTTGCGATTGTGCTAAGCATGGATTGCAAACGCTTGTTAGCGGCTACACCGCCTGTCAATAGCACCTCACGTTTCTCAGTATGTGCCAAGGCTCTCTCTGTAACCTCGGCAACCATCGAAAACGCGTGCTCCTGCAGACTATAGCATAGATCCTCCAGTTTGCATTCGCCCTTGTGGAGCAGCGCAGTAGCAGCAGTTAGCAAGCCGCTTAAAGAAAGATCCATACCCTTAACAACATAAGGTAGGGGGATAAGTTTTTCACCGTGAGCAGCCAATTTTTCAAGCGTAGCACCTAGGGGCATGCCCTTCTTATGCTTAAGACCGGCTTCTCTTGCGAAAACGTCCAAGCAGTTGCCTAGGGGGATGTCTAAGGTTTCGCCGAAAACTCGGTAACGTCCAGAAGCAAACGCTGAGACAATTGTATTGCCGCCGGACACGTAAAGTGTAACTGGATCAGTTGCGCCTGTTGTGAGTTTGCCAATTTCGATGTGCGCTATGGAGTGGTTTACGCCTACGAGAGGGAGGTTGAGATACGCGGCTAGTGCTCTAGCCACGGTGGCGCCAGTACGCAGACATGGTCCTAAACCTGGACCTTGAGAAAACGCGATCAGCGTTAAATCTTTGGGTTTTATTCCTGCTTTTGTCAAAGCTTCCTGCAGAACGTTGTCTGCGACTTCCGCGTGATGCCTCGCTGCTTCTCGCGGGTGAATTCCGCCTTTTTCGGGCACGTAGTCGCTTGAGGCATTGGCTAATATTTTGCCGTTGAATGTAACTATGCCAACGCCGAAGTCATCTGCTGTTGATTCTATACCTAAACAGTAAGCCTCAGATGAATCCTTCATTTTGCTGATCCTTCATTCATTTTTCAGGTTTGCCGAGGTACATATTTTTATCTGGAAGTAGTGCATATATCTAGTTGGTGCTGGGACTGATAAACAATGCCTAAGCGTAATGATCTAGAACAGAAGGCGCTTCACTTCGTAATGAACACTGGACCAGCAGGTGTGCTTCAGTCAGACTTGTGGCGAGAGCTTGGCGCCAGCAGTAGGGAAGGCTCTCGAATAGCCATTAAGCTGGAAGAGAAGGGGCTCATTCGAAGAGAAAAAGAACTGCAGGATGGCAGATGGACTTACAGGCTCTTCCCCAAGCGTGTGCCCGCCTCTATCGATTCGATAGTAGATTGCCCATGCTTGCTATGTCAGGATAACGCCAGATGCGACCCGACAACGCCAATTTCGCCGACGAACTGCCCGAAACTTACTGATTGGATCTTATCATTGGGGAAAGAGGATCCAGCCCCGTTAGGTGACGATACGCTTGCCCAAGGCTTGGGTCCAAGATAGAAAACGGGATTACTACTATAAGAAGGCCAAGGCGGAAAATTACCGTTCAAGGGCAACGTACAAGCTGGCGCAAGCTGCGGCGACCTACAATTTTATACGTAAAGGTGATGTTGTAGTTGATTTGGGCGCGGCGCCAGGCGGTTGGATTCAAGTAGCCAGAAAAATCGTGGGTAAAACTGGCTTTGTTTTAGGCATAGATTTGAAGCCGATTGAACCTTTCCCGCAGGAGTACGTGCGAACCATCGTCGCAGACTTCACGGAGCCAGATACGCTGCAGCAGATTCTTGATTTGCTGCCGAGGAAAGCGGATGTCGTGCTCTCAGATGCATCGCCGAATATTTCAGGAATTTGGGAGGTTGACCATGCCCGCCAAATAGACTTAGCATCACAAGCATTGAAAATTGCCTTGAACGTGTTGCGACCTGCAGGGAACTTTTTTGTTAAGGTTTTTGAAGGTGATATGCTTGAGGACTTTGTGAAAAAAGTGAAAAAGCACTTTGCTACTGTTAAGGTTATAAAACCCAAAGCAAGCCGCGCTAAAAGCTCAGAAATGTTTGTTTTGGCGATGCACTTGAAAGCAGCTGAGGCTACTGCAGAGAAGTAAAGCTAATTTTGCAGTTACCTAATTATGTGTAGGTGCAAGCTTTGCGAATTGTTTCCGCGGACTCTGCAGCAGCGATATTAGATGAGAAATTTACGCCAGTATCGCTTGTTGCGTCTGCTTCGGTTTTAGTTAATCCACCATATAGAGAACCGTTTGCCCGATTAGCAGAGCCTATATTTAAAGAAGTGGACAACGGCTGCGAGGTAATATTGCAGGAGGCTTCACTTTGCAGAGAACTGCTTAGCAAGGTAAAAGCGGATGTTGTGCATTTAGATATGACTTTGGGCGCGGTGCCTATTGAGGCTATTTCACCAATTGAATTGTCGAACATGAAGTTGTCCAGTAAAGCGCGGCAGCAGATTTTGAAGGTATTGCCAGCGCTTCGGAAAGTAGCGGTCGAAATTAAAAGGGCATATGGTGTGGAAGTTTTGGCAATTGGTAAAGAAAGTGTTCCCGTGCGAGTAGCGGAGTTGACAGCTGGCGCTGAAGCGGTCTTGTTTGCTTGTGCCAAGGCAGTGCGGGAAAGAAAAATCTACTTTTAGGTTTGCCCTCTGCATGTCAGCCTAAAATTGCTGGCGACAGCGTTTGTCTTTACTCGCTTTTGCCTGCGGAGCATGATGTTCGCGGCTACGCTGAGGACATTGAAGGAATTTTGAGGAAAGTTAATATTGTGGAAACTTTAAATCCCTGTGCAAGAGGTTTTCGCGCCTTAAAGATAAAGCCTCTAAGTTAAAACTAGGAGCTACATATGATGGTTCTTGACATTTGGAGAAATGCTTCACCGAAGCGTAAGCGCATTTACTCTGTAATTGTTGTTTTCGCACTTTCAGTCATAATTACTTTAGTGGGCAGCCTCATGCCCCTTGATGCCGAGCAAGCTAGGCAGATTAGCGAGAGGCTTAACCAAACTTTAAGCACAGCACGTGAAAGCGAAATGCTGATGCAGTATATTTTCGGGAACAACTTCTTCATCTGCCTAATCATGTTCATTCCAATTGTGGGGCCAATCTTCGGCTTTTTCGTGTTGTTCAGCACCGGCGCAGCGGCAAGTGCTGTCGCGGCGGCGCAAGGGTTCCCTTCAATCCTAGCGCTCATCGCTTTGGTCATAACTCCAGTATTTTGGCTAGAGTACGCGGCGTATTCAACCGCCATGGCTGCAAGTGTTTGGCTTTTCCGGCGCATACTTCAAGGAAGAGGACGGAATGAATTCAGAAACACATGTCTATTCATTACCTTATGCGCAGTGCTACTCGCAGCAGGTGCAGTTGTAGAAACCGCGCTGATAACGTTAGCCACATGAAAAAGTGTTGATACTTAGCCTTTGCTTTTTCTTTTGACAGGGGCTATTTCTAAACTTACATCTAACGCGCTGACACTATGGGTAAGTTCTCCTATGCTTATGAGATTAACCCCTGTTTTAGCATAGTCCAAAAGGTTTTCCTCTGTGATTCTGCCACTTGCTTCTAACAAGACTTTTCCAAAACCTGCTTTTTCCAGCGTCTCAACTGCTTTTCGAATCTGCGCAGGCAAGAAATTATCGAGCATGATTATGTCTGCGCCTGCTTCTGCAGCTGTTAGGGCATCTTTGACGTTGGTAACTTCTACTTCAATTTTCTTGCTGAAGGATGCGCTTTGTTTGGCCTTCTTAACAGCGCTTTCTACACTACCCGCTATCGTAATATGGTTGTCTTTAACCAGAATCATGTCATCCAGATGTAGTCTATGCGTGTCGCCTCCGCCCATGAGCACGGCTTTCTTGTCAAAATAGCTAAGCCCAGGCGCCGTTTTGCGTGTTGCCGCAATTTTGACGGACAATTTTGCTTCTTCAAGTTTTTCCACAAAATTTCTTGTTTTCGTGGCGATGCCGCACATACGCGAAAGTAGATTTAGCATGGTCCGCTCGGCTGAAAGGATAGTTTGCGCATCTCCAGAGATTGTCATAATAATTTGGCTATTTCTGATTTTTTCGCCGTCTTTGATTTTGGCTTGCACGGTTAATCCAAGGCTTTCAGCAAGAATTGTTATCTCTTCAATTCCAGCCGCAACCCCGGCTTCTTTAGCCACAATTGAAGCATCAACTCTCAAGCCCGCGGGAACAACGGCGGCTGATGTTACATCACCTTGACCTATGTCCTCAGCTAATAGCTGCTTTAGCTTATCCTCCAGAATCTTACGCGGAACCAACATGGCTTTTCACTTTCTTTGTTTTGGCTTAAAACACTTATCTTAACTGCGTCGGCCAATCCATAAATAAATTATCCATTGGATATATTTATTGAAGTGCTTTTAGTTTCTTTCATAAGCTATAGCGCCTAATTAAGGCTCTCGAGACAAAAGGTATATTTGACAGTTAACCATCTGAAGTTTAGCACCAAAAGTAGAGGTTCAACAAATGCCGATATTAGATCCACTTAAGAAGTCGATCGCGCAAAAGCATAGGTTATACATGAAGATTTGCAGAGACTGCGGAGCCAGAAACGCGGAAACTGCAATAAAATGTCGAAAATGCAAAAGCAAGAATCTTCGCTGGAAGAAACGAGAGATTGTAAAGTAAACTTTTAGAGAACTTTAACTAATGTTTCCATATTGAAAACCGTATTTGCACATCCATTTTTTATTAAAGGGACAGCTTGCCCAGCGATGTCCATTTGACCCAAGGCGCTTACAGCCAGTTTTACCTCTTCGCCGCAAGCTACGCCAACGACGCCTTCGTATTGGTTTCTTGTCAAAATTTTTGAAATGCATGAACCGCCTGGAACCACGTAAACATCGTACCCTTTTTTCTTGGCTATGTTTTCTGCCCTGTTAATTAGGCAGTCTGGAGAGCAATGCGCGCAGGTATAAGAGGGAATGTTGGCATCAAAAAAGGCTTTACATCGGCTATCCATATATTTTCTGGAGCAATGCGGAAGCAAAAGAGCCCTTTTCTTCGCTTGCAGAAACTTTTTCCTTTCCAGAAGATTTACGGACTGCACTTCAATAAAGTCTTGGAGAATAACTATGGCATCGGAGAGATTTAGGCCGGTGGCTTCTTGTATTCTAAACTTTTTAATGATATCCTGCAAGTTAGTGAGGAAAGTTTTGTGCATGCCTTTCTGATAGCTGATTTTGGCGATTTCAGTGAAGAAGAAGCGTGGAACCTTTGAGAGGTCGAATGTAAACTTATATGGCATAACGTAAGATTAACGACGGCCAAACTTAAAAGAATACCTATTTGGACTTACGCAAATTCCAATGTCTAAAGAGGCCACTTTATCTCTTCGTTGACGCCTAAAAGCTCCCTCAGCGCTTTTATGTCTTCGCGCAGCTGTTTTATTTCAACCTCAAGAGTGTTAGCTCGTGATTCAGCAACTTTCTTAAGCTGTTCAATCTCCATTAACAGACTCTGCCGCTCTGTTTCCAGCGCGTTTATTTTTTCCCGCAAAAACCTCAGCGTCTGCGTTAAGCCTTCATGTATATCTTTAACTTTCTCAGCCAAAATTTTAACATTCCCTGTTTCCAAATGCTTTGTGGTATTGTTCACTTTGGATCTAAAGGTGGATTTGCATTCAGGACATTTAAAAAGGCCAACTCGGAATTCTGGTATAACGCCATATTCTGCTTGTTTGGCAGGTGAAACAGTCCAGCATTTGACAGCAGTGGTTACTGCTGTGCCACAATTTGGACAGTTAACCACTGTATATACCCCACTTGCTTAAGGTCATCCGGTATCCACGAAAATTATTCCCACGATTAGCCTATAAAATTTTGCATTATTTATCTAAATTCACAGTCAAAGAATATTAAAGAAAAAGTTAGAAGATGGAAGCCTAATTATCAAATGCTGATTTGGAACAGCAATTTTTCAACAAGTTCTTTGTAGCGATTTCGAATGGTAACCTCTGTTACCTGCGCAATCTCAGCTATTTCCCGCTGCGTCTTCCGCTCGCCTGTTAAAACAGAAGCAACATAGCTTGCAGCAGCGGCGATGCCTGTTGGCCCCCTGCCTGAAGTGAGCTTAAGTTCTTTTGCCACTGCCAAAATTTTATGCGCAATCTCTTCGACTTTGCCTTGCATTGTTAATTGATTAGAAAACTTTGTTATGTACTGGCTTGGCCGAAGCGGTGGAATAGAATAGTTCAGTTCTTTAATTAGAAAGCGGTAACTGCGCCCGATTTCTTTTTTGTTAACGGCAGATGCTTGTGAGATTTCATCTAGCGTTCTTGGTAATCCACACTGTCTACACGCCAAGTAAATAACTGCGGAAGTCACACCTTGAATGGATCTTCCACGTATCAGACGCTCTTTCACTGCTTTTCTGTAAATTACCGAGGCTGTTTCCAAGATGTTTTTTGGAAGATTCAGGTTATTAGAGATTTTTGTGATTTCAGATAAAGCGAATGCCAAGTTGCGTTCTGTAGCGTCTGAAACGCGTATGCGCCGCTGCCATTTTCTCAGGCGGTAAACTTGCGCCTTCTGACCGGGCGAAAGGCTTTTTCCATAAATGTCGCGGTCGTGCCAATCGATTGTTGTTGATAAACCTTTGTCGTGAATCGTGTACGTTAGGGGCGCGCCAACTCTTGTCCGTTTTGATCTTTGCTCATCGTCGAAAGCGCGCCATTCAGGGCCTCTATCCGCTATTTTGGCGGCTACTACGAAACCGCAGTCCATGCAAACTATTTCGGCGCATTCGTAATCGCGCATGAGTCTTGTGCTGCCGCATTCGGGGCATGACTGAACCTTAGATGGCTCAACGCGTTGAGCCACGTAGGAGGGATCTACATCTTCATGCAGTTTATTATCGCCACTCATGTTACTTTGTACTCCGCCCTTTATTCGAGAGAAGCATATAGAGTTGCTTGCCGATTAACTTTTTAGGCTCTTTAACTGCTGGTTTCACTACAGCGTAAGGCGAAGACACAGGACCAATCACGTCGAAGACTTTTCCGACAACCTTAAGATTTTCATCAACGACAGCAGAACCAATTTTCGGGTTTTTGTCAGCCTTGACAACAATGTTCTGAGAAGGCGCCACTCTAAGCACTTTGCCCAATCTCTGCAAGCAAACACCTCTCCCGAAAAATAAGAACGACACCGTAACAGTTTATTTAAACCTTTCTGCGTAACACGATATACAGAAACTCAGAAAAGACATATAAAACGCCTAAAACTCTGGCAATAGGCTGTTAAAGGCAGCATTTGCTCTATAAACAAAAAACCAAGCAGATTTCACAATCCGCCTCAACTAACCAAATTTTGCTACATGCGCTTTCTCAAGAACTCCTATTTTGCGCCATTAAAACGCGTTTCTCAGCTAAACCGCATCTGCCTTGTCGCTGCGGAAGTAGACCCCTCTATAGGTTTCTGCAATGAATCTCTAATATGCGCCAAATATGAAGGCGCGGATACTTGTGCTAAGCTACTTTATCAAAAATTAAACTATGTAGAAAGTCTTACTTTTTTTGCCGCTTTGCTTTTTCAGCCAGTTTTCGCTCATTAAGCACCATTTTGACTCTCTACCCTCAATGTGAAGCACTAGTATTAAATCGCCGCTGTCAAGCTTTGCGTATTCAACTAGCATGTTGTAGGTTTCTTGGTTAATTTCAATTTCAAGATCTTGAAGTTGCTCATCGTTAGCTCTTCGTGCATGAAAAATGGCTTTGAGAACGTCATCGCCCTCTTGCATTTTCACGTTAACTCTATTAACAAAATAGATTGTGTCGCCATAGCTAAGGATGACATTGTGCGCATTTTCAGATTTAACTTCGCTGCGCTCCCCCAATTTGCAGTCAACTTCCTTCATTAAACTGCAAGAAAGGATGGGGGAGCAATTAAGTGCTTTTCCATTTACTGGAATATTCTTTATTGCGACTGATCCCGCTACAGTAGGCAAATGACTTTTCAATTATTCTTTCGCGTGGTGTTGACGAACTGGCCCACATCTAGAACGAGGACTACTTGTCCATCGCCTAGGATTGTGGCGCCGCTGATCCCTTTGATCCCCTTTAAGGTTTCACTTAGAGGTTTCACCAGAATGTCCTGCTGACTTATAACCGAATCCACTATTAAACCAAGTTTTGTTTTTTCATCGCCTAAATGCGTTATCAATAGTTCGAATTCTTCCTCGTCGGGACCTTCATATCCAAGTAGCTTATGCAGATGGACAACTGGAATCACTTTGCCTCTGACAACTATTGCATCGGTTTTTCCCAGCAGCTTTATGTCGCTTTTCTTTGCTCGAATAATCTCTGAGACTTGGCTTGTGGGGATTGTAAACGTTTGTCCAGAATCACGTACAAGTATAGCCTTAATAATCGCTAACGTTAACGGCACTTTTAAGATAATTTTTGTTCCTTTGCCCACTCGTGTTTCAAACTGAACAGTGCCGCCGAGCGCTGCAATTTTTGTTTTCACGACATCCATGCCAACCCCTCTGCCACTTGTTTCAGTAACCTCTTTGCTCGTTGAGAAGCCAGGCAGGAAAATTAGGCTGACTAACTCGTTTCGACTCATCTTTTCAGCCTCTTCTCTGCTTACGAAGCCCTTCTTAATAGCGACTTCCTTGATTTTCTCCGGATCAATTCCGGCACCGTCATCTTCAACCTCGATTATGACATGTTCTCCGCTTCGCTGTGCTGCGAGCCTTATCTTTCCGACAGGGTTCTTGTTCATTTTCTTTCTTTCTTCAGGCAGCTCTATTCCATGATCAATGCTGTTTCTCAGCAGATGGATAAGTGGCTCTCCAATTTCATCCAATACTGTGCGGTCGATTTCAATGTCTCTTCCTTCCATAACAAGCTCAATAAGCTTGTTTCTCTTCAGTGCAAGATCTCTCACTAATCTGGGGAATCGGTCAAAAATTTGGCTTACAGGCACCATTCGCACTTGCATTACGAGGTCATGGAGGTCAGATGTGAGTCTGTCAATGTTCTCAGCTATGCGCTTTAGTTCTCCGCTTCTGTTATCTGAAATTAGCTGGAGCAACGCGATCTTGTTAATGACAAGTTCGCCAACCAAATTCATTATCTTGTCAAGCTGCTCAAATTTCACGCGAACGGTCTGGGTAGCCCTGACCTCCGCAAACAGTTTCGAAGCTTCTGTTATTTGCTTACTCTGTTCATCGACACAGCGTTTTAAGGAAGGCGCCTTGTCTTCCATGATTGTGCTTTTAGTTCCTGTAGAAGGCGGTTCTGGCGCCGCTGAAGTTTCAATTAGAGAAACTTGGCTTGCTCCTTGAATGTTTTGCTCTATGGCTGCGCAATAGGTCTTGAGTTCTGGTTTAGCTTCCAGTTTACTTTCAACTTTGACTGGAACTGGCGTTTCTATTTTGACTTCTGGTTTAGCTTCCGCTTTGGCTGGCTCTGCATGGTTATAGTGGACAACATGTACATCTTCTATCTCACAGACTTGACGAATGCATTTTTCTATTTCATCAGCGCCACATTTGCTTATAATAGCAATTTTGAACCCAGCCTCAAGTTCATCTTCCCTAAATGCCTCAAGTGCTTTTTGATCAGGGTGCGTCTTGATTATTTCAGCTAACTCTGAGATCTTGCTTAGAACTAGAATTGACCTGACACTTTTGAAAGCGCAGTCTTTGCTGAACTTCAAATCTACAAAATAACAATGTTCACCGCATACTTCAGCGTTTATTATTGCTTCTTTTTCAGTTTCAGTAAGTTCTATTGCCTCCTTCTTTGGCTCTGCAGGCAAAACTTCTTTCTTAATTTCGGCTGGTGGAACCTCTTTCTTCATTTCTTTTACTTCTTCAAGCGCGGTCAACTCGGTTGCTTCTTGGAGTTTCTGAAGTAACATTGGAACTTTAATTTCTTCTTCATTCATGTTTTGTATGTTCTCTAACCTAGCAGAGAGAGCGTCTGCACATTCAAGAAGCACAGTAATTAGATTACTTGAAGGTTTAACGCCTTTTCGAAGGTCATCAAAGACATCTTCCATTGCATGTGTTAGCTCTTGTATATCTTTATAGCCCATCATGCCTGAGCAACCTTTTAGAGTATGCGCTGCCCTGAAAAGCATGTTAACAAGTTCCATGTTTTGCGGATCTTTTTCTAGACTTAACAGTGATCTCGTAAGCGTATCGATATGTTCCCTTGCCTCTTCGATGAATACTTCCCTATATTGGTTACAATCTGTTGGCAAGAGATCTCCCACCTTGAATTTTTAGAGACCACGCGATTCTCAAGGGCTTGCTGTTTTCACTACTGTACAACTATCCCTTGTCCTCCTGTCAGATTATTTAGAGTAAGTGTGTTACCTTGCGCTACACCTAACTTGTATTCCGACTTGCAAGAGACGTTTTTTGAGGGCTTTTGGTAAACGCGGCAATTAACATCGATACACAAAAACTTCATACTTGGTTCGCCGCTCAGTATTTCAGATTTTCCAGTTACTAGGTACCCTCCTTCTCGGAGTGCATTGTAAAATTGCATGTGAATCTGCTGTTGACTTTCTCTTGCGAAGAATATCATGACATTCCTGCAGAGTATCAGGTCTAAATTGTTATGCAAAGGAGGCTTCATTAAGTCATGCTTTTCAAAGTGAACCAATTGCTTAATAAAATCCTTAATCCTATACGTTGTTGAATCATGCAAAAAATATTCGTTGATTAGCGAGTCTTCAACCTCGCACAATTGTTTTTTCATGTACTCGCCTTTTTGGGCTTTAGCTAAAGCATCATCATCGATGTCTGAAGCAAAAATTGTGACTTTATAATTTGGCAATTGGTTGCCTAGCACTTTGTGAACCAAAATTGCGAGGGAGTAGGGTTCTTCACCTGAAGCACAACCTGCACTCCAAATGGTAACTTCCTTAGACTTGAAAAGAACTGGGAGAATCTTTTTTTCGAGATAATCATATACGTCTCTATCTCTGAAAAATGTTGTAAAATTGATTGTCAAATCGTTCAGAATATTATTAAATTCAGTTGGGTTTTTCTTTAAATAACTCAAGTATTTGCTGTAAGTATAGGTGCCAGTTGCCCTCAAGCGGATTGATAATCGCCTTCGGAGATATTCATCACGATAGCAACTAAAATTAAGCCCGATGGTCTCACGTAACAAGTTCTTCAGTTTTTGGTAGGCTATGTCTTCAAGAAAATTATTAACTTCAGCCGAAACCATCTTGCATGTTTTCCTCCAATGCAACACATTCAGTGCGCCCTACTTCCAGATTTCCGTCATTTACAGAGATGTCTTGTTTTTCATTTACAGAACCGTCGCCGATCAGCCATTTTCTTCCTTTTTGAACCAGTATTCTTTGAAGTTCATCGCCGAGAAAAGTTATGAGAAATCCTTCGGTTGAGGTGTTACATCGTTTAAAGCGTGCATCAAAAATCACTGCGACATCAGAACATAACGCCTGCTTAATTATAAGACCGTCTATAATTGCGTCAAATGAGTCGACGATTAATTGAGGCGGCGTCATGACAAGCTTGGTTGATGTGAAGTTAGCCATAGCGCTGAGGAAAGAAGTTAGCACTATAGAACCCATTTCTTCTATTGCTGATTTTTGAATATCTGGGGTAACTTCCATACCGTGGGTCATTAACTCGGCGATTTTCGCGCATTCGTTTTCCTCAAAAATTAACATGACATCGCAGTCTGCAGCGCCTCTTAACTGCATAAAGATGGCAGAGACAATGGTGTCGTGTTTTCCATAAATGCCAGGAACAAGATGTGGCAATGTTACATGGACTCTCGGCAATTCGATTGCTATTGGTTCCTGCAGAACTTGTGAGAGCGCGGTAGTAGCATGCCCTGCGCCCATGTTACCAATTTCAAGAAGTATATCCTGATCTGTCAGCATTTCACCATAATTCTCGGTTTTTGAAGTAGAAACTAATTCATTCATTAGTATCCACCTATTATCCTATTTTTCCTTGAAGTCTTGCGAGGACCTTTAGTTTCAATCTCCATGGCTCCAGCGAAAACCACTTCGACATCCTTTCTTTTTTCCTGCTTCTTTCTTGAAACTTTGGATTTGCTTATCAGCAGTTCTTGCAGTTCAGGACTTGGAAATATCATGAGTTGGGCAGGAGCATAATAGCCTCCTTTACGTTTGAAGCATGTGTCAATAACTAAGGCTTCGCCGGTTGTCGCGGATAATTTTCTAACGAAATCGCTAATTATGGAGTCAAAAGGAGCGCCTATCAGCAGCGGTGGAGTTGAGACGAGATTTATCCCTGTGAAATCCGAAATTGCAGTAAGGAATGAGCCTATCAGAATGTTGCCAAGTTCCTCAATTGCAGATAACTCGATAGAAGATTCTTGTTCTGTATGCGAAAGACTTCTTGTCATAAGCGCAGTAATCTCTTTCAACTCAAGCATCTCAAAGATAAACAGAAAGTGGCATTCCACTTTTTCTATGAGATGTATGTAAACTCCAGTTGCAGGCATGTTCTGGCCGTGATAGAATTTCGGCAACATACCCGGCGGAATCATGCCAACGCGAGGCACATCAATTGTCACCGGTTGCTTAAGAATCTTTGAGAGTGAATTTGCAGCATGCTTTGCGCCGATGTTGCCGATTTCAAGAAGTATCTTTAATTTTTTCTTCTCCAGCGCTCTGCTTGCTTTATCCTTACTTTTCATTCTTATATCTCCTTTATCTCTCCATTAGGAAAGCGAATAGTTACAGTCCCATTACCAATATTGAATTCGATTTTGCGCCCATATGAACCACCCACATCCTCGGCAACTAGCCTGATTCGATTGTCTTTCAATGCTGCTTTAATTGCATCAACATTTTTTCGGCCCACATGCTGATCGTTATTGCTTAAATTTGGAAGTATACATGCGCCGCCAGCTATCTTGGCAGAGAGAAAGGCGTCTTTCCCGCTGAGCTTCCGCACAGCATCAGCCAAAGCGGGCACAGCCGTATCAGCAAACTTGCCTGGAATGTAATCATTTGACTTACGGAATGCATTTGGAAGCATAACGTGCGCTAAGCCACCGCACTTTTGTATGGGGTCATATAGGCAGAGGGCTACACATGATCCCACATTGGTAACTAATTTAATTGGTCTACTTTCAACTTTAATCTCTGCCATGGCTACACGCACTTCCTGTATAGGCAGACGCTGTTGAAGGCTTGCGAGGTGTTGTATTGGTGGCTGTGCATGTGTGAGGAGTTGCACCGGTAATTGCTGCAACTCTTTTATGCTGCTTAACGGCACAGTTGTTTCTACTTTTATTTCCGGCCGATCTACAATATCGGTTGCCAAGTGGTTGTGCCTCAGCAGTACTTCGCAAGTGCTTCCATTACTTTTTCGGGTTGGAATGGTTTCACGATGAAGTCTTTGGCGCCGGCTTTGAGTGCTTCAGCTATTAGTGCTTGCTGACCATAGGAGCTAACCATTACGATTTTTGCGGAGGGGTTTGCCGTTACTATTTGTTTTAGTGCTTCGATGCCGTCTTTTGCTTTTGTTCCTGGCGGCATGACTATGTCCATGAGAACTAAGTCGGGTTTTGTTTGCTGGAATTTCTGTATGGCTTCGTCGCCGTTGGATGCTTCGGCGATTACTTTGTGTCCGGATTCTATGATGATTTTTGTGAGTACTGCTCTCATGAATTTTGCATCATCTACTACGAGGACTGTTCCCATATTGCTCTTGCCTCGCATGCACTCCTTTTTTATTCGGACTCAGAATATAAAAATATTATGTATTACGATACACTATTAAGTATAATTGCAATTCACAGAAACAACATAAAAAAAAGAAGACAAAAACGCAGAAAAACTTAGCCAACACGCCACATGCCCCCACAAAAACACACCAAAAGGAATCATTCATGATGAAACAAAAATAGTGCAAAATTGAATCCAAGAAATCAATCAGCATCATCGAATTTAAAATACGTATTTTCTTTTCATAAAAGCTATTTAAACAATTTTAAGACTGTAGTATTCCAAATTTCACCAAATAAGATATCGCAATAAAAAGTCTCTACAACAGCAAATAGTGAGTAAACATGAGCGGCAACATCGAATTAGAACAATTGCAAAACGAAAAAGCACGCCTAGAAGAAGAAGCACGAGACTTGGACGAAGAATTAAAGCAGCTAGAAATACGCTTCAAACTACTCAGAGAAAAAGTAGCAATTCAAGAACTAAGAAAGAAAAACGCCGCCAAAAAAGAAACCATAAATCAGCTACAGTACAAAATTAGCCTATTAGAAACACAATTAGAACAGTTATCAACAGCTGACCTATCAGAAAGCAACTTATCTATTGACGAAAACCTCGAAAACGAGGACATAAACGAAACGCCTAGCACGCAGGAAGATGATACTATCACGGTAACCGCAGTAAGCAATGAAGAAGAAATAACTTACAATTTCGAAACTGAATACGCAAAGAAAAAGGGCTTTCACCTTTAAACCAATTTAAACAATTCATCAAAATCAGCATCTGACACGCTCAGCTCTTCAGCAAATTTTAAAAAATACAAATTCACTTACCAATATAGCAACATGAGCAGAAAACTCGGCCTATTAACTGCCTTACTCGCTTTCTCTCTCATAGTAGGTACTACAGTTGCCGCAATTCGGGTAGGAGTGAAAAAAGGCGACTGGTTAGAGTATCGAGCGGTTTTCACAGGCAAACCTCCCGCTGGGCATGAAGTAACTTGGGCAAGAACTGAAGTTTTAGATGTCCAAGGAACAATCATCGACCTAAATGTTACAACAAAATTCGCCAATGGAACACTATGGAATGAAATAATAACTTTAAACCTCGCAACAGGTCAGCTTGGGGACGAGTTCATAATCCCCGCAAACTTGAACGTAGGCGACACATTCTTCGACAAGTATCACGGTAACATAACCATCAGCAAAATCGAGGAAAGAACTTACGCAGGCGCCACGCGCACCGTTATCTCGGCAACCGCAGCACAAAGCACCTATTACTGGGATCAAGCTACAGGCGTTCTTGTCGAAGGTATCTCCGAGTTTTCAGATTACACTATTCATTCTATAGTGGAAAAAACAAACATGTGGCAACCACAAATTTTCGGCCTAGAACAAACCGTTTTCTACGCACTCTTAGTTCTGGCTACCATTCTAATTGTGGTCGCGTTAGCTTCTCTTGCGATACGTAGAAGAAAGAAACATTAAACTGATAGTTCTTCTGCCAAAGACGTTTCTGGATACGGAAAGACGTGAGCTTTCTCTGGTTCAAAGCTTAATGTGATGCTAGCGCCGACCTCAAACCATTTTTCAGTTAAAGAAGGCCTAATAACAACCACAGAATCCTCGCTTCTCAGCTTAATCTCATATCTCACAAATGTGCCTTCAAACGAGATTTTCTCCACAACTCCCTGGAGCACATTCTCGCCTTGCTTCTTTTGCTCAACCATAAAAACTTCGGGCCTAACCACAACAACTGCCCTTTCGCCGTTCTTTAGCCCTTCTCCAAAAACCTTGACTTTGTCTCCACCACGCAGCTCTATCACCAACTCATTATCTTTAGCTTCTACAACTGCGCCTTCCAAAAAGTTTGATTCGCCGATAAAGTATGCAACAAAAAGACTGTTCGGCTTCATGTAAAGCTCCTGGGGGGTACCAACCTGCACGATTTTTCCTTTCTTCATAACCGCAATCCTATCCGAGATTGACATGGCTTCTGCTTGATCATGCGTAACATGAATAGCGGTCAGATTCAGATCCTTCGCCATACGGCGCATTTCATATCTTATCTCATTTCTCACTTTTGCATCCAATTGCCCAAGCGGTTCGTCCAGAAGCAGCGTCTTCGCGCCAGCTGCCAATGCACGCGCAACTGCTATTCGCTGCATCATGCCGCCGCTTAGTTCGTTTGGATAAGCGTTTAAGCGTTCATGAAGCTTAACAAGCTCCAGCACCTCATGCCCTATTGTTCCAGCTGCCTTCAAGTCGAAGTTCTTTACTCGCGGGCCATAGTTCACGTTTTCCCAAACCGTCATGTGAGGAAACAAAGCGAAGGTTTGAAAAACAAAGCCGATTTCTCGGTCTTCTGGTGGAACATTGTCCACGCGTTTGCCGCCGATGTAAATTTCGCCGCTATCCGGCTCAATTAGCCCCGCAATCAAACGTAGCAGGGTGGTTTTTCCGCAGCCGCTTGGACCAAGCAATGAGAAATATTCTTTGTCATGGATTACGAGGTTAACGTTATCCAAAGCCACGATGTTTCCGAATTTTTTGGTCAAATTTACAACGCGGACTTCAGGCATCTTTGAAAGCTCCTTTTGGGTTTATAGTGCGATGTTGCAAGTTATAATTTTTCATATCAATATCTCCCTTTTCCTCGAGTCACCAACCTCAGCAATAGGAGAATTATGAAGGAAAACACTATCAGAATTCCACAGCCTAATCCGACCACCGCCGGTGTGATATCTGCGTTTAAGACAGGGTTCTGCAGGGCTCTTACCCAGTTAACTATAACCACAGGTGCAGTCTGCAGATTCGTCACCACGGCTAGGGTTGCGCCTGTTTCGCTTACGCTTCTGGTGAAAACCATTATAGCGCCGGACAAGATTGAATACTTCGTTAACGGCAACATTATAGTTCGGAATACATCAAAGGGTTTAGCGCCGAGTGTTCTTGCAGCGTCTTCTATGTCTATGCTTATCCTTTCAAATGCCGCAGATATTGACCGCACAATGTATGGATAAGTGATTGCAAGGTGAGCAAAAATTAGCAGTATGAATTCTGGCATAAAAGCGAAGCTTTGCCAAAAGAATTTAAGAGAAACACCTAAGGCGATAGAGGGCACTATCAGCGGCACGTTAATGAGTAGATCCAGCACAGTTGCAATGAAACCGCCGAATTTCTTTCGCGCGATCAGTATAGCCATGGGCAATCCAACAATAAGGCCGATGATTGTAACAATTGCGCCTAAAAGATACGAGATAAGCAGACTTTGCCAATAATCTGCCCATAAACCTGAACCTGAAATCGCCGCGGAAAAGTTTTCAGTAAACAGTGCTTGGAAGGCAGGCAACGCAACAAAAAGAGATGGAAGCAAAACTATTCCCAAAAAAACAACTAATGTAACAGTATTCCTCGATGCAGAGGCTTTTGAGTAACTGAGTTTCCTTTCTATGCTTGGCCATACTCGATTGAATGGCAGCCGTAACCGTGAACCTAAAATGCGAATCAAAGCAAAAATTGAAAGAGAGGTAACTATCAGTATTAGGCTTGCAAAAACTGTGGCGCCCTCATAAGTGGCTTGAGAAACTATGCCGCTGGAGAATGCATTTCGCATATTCTGGAGAAACACTGGGCCGTTCTCAAAGGCTCCTGCTACGATAAATGTTGCGCCAGTTTCTGAAAGTGATCGTGCAAATGAAAGGATAAATGCGGCTATCAGAGCTGGTTTGAGTATTGGGAAAGTAACTGTTCTTGCCGCTATGAAAGGCGCTGCGCCAAGAGTTCTGGATGCTTGCTCATACTCCCTCTTATAATCAAGTAATGCGCCGACAAAAACGCGGACTACTATAGGATAAGAAAACGTGAAATGAAGTAGTGCAACAAGCAGCCAGCCGGTAGAAATTAGCGAGCCGCCGAAAAGCGCAGACAAGCCCTCAGGTCCATTCCAGAAGAGCAGCAGTGAATAGCCAAGCGCAGCGGTCGGCACTATAAACGGTATATCCGCGAAGGTGTCGAGGACGTTAAGCCATTTTGACTTGCCGCGTGTAATGAGCCAAGCCAGTGGAACCCCTGCCGCCACATCTAACGCAGAAACAAGCAATGCAATAGCAAAGGAATTTACTACTGCGATCAGCGCCCGATGCATAAGTGCGGGTTGACCGAGAACCTCCTGAACGGTGTTCCATTTTGTGAAGATTCCAATTATGGGCGGCAGCAGGATTAACGCGAAGAAAACTGCTACTGCTGCAAGGTACATGGCATATTTTAATGGCTTCTTAGCCGACATCACGTTTAGAACATTAACGATTTTGCGGCGAGACAGCGTTTCTCCTCCAATTTTGCATGCTTAATCTGGTGATTCTATACTGTGATGTCAGGGCCCTATGCACCCCTCGAACCCAAATAGTACTCTATTACGCCATCCAGACTTTATATACAATTCATAAATATTTTGTGCACCGCTATCGCGGAAATATTAAAAGAAATAGGGGAAAACGGTATTTCACTTTTTAGCTTCTGGCTTCTCAATCAATTCAATCAGCGTTCCATCAGGGTCTTCCACAAACGCGATTAACGAACCCGTGGCGCCAAGCCTGAACGGTTCATCCGTTATGGTGACTTTCGCTTTTCTCATAGCCTCAATTGTCTGCTGCATGTCTTTAACTTCAAAGGCGATGTGGTCAAACACGCGATGCTCATATTCAGCTTGGATAAACTTCTTTTGGTTGCGGTACCAAGTTAACTCAAGCGTTGCACCCTTGCCCTCTGGATCCCGTAGAAAAGCGATCTCGGCGTTGTTCTGCGGAATTTCTCGGCGGCTCACAAGCTTGAGCCCTAAAAAGCGCGTGTAGAAGTCTATGGATCTATCCATGTTACTTGTTCGAATACTCGTGTGAACAAACATCCCTTTTTCACCCTTTATGCATGAGTTAAGCGCTTAGTATAAAGATGTTTTGAATCAAAAGCTAAGGTACACAAAAGTTAGCAACCTTATTGTGGCTATTTTTCCATTGCTTCATCCAGCGTCTTGTTGACAAGAGCGTCTGCCTTCTGAATTTGAGGGTTAGTCCGAGGCACACTAATAAAACTGATTTTTTTGAAGCATCGACTTAATTCTTTGGCTTGGGTCCACAGCTTTCTAAGCGTAGAATTTTTCACCGCATATTCTCCAGTAAGCTGCTTAACTACCAGTTCACTGTCAAGATAGCAGATAACTTCTTCCATGTTGGCAGCGGCTGCAAACTGTAGCGCCGCTATTAAAGCTTCATATTCCGCTTGATTGTTGGTGCGTATGCCTATGTAGCGCGAGTTCGCGGTTAGAATCTGACCATTCTCCAACATAGCTATAAACGCCGCAGCTGCAGGTCCGGGATTTCCTCTTGCGCCGCCATCAGAAAAAAGCAGCAATTTCTTATGTATAGCGTTTCCCCCGGCTTTCATTCCAGATTAATGGCCACTTTTTTGCCATTCTTCTTTTAATTTTAAAATAAAGTTTGCTTCATCTTTTGCCAAGTGAGCTTTAACGTGTTTCCAAGCGGCTGGGCAGTTTTTGTAGTCCACGCCGACGAGCCTATGGATTATTTTGTCGATTTCAGCTTTATTTTGCGCTGTAAGCTCTATTTCCGCCTTCTGGAACACTTCCCGTAAATGTCGAAAGTAGCATGTCAAGTTAGAACCCTCTTATTGTTAAGTGCCGCTGCAGATTTGTAAATTTTATGCCCACTACTTTCCACGCGCCTTTTATCGAGGCTACTTCGAGCGCTCGCTCAGGATGCTTACGGCACAGAAGTTTTATATAACGTGCCGCACCCACTCCATGTATGTTTAAAAGTTAACATGTGGTGAACAAAGTGCTTGTTACAAACAAGGATTTGATGGTTCCCGCAAGAAAAAATGGCTATGCCATCGGCGCTTTTAACGTCCAAAACCTTGAAAGCACATTAGCCATCGTTGAGGCGGCAGCAGAAGAGAAATCCCCCGTGATAATGCAGATTACATCAAGCGTCATCAAATACGCTGGTTTGGCATATATAACCAGCATCGTGAAAACCGCCGCGCACTCAGCACCCGTACCCGTGGCGATGCATCTTGATCATGGAGAAGACTTCGAAATAGCCGCAAAATGTGTTGAAGCTGGCTTCACATCAGTCATGATTGACGGCTCATTCCTCAGCTTCGAGGAGAACATCGCGTTAACAAAGCGTGTAGTGGACATTGCGCATAAGAGGGGCGTTTCGGTTGAGGCGGAGCTGGGCAAGCTTGCCGGCGTGGAAGAGCGCAGCGTCGAAGAAAAAGAAGCCATCCTAACCGACCCAGATGCGGCAGCAGAGTTCGTTGAGAAGACAGGTGTGGACGCTTTAGCAGTTGCCATAGGCACTTCACATGGAGCTTACAAGTTCAAAAGCGAAGCTAAACTGGATTTAGAGCGGCTGAAAGCAATAAGCAAGAAGGTAAGTATCCCGCTGGTTTTGCATGGCGCCTCAAACGTGCCACAGTGGATAGTGGAAAAAGCCAACAAGTATGGCGCTGCGCTGAGCGGAGCAAAGGGCATACCTGAGGAGCAGATAAAGCAGGCTATCTCGCTTGGCATCGCGAAAATTAACATTGACACAGACTTGCGCTTGGCTTTCACAGCAACAGTCCGCGAAGTATTGACTAATTCGCCTAAAGAATTTGACCCGCGAAAAATCCTTGGCCCCGCAAAGGACGCCATGAAAGAAGTGGCAAAAAGCAAAATGCGCCTGTTCGGAAGCTCAGGAAAAGCATAACCTCCAAAAAATTTCATTTTTGCTCATTTTTCATTTAGCATTAGCAGTTTATCGATCAATTTTTAGCGATGCAAAACAAGTGTTGGTTGCCTGTGCGAATTTACTTTTGCAGTTCTTGATGGCAAAAAGGTTAAAACATAACAATGAATCATCCTTCGCAAGAAGGAGAAGAAGTTCTTGGTGGCTGAGAAAAAACAGGAAAAACCAACAGTGGAGGAGTTACTGGTTAAAGCTAAAAAACCCGCCTTGATAGCGCCGTCTATGCACCGGTTCTATGAGGGCAAAGTGCAGGTCATGCCCAAATGCGCCATAAGAAGCATAGACGACTTCGCCATTTGGTACACTCCAGGCGTAGCCGCCGCATGCAAAGAGATCCAAGCGGACCATGAAAAAGCCTTTGAGCTTACGAACCGCTGGAACTATGTTGCCGTAGTCACCGACGGCACGCGCGTCCTCGGTCTAGGCGACATCGGACCTGAAGCCGCCATGCCCGTGATGGAGGGCAAAGCGCTGTTGTTTAAGTATCTCGGCGGCGTGGACGCCTTCCCAATATGCCTCAAAACCAAAGACCCAGACGAGATAGTGCGAGCCTGCGAGCTTCTCGAGCCATCTTTCGGAGGTATAAACCTAGAGGACATCGAGAAGCCGAAGTGTTTCCATGTTTTAGAAAAGAGCAGGGAGCGTCTTCAGATTCCTGTTTGGCATGACGACCAGCAAGGAACAGCCACCGTCATCCTCGCGGGCTTGATTAATGCGTTTAAAATTGTAGGCAAGAAACCGCAAGAATGCCTCATAACGCTTGTAGGTTCAGGCGCGGCTAACATACGCACCGCTTATGTACTAATTAAATGGGGCGTCAAAGCGGGTAACATAATAATGGTAGACACTAAAGGCATCGTTCACGCTGGCAGAGCTGACATAACACGCGAAGAGGACCCATGGAAATACGAGTTAGCTCAGAAAACCAATGCAGAGGGCAGAACTGGCGGTATCGAAGAAGCTTTCAAAGGCGTAGACGCCGTAGTTGCTGCCTCAAAGCCAGGACCAGACACCATAAAAAAGGCGTGGATTACGACGATGGCAGAGGACGCGATAGTGTTTGCATGCGCCAATCCTATACCTGAAATTTGGCCATGGGACGCAGAGGAGGCTGGCGCGCGGATTGTGGCAACAGGCAGAAGCGACTTCCCCAACCAAGTAAACAACAGTCTTGGGTTTCCAGCAATCTTCCGTGGAGTGCTTGACGTGAAAGCGCGAACTGTTACAGATGACATGTGCATCGCGGCGGCGCAGGAATTAGCCAAGTTTGCTGAGGAAAGAGGCATGGATGAGCGGAGTATTCTGCCGCGTATGGATGAATGGGAGGTTTTTCCCAGAGAAGCTGTGGCTTGTGCCCTCAAATCAATTGAGCAAGGCGTAGCCAGAGTAAAGCCGAGTCGTGAAGAACTGTATCAGCATGCTTCCGAGATAATTCAGAACGCACGGCAAGCAACAGAGCTTCTTATGAAGCAAGGTTTAATAAAGAAGGCGCCTCGTGAAGATAAACTCTTAAAATAAACCCTTATGCGGTCGTAAAATTCCGAAAGACTTTCCAAAATGGGAGAAAATTATTTAAGAGCTTTCATGGAACATAGACTCAGGGATTAAAATGCGTTTAGACTACACGTTATACGCTCTAGGTGCGTTAATTTTAATCATAACAGTAGTGCCCTTCGTTATTACAGTAGAAGGCTTCGAGTCGGATGCAAGAAACCTCTGGGTAATATCAACGGTAGTGCTAGGACTCTTGTCAATCGGCTTAGGATACTCTCAACGACCTAAAACAGCTGCACAAGCATGCCAACCAGTTTTAACGGTATCGCCTCAAGAAACAACCCCCCTAACGGTGGCACCACAAGAGAGTGTGACTACGCAAATGCAGGAAGTAGCAATTCAGGAGCCAGTGACCTCAACTGCTGAAGCTTCTGCTCCGGCGACTTTAGAGTTAACGGAAGTGAAAGGCATTGGCGAAAAAAGGGCAACGCAGTTGAAGGCGTTAGGCATAAACAATGTTAGCGAGTTGGTTAAAGCTTCTGCCGAAGACATTGCAAGCAAGCTGCAGATTTCCGCAAAGATAGCTCAAAAATGGATTGATAACGCACGAGAGCTCGTTAAATAATCCGCTTGGATATTTAGAAACTGCCCTGTTTATAGGGCATTATTTTCACTATATTTCTTTTCTCCAAACGCTTAATGGCGTCCATACACTCGTCTTTTTTCTTATCGGTAAGGTTCAGGTTCTGCATTATATCCCTAATTGACATGCAAGGTTTTCCAAAATTCTTGTGCCTGTTATGAAGGTGCTTGACTATTGATTTTTCAAGTTTGCCGCATCGCCATGTAGTGTTGCGCATTAGAACAACTATTGTGTGAACGAGAGTTTGTTCATTGGATTTGCGTTTCCGCAAGGCTCCCTCTCCCCCGCAGTATTAGTCTATTTTCATCAACATTTTTAAACGTTTATTCCCAAAGCCGCAATTCTGATCCGCAAAAATTAAACTTAAAGTTGAAATTCTGGAAAAATGTCAACCCAAACTTTTCCTGAGATATAAACCGTGCGCCACACCATAGTACTTTTCAAGTTTGCCTATTACCTTGTAACCGAGCTTTCTGTAAAGATTCAACGCAGCAACATTATCTTCCCGAACTTCTAAGCGACATTCCTTGACACCTTTCTCTCGAAGCATCGACTCAATTTCAACGAGAAGCCTCTGCGCTATACCTCTGCGCCGATAAGCTGGCGCCACATTTACCGTAAGTATGTGACCGAACATCATATTTCTTTCAATGCCTATTCGTGCCATCACAAAGCCCGTTATTTCATCGTTAAATCGCGCTACCAACCCAACAGTGTTGTAGTCAGCTAACAAATAGGCTAGTTGCTGCTTAGTGAATGCTTCCCGTTCGAAGCATTGCTTCTCGATTTCATAAAGTTTATCCAGGAGTCTAATAGTTGCATCTTCAATTTTTATTGCCATCGCTATCAAGAAACAAAGGCGTGAAAGGACGCTTTTAGGCTTTTTCCATAGACAAGTTATTCGTTGGTGCTGAAACTGGTTTGAGTTCTATCCACTGTTGCGCCACGAAGCCTATGGCAAATTTCAGCCAGAGCGTTATAAGCCTAGTCAATATTGTCGCCGTGGCACTTATCCCCGCAGGCACGCCAAGCGACGTGTAGAGCGTCGTCATGGTTATTTCAGGTACTCCCACCTCAAAGGGTATCCCCAAAGGTATGGATTTAACTGCCAAAACCATAGTTGAAGTTACGAGAATAATGCTCCAGGAAACAGGAAATCGGAGAGATAGGAAGACTAAGTAGGGTATGCTTAAACTCAAAATCCAAGATAACGTGAGATAGAATAGGGAAAAAACGATTGCTTGAGGCTTATGCTTAAACTCTCTCATCGAATCATGAAAACTCTGAGCTATTTGGCAAGCATCTTCCTTAATTTTGGTTAACTGCCCATGCCATTTTCCCCGGCTAAGAAACCTGCCCAGCCTTGTTAGCCAATCAATTATTTTCAAGATCCATTTCTCTTTAAAGGAGAAAAGCATGATCAAGAAGAGAGTAACCGCTATGCCTGATGCAAGAAAAAGGATTAGATTAAAAATTAAAGGACTAACCTGTGTTTCAGCGGAAAGCAAAACCATGCCCATGATAAGGACTACAATATTCAGGCCCATGCCCAAAAGCCTGTGCACCACAAGAGAGGCAACTGCTTGACCACACTTACTGTTACCTTGCTCTCTAGTGATCAAATAAACTCGTACGGCTTCACCGCTTATGGACTCCGCTGGAATAATGGCGTCTACGAATATGCTATACCACACATAAAGATAAGATTTAATCACAGACAGTCTAATCGCGAGAAAATTAGCCAATACACGCCAAGATACTGAAAAAAATAGCACTTCCGCCAAGCTTAAACCTATCGCCAAAGCATAAGGTAAGGGATCAGCGCGTTGCACTGTAGCGACGATAGTTGCGATGTCTACTTGAAAGAGGTAAATATACACAAAGAAGGCTACTAAACCTATCAGTGAAAGCAGCAATGTTCTGCGCCTTACTTTAAGCTTCCGCGCTTCCATCTACTTCTGCACCAGCAAGTAAACGCAAAGTTTCGGCAATTATATGCTTTTGCTTATTAAAAGGCTTCCAACGAATTGCTCAGCGACCTTGGCGTTTTTTGACGGACTGGCTTTAGACCTTTGTTTGCAGAAGCCACGAAAGAGCGCGGGACATTATTCCATAATTCTTCAAAATAAGCAACTATCATTTTTATGAATCTGGGGTTAGTTGAACATAGGCTGGGCACTTCGTTATCAGGCAACGTGGCTATGCACATGTTTATCTCTTTTTCATCATGAATCACCGCGTTAACTGGAATTGGCGTAGAACTATATTTTATCTCAAACGAAGGATACTTCATGAAGGTTTGTATGATTTTTTCAACTTGCTTGTCTTTTTCATGTATTTCCGTGATTATCCTAAGCTTTACGCCTTTTCTCAACGCATTCATAACATCTTCACATCTATTAAAAAAGTGGCTCTAATTGTCTTCCAATTTCCAATCGCAACTATACTTTTTTGCGCGGTTCTATCTTTCTCAGAAAGCTTTTTTTGCAACAGCCGCCTTGATGAAATTATACTAAACTGCTCTTCCTCTTGTGATGCTACTTCATCAGCCTTTTCCTTGAAATTATTGAGCATATACTTCATCTTTATTTGGAGTTCCATGAATTCTCTTGTTTTATTTTCAAGCAAAACGCCAAGGCTTTCGTTCACTGGTGTGACCTTATATAATGTTGGAGAAGCCACAATTTTTTCCACAAGACCCATATTCTGAAGCGCGGGCATTATTCGATAAATATCCTGCCTAGCTATTTTTGAAGCCTTTGAAATCGTTTTTACATCTGCTTTCCCAAGCTTGGCAAGAGCTAAATACGTTTTTGCCTGCAAAAAAGTAAGTCCTAATCGCGTCAGTATTTGCACGTACTCATCTTCTTGGATCATGACGTAGCCTCTGCGGGCTACAAAAAAATATCGCGAGAGTTTATGAACGTTTTCAAATTTTTGTCAGAAGATGCACTTATTCCATATGTTTAAAAATCTCCAAGAAGTAATTAAACGCCCGGAAAGGAGATGATGAAGGAAAGGGGCTGATAGGGCTCTGGATATAGTTGCAACAGCCCTTGATTTTTAATTTGTTTTCTATTCTCCTTTAATCTCCCTATCCAGAGCCTCAGCAAACCCTTATGAAGGTATTCTTGCAAATAGATCCCTTGGTTTTTGTGCAAAGTATGGAATGAGCGCTTCTTTCTAGTTTTAATCAACGTGCTCATAATAATAGTCACAGTATCGGTTTGCTTAACATTAATACCCAAAAAAAGAAGTCGATAATATGAAAAACAGTCCTCTTTTTTGTATGATTGCTATGCATTAGTAATTTTCTCTATGCAATAGACAACTGTAGCTTTAAGAAAGGTAATTTTTATTCCTTTTGTCATCTTGTTTAATTTTCTAAAATCAGATTGACTTTGGTCGAGATTAAACTATGTAATCTCCTGCTTTTTCGAAATCTTTAACGATTTGAATGACGCGTTTCGGCGCGTTGAGCGCTTGGACAGGAATATTCTGTAGAAGAATCCATGGTGTCTTCATAGCGATAATTGTCGTGCTGTGTTTTTCGCCGAAACATGTGCGTGCAACATTAATGACATCGTGTCTTACAGCTGTCTCAGATAACTCGCCTAGAGCGTGTAGATACTCATGAAGTAAAAGGTTGTAGACTAAAGCGTTCACTACTTGCTTAGAACTCATTGATGCCTCAACTATTTCGATTAACCTTCTGTTTAGAACAATATTGTTTGTGCCAATAGGGTGATAAGCGCCTAGTTGAAGAGGTAAATCATCCAGGAAAAGCATCATGCTTCCTCCGCGTTTGCCTAGAGAAAATTCAACGGTATCCTTGACTACTTGCCAAACTTCCGCATAACTTTCAGCGCTGTCAAGCCTATTGCGGAACTTGTTTATTATTGGTTCATCTGTTCTCAAGTACTTTCACTTGCTAAATGGTAACAATGTCTAAACTTAGCTTTAAACACCACTGTAATAAAGTAGGAAACTATTTGAAAGTAGGTTTTGGTTTTCCAAGCTTCCTGCTTAAGCATGCGCTGATGAAGCCGTAGTATTCTGGTGACGGTTTGCTTGGGCGGCTTTTGAATTCGCCATGGAACTGCGAAGCAAAGAAGAAGTAATTGTTAGGTAACTCCAGAGTCTCCATTCTTTTGCCATCGGCGCTTCTGCCGGAGAAACATAAGCCTTTTTCCTTCAGAACATGCAAGTAGTCAAGGTTAACTTCGTATCTGTGGCGGTGTCTTTCATAAATTTCTTTGCACTTGTATAGGTTATATGCCATAGTGCCTGGCTCTAGTATTACTTTATGGGCGCCTAATCGCATGGTGGCGCCTTTGTCCTTCACATCCCGCTGTTCAGGCATAAGCGCAATGACTGGATGTGGCGAGTCAGGATTAATTTCCATGCTGTTCGCATCTTTTAAGCCGCAGACGTTTCTGGCAAATTCGATGACTGCCAACTGAAAACCATAACAGATGCCGAGAAATGGGATGTCGTTTTCCCGCGCGAATTTTATGGCAGCCATTTTTCCTTCGGTACCTCTTGGGCCGAAGCCATAGGGAACGAATATGCCGTCGAAGTTTGCTAGGTCCTTTATGCATTCTGGGTTTCGTTCAAGCTTTTCTGCTTCCAAGTAGGTGATGCACACACGGGTTTTGCATGCTGCTCCGCTATGGCGTAGTGCCTCGTTCATGCTCACGTAGCTATCTGTTAAGCCGGCATACTTGCCTATTAAGGCAATGTTGACTTCATACTCGGGCTTTAGCAATGCGTTCACAAATTGTTGCCACTCTTGGAAGTCTTGAACATTGCAGTTATAGCCAAATCTCTTGCAGATGAAGTCGCCCATGCCTTGCTTGTCAAGAATAAGCGGCACTTGATAGACAGTTTCAACGTTGTATGAACAGAAAACCGCATTTTCAGGAATTGTTCCGAACAGCGCTATCTTCCGCAGGGTTTCCGCATCAATCATCTTTGGGCTTCTGGCGACTATTATGTCGGGTTGGATACCGATGCGTCTTAGCTCGTTCACGCTGTGCTGCAGTGGCTTTGTCTTCATCTCGTTAGTAACATCCAGAATCGGAACCAAAGCAACATGAACATACAAGGTTTTCTCAAAACCCTCTTCTAAGCGCATCTGGCGTATAGCTTCTAGGAAAGGTAATCCTTCTATGTCGCCTACTGTGCCGCCCACTTCGGTTAGGACAACATCCGCATTTGAGGTTTTCGCTACATTTCTTATGCGGTGCTTAATTTCGTTTGTCACATGCGGCACAATTTGGACACAACGCCCCAAAAAGTCGCCGCGGCGTTCCTTCTCAATTATCGCCTTATACACAAGGCCGGTGGTTATGTTGTTCTCTCGTGTTAAGTTTAAGTCTAGAAAGCGCTCGTACCAGCCTAAGTCTAGGTCAGTTTCGCCGCCGTCGTCTGTAACGAAGACTTCCCCGTGCATGTAAGGGTTCATAGTTCCCGCGTCAACGTTCACGTAAGGGTCAATTTTTATAACTGTAGGCTTTAACCCCCTCACTTGAAGCATCTTGCCTATAGAAGAGGTTAAAATGCCCTTACCAACAGAGCTTAACACGCCGCCTGTGACAAAAATGTACTTGACCATGAGTTTCCCCTGTAATAACCTACCCTCTTTCAGCGGCACTTAATATAACTTTTTTGTGCGCCAAAAACAGTAAATATGAACGGATGTGCTTAATTTTTAGGCTTGGCTGAATCGTTGCTAAAGTCTATTTCCCCGCTATCTTCCGGTGAGTAAAAACATTTTTTTCAGTTAATACTTGCAGAAACCTTAAAGAGCAAGTGCCCTTATATATAAAATGCACTATAGGATAATAGCGAGTAATCTCATGTTACGCGAATAGTAATTCGTGTCATGTGATTAACCTTAACTAGATGATTTGCACATTGGAGGTGCACGCTTACGGGATCATCACAAACATTTACCATAAAGTATATCATACACGCCAAATTCGAGATAGAAGGCGTAGTGGAGAAACCTGATGTTATAGGTGCAGTTTTCGGTCAAACTGAAGGGCTTTTCGGTCCTGAACTCGACCTGAGGGAACTTCAGAAAACAGGGCGCATAGGCAGAATTGAAATTGATTTGCACTCAAAAAATGACCGCACGACGGGTACGATAACTGTTCCAACAAGCTTAGACCGGGTTAGCACCGCGTTAATTGCCGCAAGCATCGAGAGCATAAACCGTGTAGGACCATGCGCGGCCAAGGTTGTTCTAGACCATGTTGAAGATGTTCGTGAAGCAAGGCGAAAGTTAATCATTGATCGCGCTAAGGAGATTCTACATAAGTGGAATATTGAGTCTATGCCCAGCGTGGACGAAGTCTACAAGCAAATTTCGGATACCATGAAAATAAGCAAAGTTGAGAAGTACGGGCCTGAGGAGCTTCCAGCTGGACCTGAGCTGGAGAATGCAAAGGAAATTATTATTGTGGAAGGCCGCGCGGACGTAATAAACCTAATGCGTTGTGGAATCATGAACACCGTAGCGCTTGAGGGCGCAAAGGTTCCGGAGACAATTAAGAAGCTTACGCGGGAGAAGGAGGCTACAGCACTTTTGGACGGTGACCGGGGCGGCGATTTAATTCTAAAGGAGCTTTTGCAGGTTACGAATATCCGCTATGTTAGCCGTGCCCCGCGAGGTAAAGAAATTGAGGAATGCAACTGTAAAGAGATTTATGAAGCTTTAGCGGCTCGTGTTCCCGTATCTGAAATTTTGAAGCCAAAGAAAGAGCGCCCAAAAGCAGAGGCTCCTGATGAAATTGTTAAGGCGGCGAAGGAGTTGCAGGGTACGCTTGAGGCAGTTCTTCTAAACGAAAAGCTTGAGCAGATTGAGCGGTTACCTGTTAGCCAGCTAGCCGAAAGGCTGCAGCAAGTAGCTAACGTTGACACTGTGGTTTTTGATGGTATTATTACTCAGCGGATCGTAGATATGGCCAGTGAGAGGAATATTAAGCGTATAGTTGCTTCTCGCCTTTCAGAAGCTGTGAAACCAGCGTTAAACGTGGAGCTCTTAACCTTCAAGGATATTCTTCCAAGTTAGCCATGCATGAAGTCCATCAGGCTTCTTGCGCTGCTTTCTTTTTTATGCGGCTTCAGCAACTCTTCTTCTGTTATGCCGAAGAACTCGAGCACGCGGGCTGCTGCGGGCACAACTTGCTTGGTCACGTAGTACTCGGCGTCTACTTCGTCATAAGTGGCGAAGACGTAGGGTTTCACTCTGTCGTAAAGTCGTCCTTCGCCAGCTAAGATTACGTAGCCTACTTTGTCGCCTACGGTCATTTTCCAGCCTTTGCGGCTCAGCGCCTTTGCGGCTTCCACATGTGAGGCTTTTATTTTGTATTCTTCCACGGGCTTTGTGAGGGTTTTCCAGATGATGAGGTCGCGGAACGGCACCTTCTTTTGTCTTAAATCCGCTATGACACCACGTACATACTCAGCTGCTTTGTTGGGCGCTTGCTCTTTCAAGATTATTTCTAAAACTTGTTCTTGGACTTTCTTGGCGACTTCTGCCCAGTCTCCGCGAATAACCTCTAAGCCAACGATGTCTATGCTGCCGTCTGGGAGGAGGCCAGCGTAGCGTTTTTTGGCTTCTGTGAAGAATATGCGCGTGTAAAGTTTGTCTGGTTCGATTTCTAAACCTAATTCTTGCTTGATTTGTTTTTCCAGCTCTTGAGTTTTCTTTTCGTCGTAAACTATGAATAGGCTGTCGGTGTCGCCATAGATGACTCGCAAGCCCTTCTGCTCAGCCATTTTGATGGCAGAGAGTATCGTATATCTACCCCATGCTGAGGCTGCTTCAGCTACTGGCTTGCGGTACCATCTTGCCCCTGTCCAGCCAGCATAGCCATAAGAGGCGTTCGTGATTACTTTAACAGCCTTTTGCCTCGCATCTAAGATTTGATATTCGGTGCTTTTTGGGTCTACCGTTTTCATCTTTGCGCGCACTTCATTTCTCGTGTTAATTAGATAAGTTAAGACTTCTTTGTAGAAACCTGGCGGTTGCTTTCGGAATCTGTGCTTGACTTCCGGTGCTTCGAATGTGTCTTCTGGCGGTTCCTGCTCTGTTAGCGGTATGTAAGTGTCTGGTGAAAGGTTGTAGGTGATCATTATGTTAGGGTACATTGATTTGAAGTCTAATACTGCAATGTTTGCGTGGAGTCCTGCTTGTGGCTTAAGCACGATGCCGCCAGCGTATGTCTTGTAGGGCTGCTCCACGCGTTTTGGGGCGAGCTCGCCGATTTTTTGTGCGTGTTTTATTAGGAACCATTCTACGCGGAAGCCTACAGCTGCCGTCATCACGTGGTCTAGTGGTAAGCCCACGAGGCTTGAGAGTTGAATGGCGAAGTCTAAGAGCGCCGCTGTTACGCCTTTTACTCTAAGCGCGTTTTCGCTGGAAAAGGTTTTGAGCGCCTCGCGTTTCTGCTTGCTGTCCCAGTAGTCTGCGAAGTCCACGTCTTCTATTATCGGATGCTGCGTGTTTTTCATTATGCCTAAATAGTCTGCGAGGTTCGTGAGGGTTTTGACTTTTATGTCTGGGAATTCATCTGCGAAGTCTGCGAGATCCAAGTTAGCGATGCCGGTCAGCGACGTGTGCCCGTAGACGCTGGTGTGCGGCTCGGTGCAAGCGCGGTCAATGCATAGCTTCAGCCCAACCTTGTTGCTGCGTTCTTTCAGGTAGGGCCAATCTGTTGTGTTTGTGCCGTAGCCCGCGATGACGTCTGGGTCGAATTTCTTGACGTAGTCTATGAACTGCTCCAGCAGTGGCTTATCGTCTCTGTTTTCTCCTGCGAGAAACTGTTTCTCTTCGCCGGTGCTTGTTGCCGTGGAAATTATCACTATTGGGTTTCTGTCAGGTTTCGGTGAGCCTTCGCGGCTGTAGCATGTCATCGTGAAGCTGAGGATGCGCAGTGCTGGCGTGTCATGTCTTTCCAGTAGTTTCGGCGCTGACTTTGCCACGTAAATTTTGTCTGCGCGTACGCCGAGGGTGTTTTCCGCTTCGTCCGCGTCTACTTCATGCCAGCTGCAGGGCACTACATTGTTGCTGACGAGGTATTGCATGGTGAAGCGAACGTCATCTTCGAGGCACTCTTCTATGCCTTCGACTTCTCGAAGCTCTTTTGCAAGCCTTGCGGTTTCATCGGGATTCTTGCAGTAAACTTTTAGGGTCTGCACGGGCTTCCCGAAGAGCTTGCGCGGCGTAACCTCCAACTTCACTATTGACGCAGTATGTGCTTTCCATAGTTGATCGGCAACTTTCGCGGGATCAGAGCCTTCTGCAAGCACGGCGTAAAAATAGCCAACAAAATTCCTGTCAATAATGAGTACTCGTTCGCTGTTTTCCGCGATTCCCCAGAGCCACAGTTCTGCTGTGCCAGCTCGTAGCTCGGAGTTGATGTCTAGAAGCCAAAAAGTAACCTTCACAAGCTATCGCCGATAGTAGAATAGGCGGCAAGCGCCTTTAAACCTTTAAGCACTCTCGTATCCGGTGAAGTCTATAGTTTTCCTTATGTAGGATGGAACTTGTCGCCAAGATAAAGCGTGGTGCTCAGGTAGTGATTTGGATTTTGCATTCAGCAGTTCCATGTTCAAGTGAGACCTTGATTGTGTAATTGCCTGCTTCCACCTGTGTGTAGTTTGAGTTTTTCTGGTTCCAAACATGCGGGAAATAGGAATACTTGGAATGCGGCTGGTATGTAGGCAACGGACTTGGGAAGGTAATATCTATTCTACAGTTGTAAACTTCTTGCCCTTCCGAGTCAAATACGGCATAAAAAAAGCGATGTCACACAATTGACAGGTTCGCTTTTGCCGTTAATCACGCAAGCCGTTATCTGCACATCGCCCCCTTTCCTATATACTGCTTTATCCGTCACAAGCTGAACCGTTAAGGCATATTATATAAAAGTGGGTCCTGAACGCTTGCGCTTTGAAACCCTAAAGCTACCGCAAGCCCAACAGCCAAAATGATAACCAAAGCAAAACCATAATAGACTTTGCGACTAGGCTTCTTCGACAACTCTGCGGCTTTCTCCATCAAATCACAATGTTTAACTGTTTCTGGCATATTTAATGCCAATTTTTAGAATAGCCTTATTCGGCCCTTTGCATGTTTTTGCGCACTTTTTTTGAGTTTTTGAGTTATAAGCTAATATTGCTAGCAACTACTAAATATCTACTTTACATTCAAGCTTGAGTGTATTCTTTGTATTATCGGGAGATCTGATTTGTATACACCACCGGGCTCCAGATATATGAATGAATGGTGAAGCACTTTAAATTTTATTTTTGAGGAGGGCTATTACGTCTGGGAAGTCTATGCCCAGCGCCTTCGCCTTCTCTATTGTGGGCACTCCGTTTGGTGTCCAGCCGCGTCGCTTGTAAACTGCATCCTTCAGCTTCTCATACTCCGCCTCGCGATGGCGCCTTAAGATGGCAATTTTCTCCTCTGTAGATTTGCCAGCCGGGTCTATGCCAAGTTTCTCCTTAAGCTGCTTGTCGTAGCGTTCTTTGCGGCTTTCGTACTCTTCTTTCGTTACGGGACCCATGGCGCGGTAGGGTATTGCGTCGTGCTCGCGTGTGCCATAGCCCATGCGTAGGTTGAAGATGCGCTGGAAATTGTAAACCCGCTCGCTCATCAATATCAAGTCGTCCATGGTAACTTTCTTGCCCGTAACCGCATAAAACAGCTTAGCGTAGTTCTCCACGTGCGCCATTACTTTGGCAGGCTCCTTCGTCTGCTTGTTGTTTTCTGGCACAACATCGTTCCACGGCAGCTTGCACAAGCCGTTAAGCCCGAACCACGTGCGCCACATGGGGAACCAATGCAGGCTTTCGGCTTTCTGCTCGAACGTGGGCATCAGGTTGTGCACCATGTCGAGGAAAATCAGCCACGCCTCGTCGTGCTGCGGGCCCTTCAGCGTCAACCCGTAGCCGCCCTGCTGCGCCAGCGACTCCTTGGTAACGTACTCCGAGAACTCTAAGCCCTTCGCCTCCATACCAATATCATTCATAATTGCGGGGTCAGCGCCGTATTTCTCCGCGAAAATCTTCTTCATCCGCCTTATGCCTTGACCGACAATGACGCCGAAGCCTTCGCCCCGCGCCATCTGATGCACCAGCTCCAGCGCCGCCTCCTTGTTGCCGAACCGCAAATCCAAGCCGCCTGTGGCTTCCTTGCCGATTAAGCCCATCTCGTAGCATTCCATGGCGAACGCTGTGGCGGTGCCCACACTTATGGTGTCCAAACCATAAATGTCGCAGTAAAAGTTCATCTCGATAACATGATCCACATCGAAGATGCCGCAGTTGCTGCCCACCGCCGCCGCAGTCTCATACTCCGGGCCAGTGACGAATACCTTCTGCCCCTTGTACGGGCCAGTTTTCAGCTCGAAATCCTTGACTACATGGGCACATGATAATGCGCAGCCCATCCAGCAGCCGTCAAAGCCCTTGTGGAACTTCTGGCGGTAAACTTCGCGTCCAAGCTTTTCAGCTTCAGGATGCGAGCCATAACGGAAATTATTCACGGGCAACAGGTCAAAATTATTCATTGTAGACACAAGCTGCGGCGACCCGACGATTGACATCTCGTTCTGCTTCGGATCAAGCATCCTTATCTCCCTGTTATGCGCGGTGCCGACTTCCTTCACCAACGCGGCGTCAGCGGGTCCGTTACTCTCGACCGTTATCCGCCCAGAATACTTGACCACGATAGCCTTTATCCGCTTGTTACGCAACACCGTGCCAATGCCGCCTCGGCCAGCCTGCTTCAGCCGATGCACACGCCTCGCCGCGTCGTACCAGGATACATTCAAGCAGCCGATCAGCGTGTGCTCAGCGCCAGGACCAGAGGAAACAACGGATATGCTGAGCGGATTATCTTTGCCATACTTCTCCGCTAGAATGTCAGTTACCAAATGCGCTTCCGAGGGCAACTCGTCCGCGGTTTCCACCTGAACCTTGCACTCGTCGCCGTCGATGAATATGACTACTTCGGATTTGGGCTTGCCCTGCACCTCAAGCGCGTCCCAGCCGGCGAACTTCAGGTAAGGTCCAAAGTAGCCGCCCACGTTAGAGTCCACAACCATATTTGTTAAGGGCGAGATGGAAACCGCTATGCTTTTTCCGCTGCCAGGATAAACAGGAATGCCGCCTAAAGGCCCAGAAGCAATGCAGATTTCGTTTTCAGGGTCATCCCACCGTACGATGCGGTTTTTGGGCAAAGCGTTCCAGAGTAGCCACAGGTTGAAGCCGCGGCCGCCCGTGAATGTTTCCTTCATTTTCTCTGAGACTGGTTTGCTGGCAATTTGCATGCTGGAGAGATTCACGTAGAGCGTTCTGTTGTTGTAGCCTCTCTCCACCTTTCTGGGTTCATACTTAAACTCTGCAAGTATCAAGCTTAAGCCCTTCAATTAGCCTTTGAGAAATTAAAGCATGATGTGAAGGATGGATAATAGCCTTTCGATGCGCTTAGCCATTTCCTAAAAGGAGAATTCTGCGGTGAAAGCTATTTACCCTCGCTGTCCTATTCTCTATTTTGAGAGGCGGAAAAGTGAAGATAATCGAGAAAAACCTTCAGCAGGGCTTCGTGAAAGTCGTCCCCACATCGGAAGATGACCTGTGGCACCTTTACAACGTCATCTATAAGGGTGACGAGGTTTACGCTTACTCCTCAAGAGCCATAAAAACCGAGCAGGATTACTCGCGGCCAAAAAGTGGCGAGCGCATCTCAGCCTTCATGGGCGTGACGGTGGAATCCGTGAGCTGGGACAAGTTTATGGGCAAGCTGCGGGTTCACGGCGTAATCTGCCACGCGCCCGACATAATCCCCCGAGGCGCGCATCACACCATCAGCATAGCACTAAACCAGCCTTTAACCATCACTAAAAAAGAGTGGCCCAAGCACCTTCTTGACAGGCTGACGCTGGCAAGCAGAGCTGAGAAGCCGCTGCTTATCGTTGCGATTGACGATGAAGGCTACGCCATAGCTGAGACGAGGCAGTACGGCGTGGACATTAAGGTGGAAGAGCGCGTGAAGCTGCCGGGCAAGCTGGAAGCCGAAAACCGCGTGGCTGCTGCAAAAGCGTATTTCCGCCGAGTGCTGAACAGCCTGGCGCAGCTTTGGACGCCGACGCATAGCCCAATCGTAATCCTCGGTGTGGGCTTCGTGAAAAATGACTTTGCGCGGTTTCTTGCGGAGGAAGCTGCGGACATGGCGAAGTCGGTTGCAGACGTAAAAAGCGTTAACAGCGGCGGCGCCGCTGGCATCTACGAAGCGCTTCGCTCAGGCGTGCTATCGAAAGCGGCAAGGCAGTTACGCATCGTAGACGAGGCTGAGGTCATCGAGGAGGTTATGAAGCGCCTTGGAAAAGGCGAAGCCACTGTGGCTTATGGGCTTGAGGCGGTTGAGCAAGCGGTGAAAATGGGCGCGGTTGAAAAACTGGCTCTAGCCGACACGATGCTGCGTGAGGCGGCGGATGAACAGCGCTTGCAGTTGGAGGCGCTTATGCGGGCTGTTGAGCAGCATGGCGGAGGCATCACCGTAATCAGCTCGGAGCATGAGTCTGGCGAAAAGCTTCGCGCCCTAGGCGGAATAGCGGCGTTGCTCAGGTTTCCTGTTGCCGGTGTTGCTTTTGTCGGGCGGGGTTGAGTTTTGTTGTTGTGGCTGCTGCTGTTTTGAATTGTTTTTTTCATTTTGATGGGTTCAATTTTGAATCTCATTTTAGGGCAAAGTTTTAATGTGACTTTGTGCTTTATTTTTTGGGTGGAAGTTGCGCGTTGATTATGCGTGGGTGGAAATTGGGTATTATGCGGGCACTTTGGTTGTTTGCGCGCTGCTGCTTCTGTTTGCTGCTGCATCATCAATGCTGGATGTAGAATCAGTGTCGGCTTCTAAGGTTGCTGTGCAGTGGGGGCATCTTGCGCCGTCTGGGTATCCGGCAGGCGAGGGCGATGCTGAGTCTTGGATTTGCAACGAGGTTTACTGGTGCTTCTATAATACGGGCACTTGGGCGCCGTCAAATGCTTACGGAACATATACGCAGCTTGGGTATGTGGCTCAAGTGCTTCAGTATTGCCAATCGCCTAATAATGGTGTTTCTTGGGCGACTGCTTGGTGGGTTGGGGACTTCAAGCCTGCGGGAGAAGGCCCGTTGCCCTTTGGCTATCTTGGGTTTTATGGGCATAATGGTCAGGATATTTTTGACTATGATGTCTATAAGTATGCCAACTATTATCTTTGGCCTCCGCCATATAATTGGTGGCAGCCTATAGCGAGTAAGCAGTATTTTGCGTTCGTTTGGACTTGTGCGAATGGTGGGCTTTACTGGTATAATGCGAATGGGGACTGGTATAATGTGGCTGGGATTACTTCTCCTGCGTCTAGTCCGAGTTATCCGCCTCCGTCTAATCCTAACACGAAATATGGTTTTGTTGTTAATCCTTATTCTGTGCCGCCTACTGTTGTGGGTATGCCGTTGGCGTGGACGGGTTCGTCGAGTTTGAGTGTTGACGGTTATAATTCTCCTGATTATGGAAGCTACTGTTATATGGGTTGGGAAGCTCGCTCGCCTTACATGGTAAATGTAGCCGTTGCTGGCGTGCAATATAAATGGTTTCCCTACTACTTCTACCGATATGCCTTAGGCATAGATAACTATGGAGTACACGCAAACATAAAGAGCTCCCTTGACTATGCAGCGCGGATGGTGTTTGGGCCCGGATATAATTTTGGCAATTCGAAACTTTCAAGCGGAGATTGGGTGTATTCTCCAGAAGCGGGTATGGTTGGCTGGTGGTATTGCCGCATGCGCGTGTTCGGTAACAGTAACTTGATTTTGCCCTATTAAGGAGGAAAAGCAAGATGAGAGTCTCCACAAAAGGGTTTGTTGCTGCGTTGTTACTGGTGACAATCGTTGCAGTTCCATTGGTGCCGTGTTCAAGAGCCTACAGAGAAGCGCCTGAGGCGGAGGCCAAACTGCAAAAATTTCTAAGCGAGGTCATAGGAATTGAGATGTCAAGATATAACATGACAAATATCGGTTCCGGCTTTAGTTACCCATTATGGTTTGGCGGCGTCGTTAAGGAGGAAGGTGTAAGCTTCTATCTTGAATCAAATGACAGTATGGTGGGTGTAAGCGGCTTTTTTGACAACGGCTTATTGACTTGGCTTACAGTTCATATTATGAACGGGTCAATTATTTATTCGCGGCAACCATCAACTAACGCTCTTGAGGAGACAAAAGGTATACTGCAAAGATACAAGAGCTTCGCCGAAGGCTACAAGGTAAACACTGCGCATCTTACTTCCGCGTTAAACTTGCTTGGCGGTGTTGAATTAGCTTCGCCAAGTACTGCTCTAAGTATGCTTAATAACATTACCGGTTTTGTTCCTTCCACTGCAGCTTCGGGTAGCATGAAGATGGAAACTACAACGACCGGCATTAAGTGGATTTACACTGAGAGGGGAGTTGACATGCCCAACAAGTGCTTGGTAATAGATTTTGGAGGTAACGAGCTATTCTTCGCGGATACCTGGAATTTGTTTACTGTTGGCTGTTTCAGCGTTATTTCCGAGGAGGAAGCTAAAGGGATTGGGTGGGACGCCGCAAAGAATTTCGATATGAAGTTTCGTGATGAAAATGGCACGGAGTTTTATGTGAAGCCGCCTGGCTGGTCAGGTTATGTTGAAGTAGGGCTTAGCATGATACCCGGCCTGTTCTATAATCGGGATCCCAATGATCATTTTGTTGATCCTGGCAGTGCAGTTAGAGATCCTTTGGCGCTTTACCCCTTGTGGCAGATGGTGTTCTACTTCAACGCGAGTGTTGGCGGCGCTGTCGGCATCCAAGTTGGCGTGTGGGGAGACACAAAAGAAATCGCCTACATCAGCGAATACGGCTATCTCGGAGACTTGGGTGGGAATTCATCGTTGTCTGTTGTGGCGTCGTCGCCTTCTGAGTCGTCGACTGTGCCTTCTGAGGCACCTGCAGAACCTGATAATGATTGGTCCTCAAGTGTTTATCTGCTGGTTGGCTTAGTGGCAACCGCCGTGGTAGTCGCCATAGCCGCAGTAGCGCTTAGAAAACGAAGCAAATAAAACACACTTCAATCTCCTCCTTTTTTCTACACGCTTCATTGTTTGCCGCGTCGCAGAGGCATTTTATGCAATAAAGGGCGAAAACTGCGCTAAGAGCCGCTTTATAAAGAGATTATGTTATATACTTGTGCTTATTTAAATAGAGAAGACAAGTGAGCTTTAAATGAGCAAGAGAAAACCAATAATCTCAATCCAGAACATTGTTGCGTCAGTTTCTCTAAACCAGAAAATCGACTTGCAGGAAATAGTGGACAAGTTCCCCCAGACAGAGTATAATCCAAACGTGTTTCCCGGCTTGGTTTTCCGCCTTAAAGAGCCTAAGACGGCCACGTTGATTTTCGGAACAGGAAAGATGGTGTGCACAGGCGCCAAGTCCGAGAAAGAATCGCGTACTGCGGTGGAAAGGGTAGTCAACGAGCTGCGCAGCAAGGGCATCCAAATAACCGAGAAGCCTGTGGTGAACATTCAGAACATTGTTGCCTCCGCCGAGTTAGGCGGCGAAATCGACCTTGAAAGCCTCGTGTTCAAACTCAGCCGAGTCATGTATGAGCCAGAGCAGTTCCCCGGCGCCGTTTACCGAATGGATGAGCCGCCAGTGGTCTTCCTAATCTTCTCGGCTGGAAAACTGGTATGCGTCGGCGCCAAGAAGGAAGAGCAAGTTTACGAGGCCGTCGATAAAATACAGAAAATCCTCGAAGAGAAAAACCTCATCTACTACAGCGACTAAGCCTCACTCTTCAGCCTTCGCCGCACAGCCGGGTTCTCATCCGCAAGTTTCTGCAGCGCCATCTCAAAAGTTTCCTCGGGCGCTAACTCCCTTTTTATGAAGACACCTGTCCTGCCTACTTCATCCCTTTTCAGCAGAGCACGAACTCGGTCGCGCACGGTCTCTACCGACACGCCGAGAGCCTTCGCCGCGTACTCCTCACGGCCGACTATACTGCTTTCCAAATGCCCCTTCTCCGTGGGTTCAATAAGCATTAGCCGCTTATCCACACCTATCACGCGCGTATTCGCCTTTAGCTCCTTTAGGGTTACTTCGCCGCCGAACCTGTAGAATTCACGTTCAACCCTGCGCATACGCGTCAACGGGAAAGAGACGCTTGTCTTCTCATCTATCAGGATATGCGCCTTTACCGCGTAGAGCGGCGTGGCCTGCACCAGCAAACGCGCGTTAATGGGCAGCCCCGCTTTCTCCAAGGCTGCTTCTACCAGAAAGGATGAAGGCGGCTCGGCGACGAAAACGTCGATGTCGCTTCTCTCGTTTACGTCTCCTCGGGCGATGCTGCCATGCACCAGCGTCGGCAGGTGGCATTGCTCCAACGCAGCCATTATGCGCAGGGCTTTTTCGCGATATTCCTTGAACAGTTGCCAGCGCTTGCTGGTGTAGATGACTTCCAGGTATTCCCATTGCTTTTTGGGCTTAGCAGCCATCTTAACCGTCTCTTTACGGAATATTGTGCAAATGTGTTTATTTAGTAATTGTTAATCAAGAGATTACCAGCGTGAAACATTCAATGTGCCAGGATGCTACCGCCGCTGTCTGCACCGTCTGCAAGCGCCGAGAAGCTTTCTTTTTTAGGCGGTACTCTGGCGAGAAGCTCTGCCGAAAGTGCTTCGCGGAATCCATTGAAGCTAAGGTGCGGGCGACCATTGCCACGTATAAAATGTTCCGTTTTGATGACCGTATAGCGGTGGCGGTTTCCGGCGGCAAAGACAGCCTAAGCTTACTGCACATATTAGCGAAGATAGAGCGTCGGCATCCGAAGGCTTCGCTGGTCGCTGTCACGGTGGATGAGGGCATAAAGGGCTATAGAGACGAAGCCCTAGCCATCGCAGCGGCAAACTGCAAAGCGCTTGGCATAGCGCATTATGTGGTCGATTTTAAGACGCTTTTTGGCTTTACACTGGACGAGATAGTCGCGAAAGCACGAGAGAAAAGCGGCTGTGAGCTTACGCCTTGCGCCTACTGTGGCGTCTTACGGCGGAGAGCGCTGAATGTGGCTGCCCGCGAGGTCGGCGCTGACAAGATTGCGACGGCGCACACGTTGGATGATGAGGCGCAAACGATTCTTTTGAACATTTTCCGCGGCGACATTACGCGGCTGGCTAAGGAGAAACCCGTCACGGACGAGGCGCATCCGCGGTTTGTGCAGAAAGTCAGGCCCTTCTGTGAGATTCCAGAGAAAGAGAGCGCTTTGTACGCATATGTTAAGAAAATACGGTTTCAGGATGTTCCGTGTCCCTACGCTTCGGAGGCATTGCGGAATGAGATGCGTTTCATGCTTAACCGCATGGAGGAGCGGCATCCTGGAACAAAATTTGCGGTTTTCAAAGCTATAGAACGCTTAAGACCTGCGCTTGACGAAATCGCCAGAAAAGCTGATTTCAAAGAATGCACTGCTTGCGGTGAACCTGCATCTGCTGAGCTATGCAAGGTTTGCGAGTTGCTCCGGCAGATAAGCCCAAGTTAGCTGTGACTGAAGCCTTTTTTTGCTTTCAAGTTTCGCAGCATTTCGGAGGCTTCAAAAGCGCTTTTGGCGGCGGCAACCCGCCTAGCCTTTATTACATCCACGCGTGTGCCGCAGTATGGGCAGGTCTTTGTTTTCTGGTCTTCTGGGGTGAGGAATAAGCCGCCGCATTTGTTGCAAATGATGATTAAGGTTGGTTTGATATGGATGCGCCTCCGAAAGACTTTTCCACAGTTGACTAAATAACATTTAGGGTTCAGGTGAGTGGATGAGCAACGATGAGGGGCAGGCGAAAGCGCAGAGTCGGTTGGTTGATCTTGCGTTGCGTTACTTTAAGAAGGAAGGCTACAAGATTACTCAGGAAAACGCTGTAATCGAGGGTTACAGCGGTATACCCCGCAAGTTCGACCTTATTGTTCAGAAGGGGAAGATGGAGCAGGGCGTTTGGATACGCGACTGGAACAGGACAATAGGCGTTAACCTTGTCATCAGTTTGGACACTGCCTCAGAGGATGTGGGCTTGTCAAATCCCATATTGATTGGCGAGAAATTCAGCGATCACGCCAAGTCCTATTCGAACAGACGCAAGATTACGCTTTTGACGCGGCAGAAAATAGCCATGAGCCTCAGATAAAACTAAATTTTCAAGTACTCGTTTATCAAGTTCTCTTTCTCCAGCATGCCCAGCCAGTCCACAAGGCCTATAAAACACTTCTCGCGACCGCCCAAAACGGCAAGTATCTCGCTTGTGGCTTCCTCTGCTGTTTTGCCAGTTACGTCTAATTCGCAAACTTTTTCTTGCCCCTGCGTTTGTAGGGCTTCAACAAGGCAGACGTCGAGGATTTCTGCGGCAAGGTTCTCCCAGAGCTTGTCGCCTGCGAAGCCGCGTTGCTCCATAAGCCGCTTGAGCTCTATGGGGTTTCGACGTAGCACAAATATGCGTGTAACATAGCGTTTTGGAACAACTGCGTGCGCATAGTGCCCATCAATGATGATGGCAGTTTCCTTCGCGGCTTTTATTGTTTCGCCGATTTTTATGCGCGTTTTTTCCTCATCGATTACGCGGGTTCTACGCTTTTCGTCCTCGCCTGCGATTAAATGATGCTTCTCGGCATACTCGGTAAGGTTGATGTAAAGCGCGTCAAGCTTCTCGGCAAGCTGCTGTGCTATGGTGGTTTTACCAACGCAAGGTGTGCCAGTGATAAGAATGACGCTTTTCTTCATAACTGTTAATATCATTGAATGAGATTCTTATTTGTTCCGCAAGACCTCAGAGCGCCTTTACTACGTACTTAATATATGACTTTGGCGCTCTTTTCAGAACTGTGAACAAAAATGAGCAGATTAGCATTTTATTTTGTTGACGTGTTTGCTGAACAGAAGTATTCTGGGAATCAGCTTGCCGTTGTTGATGGCGGCGCCAGCTTGTCCACTGCACAGATGCAGGATATAGCCAACGAAATGCATTTTCCCGAAACAACTTTCATCATTTCACATCCGCAACATCAGGGCGGATTTGATGTTCGCATATTTACGCCTGTAACGGAAGTGCCTTTCGCGGGACATCCGACGTTGGGTACAGCGTACGTGATAAAGCATTTCATAATGAAGAGGAGAGCCGTTCGCGATGTCTTGTTGAACTTGAAGGTAGGTCAGATACCAGTTAGCTTCGATAAAATTGGAGAATCGCAAGAGATAGCCTGGATGAAGCAGATGCCGCCGACTTTCGGCAAAACATTCAGCGTTTCGCAGTTTATACAAATTCTAAAGCTTGAGACAGAGGATTTTGATAACCGCTATCCCATTCAGGAGGTATCCACAGGATTGCCCTTCATCATTGTTCCCTTAAAGACGCTAGCTGCTGTTAGACGCGCAAAAATCCACAGGGAAAGCCTGCTGGAGTTGGCGAAGGAAGCGAAAGCAGGGATTCTAGTTTTCTGCCCTGAAACATACAACAAGGGCAACGATTTGAATGTACGCGTGTTCGTTGATTTGTTCGGTATTCCAGAAGATCCGGCTACAGGTTCAGGCAACGGTTGCCTAGCAGGCTACTTGTCGCGTTACCGCTATTTTGGCACGGATCACGTGAACATCAGAGTTGAACAGGGCTATGAGATAAACAGGCACTCGCTGATGTTGCTAAAGGCGGAAAACAAAGCTGGAGAAATATGTGTTTATGTTGGCGGCAAAGTAGTGCTGGTTGCTAGTGGCAAACTTATGTAGAAATTCTTATTGCCCACGGGTACCCATTGCATTATTGGGCTGGCGAGTTGGCGTGTGGCTTTCGTTCCCTCTTTTGGGAATGAGGAAACTCCGCCCACATGTAGAATTGCACCCCGTTCATTCGGGGAAGGCGAGAGCCTTGGCTACAGAGCAGAAACGAAACGTCCACTTGGCAAGTGAAGATGAGGCATGCTAAGTTGCCGACCTATGCCCTGTGGAAGCGGTGAAACGGCTGTCCTGCAAGTGGAAAGGGCAAACAGGCGCCGATGAGGCTTCTACCTGAAGGGCGCGGGTAGCCCGATTAGCCGAATGCCACAGTCAACAGAAGGCGGGTTACAGCTAACACACCAGCCCAACAAATAACACATAACCCAAAATTAGCACTAATTATGAATCTGCTTTCGTAAAGTTTAATTATATATCATGCCTATGGAGCCTCGCGTTCTGAAGCTAATGGGGAGGTTAATCTGTGGATGCGTCTAAGAAATCGAGAACTAAGCTAATTGTTGGAGCAGCTGCCGCGCTTATTGTGGTTTTGCTTGTTGCTTACTCAGCGCTTACCTACACTCGGGTTTTAGTTGATTTTTCAGTCTCGTTCGCTATCGGCGCGGACTCGCGGCATGTGGAGTTTGAAGTTCCATTTCTCCATGAATACGTGAAGGTTGAAGTTTCCGTTCACAGCGGCAACTCGCTTTGGTCGGCTAAAATCCTAAACGGCGACGATGTCCTGTGGAGCCACGCTACATCGCAACGTGAACAGACAACCTACAGCAGCGAATGGATAAGGCTGCCAAGCGGCCAATACAATTTCACTTTTGCAACAGCGGGTCTGGGCTCTTTCGAAGCGGAAATTAAGTTAACGTCGAAAGGCGGATTCTGGTAAGATACGTCAAAGCCGGTTGCCACATGCAAAATAGCTCTTTTCCTGATGCAAGTAAATAGTTGACATTGTAAGTTATCTTAAAAATTTATAACTCGTGAATTTTAAACTTGAAGTATCTGATTAGCCATGAGCAAAACCACATTATTGACACTGCTTTCTGCTGCTTTACTTGTTGTTTTAGCTTCTGCCCCCGTTCAAGGCTTTGAAGTAACCGACACCATAATTTTAGAGCGCTTCGGCGGCTACTACGGCTTAGTCTACAACCCCGAAAGAGGCGAAATCTTCCTGACAAACGGCGACTTCCACCTTGTCTACGTAATCTCTGAGCAAACACATTCGGTAGTCGCCACCATACCCGTAGGTCACATACCCTCGGCGATAGCCTACAACCCCGTGAAAGGGCAGATGCTGGTAACCAATTTTGGCTCCGATACCGTTTCGGTTATCTCCGCCAGCGATTACACGGTGACTGCGACGATACCCGTGGGGCATAGGCCCATGGGCGTAGCCGTTGCGCCGGATAAAGGGAAAATTTTCGTAGCTAACTATGGCTCAGACACAGTATCCATCATATCAGACGACGACCACTCGTTAATTGCAGCGATACCAGTGGGGAAAATGCCCTGCACCTTAGCCTACGACTATGCCAAGGATGAGGTGTTCGTGGGTCATGCTGGCTGCAACCGAGTCTTAGCAATATCAGCCGACACGCACAGCATTATCGCAAACATAACCGTGGACGGATTGCCCATAAGCCTAGCGTACTGTGCTGAAAAAAGCGAAATTTATGTAGCCAACCACAACTTCAGCTCGGTGTCAGTAATATCAACAAGCGACTACGCTGTAAAGGCAACCATACCTGTTGGGCAACAGCCAAGCGCCTTAGCCTATGACGACGAAAGCGGGCAAATTTTCGTGGCAAATTCAAGGTCAAAGTCAGTATCAGTCATATCTACAGAAAACAGCTCTGTCATCGCAACCATAACTTTAGAGGGCGAACCACAAGGCATATGCTATGATTCTGGCAAAAAAGAGCTCTACGTGGCTTTTTCTGAGAGCAACAAGGTAGCAGTGGTATCCACCTTCTCACCCAATTCCACCAGCCCACCACAAAACAATTCCATCGTATATCACACGCTCATCGCCGTTTCCGCTTCCCTTGCGATAGTGGCCCTTACAGCGTTACTCTACAAAAGACTCAGATTAAAGCGCGCATACAATCAATAAACAAGTTTGTTAACCAACCAGAGCATCAATTCAGCAACAGCAAAAATAGAAAAAAGGAATGGGGTTGCACGTGTAATCTGCGTTTTAACTCGGTGGCGGTGGTGGCGGAGGCTGCGTAGTAGCAGCGAATACCTGCTTCACTTGGACAACCGTGGTTCCTGCCATGCGATCCGTGTACTTCTGACGCCTGTCAGGCCCGGGCGTAGCTATGCCGATTATCCAGTCCAATAAGAGGAAAATCCAATAGATTTTGCTTACGTTGCGAATGAATGCCTGTCCGAATTGTACTCTGCTACCATTTGTCATCTGCACTTTTAAACCCAATATTCTCTTGCCGATGGTAGCGCCCCATACCACATCCAATATAGCCGAGTAGAATACTTGTATTATACCTGAGATAAAAGGAAGCACGAGCCAATATCCAAATCCCAGCAACCACCATGCACCGCTCCAGAGTATTGATAATACAACGAAATTCAATATGATATATCCTATAATGCCGATGATTATGCTGTCAATGACCAACGCGAGAAAGCGGTAAAGCCAATGCTCAAAGTCAATCCCAGAACTACTTTCTGCAGTCATCCATTTCTCCCTCTGATTGAGGGTTTTTAACGCAAGTTATTATTATGGTTTTCTATCGGCGGGATTTTTGGCGGATAATCACAAAAGCGCAATGAATTTTTGTCAATAATACTTTAGTAGATATATTAAAGCTTATTAAAACATGAAGCGAAGTATCAATAGGTGCCATAATTGGAGAAAAATCAGAAAAGTATACCTAAAGACAAATTGATTGGCATGCAAGTTATTGACGCAGAAGGAAACCTCGTCGGCAAAGTTAAAGACGTAAGCTTTGTCATTGGACAACCAAGCATCTCGCTCAGCGTTGAAGACAAAAGCGGCAAAGCCACCGACATCTCCTGGGACAGAGTGCAAGGTGCAGCAGACTTCATCGTCCTTAAGCCCACGCCGCAAACAGCAGCGGCGCCTGCGACTGCAGCGCAAACAGCGCAATCTGCACAGCCAGTTTGCCCAACATGCGGCGGCCCATTAACTTATATTCCGCAGTATAAACGCTGGTACTGCTATAAAGACCAGAAATACGTTTAAGCGTCGAAGCAACACTCTAATCTTCCATATTCGAAGAAGCTGCCTACGTAAGTAGCTTTAACCTTTTAAGTTCATCTACAGAAATTTTCCCAGAATGCAAGGCCGTAGCAACCAGAACGCCAGCTACGCCAATCTTTTCTAGCTCAATCAAGTCGTCAATATTGCGTAAACCGCCGCCAACAAATATGCGCCCATGGAAATTCTTCAGCGCATCCTCTATAAAGCGCATGTTAACGCCCTCTCCACTGCCTACCCTTGCCAAATCCAAAACAATAACTTGTGAAGTGCCTGCTTGCTGAAGTGCTTGTAAAAGCGCCATTGGCGACATAGGCACCGCAGTGTCCAAGCGACTGAGCACTTGGCCGTTCATTAAGTCGAGGCTCACTATCACTTTTTTGTTTCCGAATAAGCGCACGGCTTCAGCTACAAGGTTAATAGTAGGCAAGGTTTCTGTTCCAATAATAATCTTTGAGGCATGATTCTCCAGCAAGCGCTCCGCTTTTTCAAGGTTATCCACGCCCGCGTCAACCATAAGCTCGAGTCCAGTTTCCTCCACGATGCTCCTTAAAATTGAGAGGTTCATTTTTCCGCCTAAGATAGCGTCCAAGTCGGCTACGTAAAGCTCACTGAAGCCCAGCTTCCTAAATGCGGCAGCAACATCCAGCGGGTCCGTGGAGGCGCATAAGATGCTTTTGAGTGGCTGATACTCTTTCCTTCTACCGCGTACCGCATGAACCACTTTGCCGCCGAGGATATCAATGACTGGTATAACTTTCACGGTGCTCGCGCCTCTACGCAACAATTTCGCTTGTCTATTTAGAAAAAGCTTGCCTTTATTAGCTGCTTCTGGCTACAGCAACATCCTCGTATAAGGCGCTGATGACAAAAACTTTAAAGGTTTAGGAATTCCGCTTCAATATGATTAACATTGAAGCTGCTAATAAGTCCAATGAACGAAACAGAAGCATTAGAAGCCATCGCTGGCGGCGCCGACATAATCGATGTCAAAAACCCTCGGGAAGGCGCACTAGGCGCCAATTTTCCATGGGTGATAAAGCGCGTCCGCGAGCTTGCACCAGCAAACGTTGAAGTAAGCTGTACCATAGGCGAGTTGCCTAATCTTCCAGGCGCGGCGTCGCTGGCTGCTCGTGGCGCAGCGACAACAGGCGTAAACTACGTCAAAGCTGGACTCTGCGGGTTGAAGACGCCTGAAGAAGCCGTTTACCTCATGCAGCACATTGTCCGGGCAGTTAAGGAATTTGATTCTTCAATCAAAGTGGTTGCCGCCGGCTACGCTGATGCTGAAAGAGCCGACGCAATCGACCCGCTGCTTGTGCCCGAAATAGCCTATAAAGCCCAAGCTGACGTGGCCATGCTTGACACGGCGGTTAAAGACGGCAAACGCCTCTTCGACTTCCTCTCGATGGAGCAGCTTAAGCGCTTCGTTGAGGCAGCACACAATTACCATTTAGAAGCGGCATTAGCGGGTTCACTGAGAAAAGAGGACTTGCCTGTTGTTTACGCTTTAGGCGCTGATATAGCCGGCTTAAGAGGCGCTGCATGCACACAAAACGACCGCGTCAACGGCAGAATTACAAGAAAAAAAGTCCAGGAGCTTGTTGAGGCAGTTAGACGCGCAGAGGCGCAAACCGCACCAAAGCCTAGGAAGTTTTAATCATGCGGGATAAAGGGCTGAGCCAAAAAGCAGTGCTGGCTGAGCTGAAAAAGTTTCTGAAGCAAGACATGCGCTATGAAGATGGCAGAATCCTCTGCTCAATGTGCACTGCACCACACAGTATCGCGCGGACAGCACACAGATGGTTTTTAAGCTCGAACCTTGGAGATGTAGGATTATTCCCTGGAAGCCTAAAGCTGGAACGGGAAGCTGTTCAGCGGCTCGCGGCGCTCCTTAACGGCGAAAACAGCGTTGGCTTCATTGTTTCCGGAGGCACAGAGGCGAATCTGCTGGCATTGTGGGCAGCAAGAAACATGGCTGGCGCATGCAATCCTGAGGTTGTTTTGCCGGAGTCGGCGCATTTTTCCTTCAAGAAAATCTGCAACTTGCTTGGGCTAAAACCTGTCTATGCAAGTTTAGACGGCGCATACCGAGTTAAGCCCTCCTCCGTAGAGAAATGCATCACACGGAACACTGTTGCCATCGTCGGCACAGCTGGGACAACTGAGCTAGGCACAGTTGACCCGATTGACAAGCTCTCTGCGATTGCCGTGGCTCACGGCGTTTATCTGCATGTGGACGCCGCCTTCGGCGGCCTAATCATCCCATTCCTAAACGACATGGGCTACGAAGCCAAGGAATTTGACTTCCGCTTGGAAGGCGTAAAATCCATCACCGTTGACCCACATAAAATGGGTATGACGCCTATTCCCGCAGGCGGCATCCTATTCCGCGACAGCGCAGTTCTGGATTACATCAAGACAGAAACGCCCTATCTAACTGAAAAGTGGCAGTACACGTTTGCGGGCACAAGATGTGGCGTGTCAGCAGCGGCTGCATGGGCAGTTTTTGAGCACCTAGGCCGCGAAGGTTTCAAAAAAATAATTCAACGCTGCATGCGGCTCACCAAGTTTTTATCCTCGAGTCTTGAGGCGTTAGGCTTCACTCTTGTAACCCAGCCACAGTTGAACATAGTGGCTTTTAAAGCCGCAGACGCAAAGCAAATGTGCGAAAGACTACAACAACGCGGCTGGTTCATATCATATATCCCGCGTCTTGACTGCATCAGAGTTGTGGTTATGCCACATTTGAAAAGGCGCCATGTCATGGAGTTTCTGGATGCTTTGCGCCAAATCGCCCAGCCACACGCAACGGTTCAGAATCATCATGCCCGCGAGGCGAAGATTTGAAGATTCTAATTTACGAACATGTTTCGGGTGGAGGCTTCGCCGGCACGCAGATTCCGCCAAGCGTGTTAAGCGAAGGCTTCAGCATGCTGCGCAGTTTAGTTGCTGATTTCAAAGCCGCTGGTCACACTGTAACCACTATGCTTGATTCGCGAATTGCAAAGTTTAATCTGCCTCTTGACACTGACTGTATAGTGCCAGTCTTCGCGCCACATGAGGCTCAAGAAGTAATCCGCAGAAACGCGTCTTCTGCTGACGCCGTTTATGTAATCGCGCCGGAATCCGAAGGTGCGCTGCAGTCGCTTCTGGAAACCGTTGGGCAAGCAGGCGGTGTCTTGCTGAACTGTGAAGCAAGCGTAATAGGTAAAGTTGCTGATAAAGCCTTTCTCCATGAATTATTAAGCGAAAATGGAGTACCTACACCTGAAACAATGGTGTTCCGCGCAGATGCGACTGCGGATGAGGTTAAGCGGGCTGTAAAGAGCAAGTTGCATTTTCCTTTAGTGCTCAAACCTTCATGTGATGTTAGCTGCGGCGGCTTGAGCCTCGTCAGAAATGAGCAACAGATAGCAACGGCAATGGCCAAAATCAGGCTCGAGTGCGCAAGCAAGCATTTTCTATTGCAAGAATTCATCCGCGGCGTTGCTGTCAGCGTTAGCTTAATCTCCACTGGCAGCGACGTCATGCCCATAAGCTTGAATCGCCAAGACATCGAGCTCGGAAGGCCTGATGCTGCATCAAGCTACCGCGGAGGTTTAACACCTTTCGAGCATCCACTGCGGTCTAAGGCGTTTGTAGCGGCGGAAAAAATTGTTAAATCTTTCCCTGGCCTCAGAGGATATGTCGGGGTAGATTTGGTTCTGACTAACGAAGAAGTATTTGTGATTGAGGTTAACCCGCGATTAACCACGTCCTACGTTGGGCTGCGGCGTGTTGTCAACTTTAACCCTGCTGAAGCCATCGTAAACGCTGTTTTAAAAAGCGAGTTGCCAACCAATGTGCAAGCTTGCGGTTGCGCCATTTTCTCGAAGGTGGAACTGCCGCCACCGACGCCGAGTATTCTTCAGACAATATATGCGATGAGTGAAGTTGCTGCTCCGCCTTTCCCGCTTTCAAGCAGCAGCGCATGCGCGCTTATTTCCGCTTACGGCATCACAGTGAAAGCGGCGACCGCAAGGTTTCGCGAAGCTAAAAAGCGCGTTCTCGAAGCGACGCAGGGAGGCGAATAGTGTTGATCAACGTTATGGGCTTGGACATTGGAGGAGCCAACACCAAAGCGGCTTTTGTACGCGCCGAAAATGGCGGAGTCACGGAGCTTAAAATTGCAAGTGAATACTTTCCAGTGTGGAAGGATAAGGGCAAGCTTGTCAATGTGCTTCTGGAGCTGAAGAAGCGGTTAAGCGGCGCAGCACCGCTTCACGGCGTCGGCTTAACCATGACTGCCGAGCTATCGGATGCATATCAAACGAAATGGGAAGGCGTCAACCACATCCTAACATGCACAGCTGAGGCTTTTGTGGATGTGCCCCTCTTCGTTTTAGACGTGGATGCTACCTTAAGGCCTATAGACTCCGTGAAAATGGAACCGCTCCGTGTAGCCGCGGCGAATTGGGCTGCTACGGGCTGGATGGTTTCTCAGTTAATAAAAACCTGCGTCGTAGTGGACATTGGAAGCACTAGCACCAGCATAATCCCCATCGTTAACGGGCGCGTCGCCGCCGTAGGCAAAACTGACCTTGAGAAGCTAATGTGCGGCGAGCTTGTTTACACGGGCACTCTGCGAACCAACATTGCCTCAATTGTGCGCTCTGTTCCGCTTAGAAATGGTAGCGCGCGGGTTTCATCGGAGCTGTTTGCGCAGTCCGGCGATGTGCATCTAATCTTGGGCAGCATCACGGCTAAGGAGTACACTTCAGAAACTGCGGATGGCCGAGGGAAAACACTGCGAGAAGCCATGGCGCGGCTTGCTCGAGTTGTCTGCGCAGACATTGAAATGCTAACTGAGCAGGAGCTTCTTGAGATGGCACGTTACATTTACGGCAAGCAGGTTGAGCAAGTAGCTGAGGGACTAAGCGAGGTTTATTCTCGCGTAAAAGCGTTTGCAACATGCGAGGTCCCAGTCGTCGTCACAGGCATCGGCAGGAACTTTCTTGCACGGGCGGCCGCGGAAAAAATCGGCGCGGATAAAATCATCGACCTCGGCGAGCTATTGAGCGGCGATGTAACCGTGGCGTCGCCTGCGGTAGGCGTCGCGTTGATGATAGCAAGCAGACTTGAAGGGCGAATCGTCAAATGGACTCGGTGATAAAGGTAGGCGGCAGCCTAGCCGAGAACCCGGCGCGGCTAAAAGCTTTATGTATTCAGCTAAGCGAGCTAGCAAGGAAATACGCTATCACAGTTGTGCCGGGCGGCGGGCGATTCGCGGATGCCGTGAGAGATTTTGATAAGCGCTTCGCTTTGTCCAGTACGCTTGCGCATAAAATGGCGATTTTAGCCATGGATCAATATGGACTAGCGCTGACGCAGTTAATTCCAAACTCAGTTGCAACCTATCTGCTCAGCGAAGCGCGGCAACTGGCAGAGACCTGTGCTGTGCCCATCTTTTTGCCATCACAGCTAATGTTCAAGAAGGATCCGTTGGAGAATTCGTGGGATGTCACTTCAGACTCGATTGCAGCTTATGTTGCAAGCCGCTTGGGCGCAGCAAAATTGTTGCTGGTTACAGATGTGGATGGAATTTTCACGGACGACCCAAAAGGGCGCTCGAATGCGGTGCTGATGGAGCGCTTGACAGCAGAGGAGTTGCTAAGGCTGAATAAGAGAACCAGTGTTGACCTCCACTTGCCTAAACTGCTTTTAGAAACACCAATAGACTGCCACGTAGTTAATGGAAACTATCCTGAAAGAGTAGCTGCCATCTTGGAGGGGCGGTATACCGTTTGCACACTTATCACTCCAAGAAAATAACACTATTTTTTATAGGCCAAGCATAAGTGTATAGGTGTATGCAAAAGCTTCCAGTTGTAGCTGTTGTTAAAGGCGAGCGTGGTCATGCGCCGGTTTTCAAAGCCTTAGACCTAATCGACTATAAGAGCGCTCTTGTCGGCTACGATAAAGTGCTTATCAAAGTTAACTTTATCACCAACAAAACTTGGGATACAGGGGCAACCACCGATCCCGTGGTGGTGGAGGCTATAATCAAGAAGCTTGAAGCGTTGCCCGTTAAAATCTACGTGGTCGAGTCGGATGCTACCATCACCAACGCGGATAAAGCCTTTGAAGTTACGGGTATGAAGGACATGTGCCGGCGGAATGGCGTTGAATGGCTTAATCTGCGGCATGTTAAAGATAAAGTTACCCTTGCTATACCTGACGGGGAAGCGCTTAAGAGTATAACTGTGCCGCGAATAGTTACTGAATCCGCCGTCATCAGCGCCGCCAAGCTAAAAACCCATGCGGATACGGGCGTAACGTTGGGCATGAAGAACATGTTCGGGCTGCTTCCTGAGAAATTTAAAGGCAAATACCATTTGAAAGGCATAAGCAAAGTAATAGTTGACATTAACACGGTGCTTAAGCCCGCGCTAACGGTTATCGACGGTTTCGTGGGCATGGAAGGCAAAGGCCCCATAGACGGCACACCAGTACAGATGAATCTTATCATCGCGGGAAAAGACCCTGTAGCCACGGACGCCGCTGCTTGCCGAGCAATGGGGTTCAACCCATATGAGATAAGCCACATAAGACGCGCCAGCGAAAAAGGTGTAGGATGCATCGAAGCGCAAATCGTAGGCGAAAAACTCGAATCAGTAGCCAAACAATTCCAAAGAACCTGAACAAATCACTAAACGCTTGGCCTTAGCAAAATTGGAAAACATCAAGCTAGCTTAACATAGGTTGCGCCTTCATATTTGGCGCCTATTAGAGATTCTATGCAGAAACCTATAGAGGGGTCTATTTTCACGATTTCTGGCGGAATAGATAGTAAACGGAGCGGAAACTTCTTTAAAACTCAGCGTAATAATAGTTTCGTGTGGAGGAATCAAGTATGCCTATAGAGAGCACTCCTGAAAAAAACGCTATCCTTTTCGTATGGTTTAACTATTATGCTGGTGTGCTTATTAAGACTCCGTCGAAGACTCTAGTCATTGACCCGGTGGATGTGAGAGCTCGTAGTTTTCTTAATACAGATGCAATTTTAATTACTCATGAACATTATGACCATCTGGATCAGCGTTTGATAGCGGAAATCCAAAAAGTCGCAAACTGCACAGTGATAGCTGATTCTTCTTCGGCAAACCGGTTGCGGTATATTATTCCTTCGAATAAACTGCAGGAAATTCATGTTGGCGAAGAAATTAAACTAGGTGAGGTCTCGGTTAAAGCGGAAAAATGCAACCATCCTGCAGTTAAGCCTGTAACTTACATAATTACAAGCGAAGACGGTGTTAAAGTCTTCCATACAGCTGATAGCCTGCCTTACCCAGAACTTGCCGCAATCGGCGAAAGAGAAAAATTTGATGTTGTCTTCTGCACTGTAGGCATCGCGCCAGGCACATCGCCTGAAACAGGTTTTGAAATTGCAAGACTGACGAAGCCTCAGGTTGCTGTGCCCTACCATACAAACTCGGCAACGCATCAGCAAAAGTTCGCGGAACTGCTCAAAAAAGAGTTGCCAAGAACTGCATGCTTGATTCCTGAACTTAACAAGATTTATCAAGTTTCAAAAAGGAAGTGAAAACATTACAGCACAAAAAGATGATCAAAAATCAAAAATTGAAATTGCGAAGGCTCTGCACAAGATTGACGCATTGAAATTTGGTGTTTTCAAACTTTCAAGTGGAAAAATAAGTCCATACTACATTGATCTGCGTATAGTTCCAAGTTTCCCAGATGCCTATAAGCAAATCTGCGACTTTTATTGCGCTTACATCACCAATGAATTGGGATTAAAAAACTTTGACAGAATCGCAGGCGTCCCCACAGCAGGCATACCCTTCGCTTCTCAAATTGCTTATAACCTGAAAAAACCATTTCTCTATGTACGAAAAGAAATTCGGCGTCACGGCAGACAGAGAAGGGTTGAGGGAATCCTTGTCTCTGGAGACCGCGTTTTACTCATCGATGACTTAATAACAACAGGCTTAAACTTGAAGAAAGCAGCGCAAGCCATAAGAGCTGAAGGCGGCGTGGTAAACGACGCAGTGGCCTTCTTGGATCGAGAAGAAGGTGGAAGAGAGAAACTGGAGAAACTTGGCATAAAAGTGCACACGCTAGTCAAAATAAGTGAAATAGCTAATATATTGTATGAATTAGGTGCCATTGATGAAGAAAGCCTTAAAACCATTTTGAAGCAGGTTAAAAAATAGTAGAAAAATAGAGCAGATAAGCATCTGTTTGCTCGTTAGTCGTAGAAAATTAGTTTTTTCTCTTCCAATAGCACATGCAGTTTTTGCACCGCATCATAAACATCCTGCTCTCTCTTGGCTCCGGTGCAAACTAGTTTTCCGCTTGCAAACAGCAGAATCACAACTTTCGGCTCGTCCATTCTATAAATTAAACCTGGAAACTGCTCAGGTTCATACATAGTTTTTCCAAGTGTGTAAGCGGCCTTTTCCAAGTCAATCATCCCGCCGAGACCCGCTGAAGCAACGATGTTCTGTATTTTTAAATCTGGCTTGCTAATGATTATTATTCCACCCTTCTTCAGTTCCTTAATGACTTTCATAACAGCACGGCGCGCTTCTTTCTCAGACTTGGCGCCTGTACACACCATCTTTCCAGAATTAAAAATCAGTGTTGCCGTTTTCGGTCTTTTTAACCGAAAAACAAGCCCTGGAAACTGCTCTGGACGATACTCAACGCCTGGATAGCCTTTCACCACCGCGTTCAAGTCAACTTTTTGATTCAATGTTGCAGAAGCAACAACATTTTCAATGCTTATCGTGGCTTTAACTTGTGGCATTATTTTCCCTTCTCATCTTGGCTGTGTCTGCGCACACATTCTTATAAAGAGTTTTATTTATAAATACATCTATGCAGACACTTGCGCATTCTGCTTTTGTTTTTCTTTGAACAGTGGAACAATAAACTCGATAATCACCAATATTATTATGAGTGCTATAATTATGGGCAAACCTACAGAGTTCCGCATAAACAGTACAATATGTCCCAACCAGGGAATGCGCACGATAACTTTACCCACTACATAGTCCTCACGTATACCTGGAATACCATTTGTATCCCACGGGTCATATTCTAAAGGGGATGGCGTGTTCGGCCACTTAACATGGCTGTTTCCGTCGCCTTTGGTTCGAAAATATAGTGTGCCATTAATTTCGTCCACAGCTACTATTCTATGTACGATTAGCTCGTCAGGGTTTGAGGGTTTTTTGAAGACTATTATATCGCTGTTAGGGTAATTCGTGTTAAGCTCTTTTGGGTTCACGCCTTGCACGATTATGAGGTCGCCTATATGCAGAGTATGCGAGAAGGGATGTGCCCAGCCGTCGCATGCGCCGTTGCATGGGACGCACATGCTGCCGCTTATCACTGCCAATGCAGGATACGACGTGTTTAACGCGATTTGCAGTCCATACCAAAAGCCAAAAATGAATAACGCAACTATACCAATAACAGCAATGGTTTGAATGTACTCATTGCGCCAAAGTTTCTCTAGTTCTGTGATCAAACCAGCGCCTCAATTTTCAATTTGAAATGTTTCTATTCAATGGGCTCTCTGTTTTAAAACTTACCGTTTTTTGATGGGAAAAAAGAAAATGAGGAAATAAAATATAGGTAATTGCTACTGGTTAACAGTGAAGCGCCGTTATAGCTTCAGTTAGATTCACGAGTTTAGATTTTCTTCTTACTTAGCACTTCGCGGAAGGTGTGTCCCTTTGGGCATTGATATAGCCCGATTTCCAGTTGCATCCGCTTTCCTGATTTGTCTGGTCGCCCAGCCATCTTCCATGTCTTCTTCATCTTTGGAACATCAGCTCCACATTTCGGACATTTAGCCAATTTGCTTCCTCCATTATATTACAGTTCCATGCTTTCTTATGATGGTAGATAAATAACTTTCCATTGTTTTTAAATAGAAAATGCACGTTTTCACATCTAAATTATACATTTTTATGTTAATGGGTGTTGAAATCGTGATAAAATGGGTAAGCATACTATAAACAAAATGTGCGCAAAAGATTTTAAAGCATTTCACCAAACTTAAGAGTACTTACCTCTCCATAAAAGAGCCAAAACGACTGCAAATTAATATAATACCATTTATAAAAACGCCGGCGGCGCATTGCGGTTTTGAGATTTCTTAAAAACTGCTCCAAAACGTTTTTACCGTTGATATATCGCTTACTTTTGTCAGCACTTGAGGCTTAGCTATTTGGAGAAATCTTCTCAAAATGTTTTTGAGTTACTTGTAAAGCCTGTTCGAAGGCTCGTTGAACAGAAAGGATTCCCTAAACCTACCGAACCTCAGGAGCAGACGATACCGAAGATTCTTGAAGGCAAAAACGTGCTACTCATCTCACCCACAGCCACGGGCAAGACTGAGGCGGCGTTTCTTCCAGTACTGAGCATGCTATTGCAAGCGCAGCAAATGCCCGGCATAAAAGTGCTCTACATCACGCCACTGCGAGCGTTGAACCGCGATTTACTGGAGCGGCTCGAATGGTGGTGCAACAACTTGGACATTAAACTGGCAGTACGCCACGGCGACACTGACCTGAAAGAAAGAGCACGGCAATCGCGAAGTCCACCAGACATTTTGATAACAACACCAGAGACTTTGCAGGCTATACTGTCAGGTTGGCAGCTTCGGCAGCACCTGCAGAGTTTACGGTGGGTTATAGTGGATGAGGTACATGAGCTCGCGGATAGCAAGCGCGGAAGCCAGTTGGTCCTAGCCCTAGAACGTGTCAGAAGCCTCATCGGCAAGGACTTTCAAACCATCGGGCTGTCAGCCACTATTGGTAGCCCCGAGAAGGTGGCGCAGTTTCTTGTAGGCGACAAGCGTCCTGTGGAAATAGTTCGTGTGCCCGTTGCCAAAATGATGCGGTTGCAAGTGATTTTTCCGCAGCCAACTGAAGATGATGTGAAGCTTGCAGAGCAGCTTTATACACATCCAGAAGTGGCGGCGCGGTTAAGAGTGATCCGCGACTACATGAGTAAACATAAATCCGTGCTCTTA
>JAWCNL010000001.1:74554-170885 GCA_038848695.1 Bathyarchaeia archaeon
GTGCTGGCAAGCAGATTCAAAGTATGGGATATAGACTTCCCAGTTTCCATACATCATGGTTCTCTTGCCAAGCCATCACGCATCGCGGCTGAAACAGGGCTGAAAAGAGGCTCGCTTAAGGGGCTCATTGCAACCAGCAGCCTTGAACTTGGCATAGACGTAGGCCGCATAGACTTGGTAATCCAGTACATGAGCCCGCGGCAGGTTACAAGGCTTATTCAGCGAGTAGGCCGTGCAGGTCATAGAGTAGGCCATGTTGCAGAAGGAGTTATTATCGGCATGGATTCTGACGATACGCTAGAGGCGCTGGTGATTGCCAGAAGAGCCCTGAAAGAAGAGTTGGAGCCTGTCGAGATTCCGCCTAAACCTTACGATGCCCTAACACATCAGATAGCGGGTTTGCTGCTTAAGAACAAACGATTAACCTTTAGCGAGATTTTAGAGATAGCCAAAAACGCTTACCCATACCAGGATGTAACATTGGCGGACGTGGAAAAGATACTGGGTTACATGCATACGCGTTTTCCGCGTTTAGCATGGGTTTCTTTTGAGGACCAGGTGGTTTTGAAGCCGCAGCGAACTGAGGCGCTTTTTGAATATTACTTTGATAATTTATCCATGATTCCCGTGGAGAAGCAGTTTCTCGTAATTGACGAGTCCACAGATTCCTCCATCGGAGTGCTTGATGAAGCCTTCATCGCAGAGTATGGCAAGGCAGGGACCAAGTTTATCATTCGAGGTAGCCCATGGAAGATAGTCTACACTACCGAGGACAAAGTTTACGTACGGCCTGTTGATGACCCTACAGGCGCTATTCCCAGCTGGATAGGCGAAGAGATCCCGGTGCCTTTCCAAGTAGCGCAGGAAGTGGCTTGGATAAGAGGCTTTGTCGAGGAGAAAATGAAAAGTGGTTTATCGCCAGAAGAAATCAGCAAGCTACTCTGCGAAAGGTATCCAGCAGAGAAGGATACAATACTACGTGCATTGGCAGAGACGATGGAGCAGGTGAACGCTGGCTTGGCGGTGCCGACAGATAAGCGAGTAATCCTCGAGGACTGGGAAGATTTCGTAATAATTCACGCCAACTTTGGTTCGCTTACAAACAGAGCCCTGGCGCAGTTGCTTGGGCAAGTTCTCTCAGATAAGCTTGGACACGGCATCGTGGTTCAGCATGACCCTTACCGCATTTTCGTGCAAACAATGGGCGCAGCCAATGCAGTTCGCATCTTGGAAGTTTTCGATGAGTTAACCGCATTGCCGGAACAGGCAATTAGGGACTTGCTTACAAGGTCAACGGTGAAGACAGGGCTTTTCAAGCGTCGCATGATTCATGTTGCCCGTCGTTTTGGCGCTTTAAAGAAGTGGGCAGACTTCAGCAACGTGAGCCTCCAGAAGCTGATAACAAGCTTCGAGAACACACCAATCTACGATGAAGGTTTAAAAGAAGTTTTCACGAAAGACCTTGATGCAGACGGGCTTATTCATGTTTTAAACAAAATTCAAAGTAGAGAAATAACGTTGCAGATCGTGGAAACAGGAGGGAATGCAACTCCCATAGCTCGTGTGGGCATTGAGCGAGTAAGCATGAAAACAGATCTTATTCCACCTGAACGTATGCGTGCTGTGCTTGTAGAGTCAGCGAAAGCGCGATTGCTGAGCGAAACTGGCAATTTTGTATGCACAAACTGCTGGAACTACATGGAGATGATACAAATTAAGAACTTACCTGAAAAACCCAAATGTCCCCGTTGTGGGTCGCAAGCAATTGGGCTTTTAAAGGTGGAGGAGGAGAAAGTACTCCCTCTGATTGAAAAGAAAGGACAGAGGCTTACAGCAGCAGAGGAAAAGCTGAAGGCACAGGCGCTAGAAACAGCCGAACTACTGGCGAAGTATGGTAAAGCCGCGGCTGTGGCTCTAAGTGCGCGCAAGGTTCGCCCCACAGATGTTGCAAGCGTACTTGAAAAAGAACCGAAACTTAGCAATAGATTTTATGAGTTAATTCTTGAAGCAGAACGCAAGGCACTAAGTAAGCGATTTAGGTAGACTGCTACCTTTTGCTTAAACGCCTTCTTGCTTAGCGGCTAAATTGTTGGCAGATTAGGAGTTGTAAGCAACAACTATTTAAGTTAAGAGTGGCTTATTGTGCCGTAAGCATTTGTAGCAAATTTAGGAGACCTTAAGGTGGAAATAAGCCGGAAAAAACTCCGAGCAGAAGTTCTTGAGCGAATAAAATACATCAAAACGTGCGTTATGGCACGGGAATTGTGCCTTATAGTGCGCACAAACCGCGCAGTGCTGGAGCCTAAAGATGTGCAAGAGATCTGCAGTTACATATCAGGCCTGTGTAGAGAAGAGGGCTGTAGTGAGCCAAGCGAACTCTGCCGTAAAGCCGCTGAAGCAGTGGGCTCCAAGGATGAGGAAAAATATTTGGAATTGTGCGCTCAAAGCTGCGTTAAATGTGGCGAAGCGAAAAGGCCAACACCGAAGAAAGAAAGCTATGTGGCATAGGCTGATGCGTAAACTCTTTAAGGATAAAATTTTAATCTTCTAAATTGAAATGGGAGATTTGTGTAAATGTTTATTGCGCCTTTCGTCCCATCGCCTTTGCCGGTCATAGAATTCATGCTTAAATTAGCTGACTTAAAAGCTGGTGAAGTTCTATTTGACCTTGGCGCTGGAGATGGCCGAACAGTCATTATGGCCGCTAAATCTTTTGGCGCGAGGGCTGTAGGTGTGGAGTTAAGAGAAGATTTAGCTAAAAAAGCGCTCAGCACAATTCACGAAAACGGGCTCGCAGATAGGGTTACGATTGTGAACGGTGACATGTTCAATGTAAATTTGAGCTCTGCAGACGTGGTCTTTCTATATTTGACAACAAGCGCCAACGAGAAAATTAGGCCGAAACTGGAAAATGAACTCAAAAAAGGCGCTCGTGTGGTCTCCCATGACTATGAAATTGTAGGCTGGAAACCTGTAAAAGTCGAGAATTTCTGCGAAAACCCGAAAATAGGTTATCCTTCACACACGATTTATCTATACCAAAAAACATAGAAACCAGCTATTTTGCTAAAAAGATTTTTAATTTATTCTTATCCTATTTTTGCCTCGTGTTCCAGAATGCAGTTTGTTCCATGGCAGAGCATTGCAGATTGGAAATGCATAGCATGCGGCTACTGCTGCAAACTGTACAGCGTAGTATTGAAATTCCCAGAGTGGCTTAGAATAGTCAAAACATTCGGCGTGGAAAAAACAGTTGCGGGCTTAAACCAGCTATACCTCAAAAGAGCAAGCGACGGTTCCTGCGTGTTCCTATGCAATTTTGGAGGCATACATTATTGCGGATTACAAAACATGAAACCCATTGCATGTAAACTATGGCCCTTTAAAGTGCTGACAGAACCAAAGTATGGGCAAACACGCCAGGCTGCGTTTGACTATAACGGCATTAAACTGTTCATTTACGCGGACACCATGTGTTTGGGGCTTAGGTATGGAACTCCAACATGGGAGTTCAATCATCTAATCTTAAGGGAGTTTGTAGAACTAGCTGTTGGTATACGCCAAACGCAGTCCAAATCAACGAGCAATTTGGTTTTTGCATCTCCATTACAAGTTCGACGATTTAGTCTCCTTTGAAGCGACTGAAATTTTACCTGCTTGCCGCGTTTGTTTGGAATCATAATGTTACTTTATTTTTAGTTTTGAGTACTCCTCTTTCAGTTTTCGGATAAAAGTGGTAAAGGTCTGATGTGAACTCGACTGCATTTCTACGCCTAACTTGGCGCATAATCTTTTGGCGATTGCTTCTTCCAAAATGCATGCGGGATTAAGATCAGGTTTCATGTTGCCGCTGCCCAATAATTTTCTAAGTTCTTCAGAGAATTTGTCCAATTGATGTGGAATTTCATGTTTTGGTAGGGATATCCTTTCTAAGTAATTGTAAATGATCTTTGTACACTCGGCGCCTAAAATGCATAAAAATACGTCATCTATGACGCTTAGCAGCGTCTCGTCAAATTTGTTCAATCTGATCAACTCGGCACGTGGATGGATTTGATTACATGAAAAGGGAATGGCTAATTTTAATTAGTTATGAAACTAAAATATTCATCCATCGTGCTCATTTAAAATTTTACTGAAAGTTATTTAAGAGTGATAATTCTTGCAAGTTCTCAAAACTAAAACGAGTTTTACACTATTCCTTTGCACATGTTGTAAAAACTAAGTATCTGTTTGTATTCAATAAAAATAACACGTTTCCATAACCCCTTATTGTTAAAGCTTAAAAAGCCCTTAAATGCGTGAAGACAACGACAACAGAACAGTCACGTTTGCTCATTAAATCGTGGCTACGAAGCCCATTAAGTTAATATAGTTTCCACAAAACTAATAGTTATATAAACATGGAGGAAAAGGCGGTTGTACGGTTACGCTGGACGAATCCTTTATGTTGACTTAAACACCGGGAAAACTCGCGTCGAACAGTTAAGCGAAGATTACGCTAGAAAATACATCGGCGGAATAGGCTTAGGCATGCGCTTGTGGTTGGACAACTCCACGGCGGGAGTTGACCCCTTCAGCCCAGACAACCCACTTGTTTTGGCGCTTGGCCCAATCTCAGGTACAATGTTTCCTACAGCTGGAAACGGCCACGCTTTCGTCGCTAAGTCTCCCGCCACCTTTGGCATTGGCGAAGCGGTTGCTCACGGCACATTTGGCGCGGAACTAAAGAGAGCCGGATATGATGCAGTGATTATTAAGGGCAAAGCGGAAAAACCCGTTTACTTATGGATAGACGATGATTCAGTGCAGTTGCTGGACGCTTCGCATTTAATGGGCAAGTCGCCTGCTGAAACTGAAGATGCTATAAAAGACGAGTTAGGCGACTACTATATACGCGTCGCAGCTATAGGCGTGGCAGGAGAAAAACTCTCACGGATAGCCTGCATAATAAATGAGAAGACACGTGCGGCTGGGCGAACAGGCTTAGGCGCTGTGATGGGTTCCAAAAACCTCAAAGCCATAGCTGTGCGCGGCACACGCGACATAGTCCCAGCCAAGCCTGACGAGTTCATGGAGATGGTCAAGGAATTCCACGAGCGAATGAAAGGACCGGCCACGCAAAAGTATCGCACTCTTGGCACGCCAGAAAATGTGCTGGTTCATAACGCGCTGCATTGTATGCCGACACGCAACTATAACAACGCTCATTTTGAAAATGCAGAGAAAGTAAGCGGCGAAGCGTTAAACGAGAAGTTTGTGGCGAAGATTATAGGCTGCAGCTCCTGCGCCATGCGTTGTGAGCATGAGGTTGTGGTTCCCGAAGGCCCCTATAAAGGCACGATGACACGGATGGAGTATGAAACCTTGTGGGCTCTTGGACCCTACTGCGGCATAGACAAGCTCGACGCAATCATAAAGGGCATGGAAATCTGCAACTATTACGGCATGGACGCGATCAGCGCAGGCGTCATTGTTGCTTTTGCTATGGACTGCTATGAAAATGGTATTCTATCGCAGGCGGACCTTGACGGAATAGATGCTCATTTCGGCAATGTTGAGGCGCTTTTGTTGCTTCTTGAGAAGATGGGCAAGCGTGAAGGAATAGGCGACATTCTTGCAGAGGGTGTTAGAATTGCGGCGCAGAAAATAGGCAAAGGCGCTGAGAAGCTTGCGCAGCACATCAAAGGCCTGGAGGTCACAGGCTACGACCTTCGATGCCTCAAAACTGCGGCGTTGGGCTTCGCTGTTTCCTTCCGAGGAGCAGACCACAACAGACATGGCGCATACGCTTTCGATGTGAAAGGCAAGGTTGACCGGTTGAAAGCGGAAAAGGGCAGGGGCAAAATGGTCAGGGACATGGAGGACGTGTACGCGCTTATCGACTCGTTCATAGTCTGCAAGTTTTCACGAGGCACATACTATAAGGAACTGCAGGATATGGCTAAGCTTTACAGTTTGGTAACGGGCATAGACATGACTGCTGAAGAGTTGAAGAAATCTGGCGAGAGAATTAACACGATTGCACGGGTAATCAACATCAGGGAAGGCTTGAGCAGAAAAGACGATACGCTACCATGGAAAGTCATGAACATGCCGATACCGGATGATGGTCCCGTGAAGGGGGCTGTGGTAACACAGGAGGAACTGGACTTACTTTTGGATGATTACTATGAGTCTCGCGGTTGGACGCTGGAAGGTGTGCCTACTTTAGCGAAGCTGAAGGAACTCGCCATGGATGATGTTATAAACATAGTTGAAGACAAGCAGGAGGCCTAAGCATAATGGTAAAGATTCATGAGCGCAAATTCGTTTCAGCTGATCCAGACAAGTGTGTTGGCTGCCAAATCTGCGAGTACATTTGCTCCTGGACAAAGGAGAAAGCTTTCAACCCGCTGAAATCGCGCATACGCGTGGTCAGAGTAAACCAGCTGGCAAATATGGCAGTTACGTGCCGACGCTGTGAAGACCCCCCATGCGTAGCGGCATGCCCACGTGACGCGCTGACGCAATCAGAAGAAACAGGCACGATAATGGTAGATATGGACAAATGTAACGGCTGCGGCTGGTGCATTGAAGCATGCGATTACGGCGCAATAATGCTGCATCCTGAAACCAAAGTAGTCCACGTTTGCGACTTATGCAAAGAGCAGGGTGAACCCCAGTGCATTAAATGGTGCCCTGAAGAAGCCTTAACATTGGTCACAAGCGATGTGCTGGCGCAGAAAGCAAGAATCAGCGCTGTAAAGAAGCTTTTCCAAGAAGCAAAGAAAAAGTAAGCCAAAGCCCAATATATTGTTCTCCTTTCACTTTTTGGTTATCTTGCCATCCCGCTTTAATTTGCGAAGCTTCTTTATACAGCTGAAACTGGTAGTAGACTAAAAGGCATTAAGGGTAGCAAGTGCTTATCAAGGCATAACCAACCACGGCTTGTTGGAGGCAAGTTTAGGCTGAGAATAACTCGAGCAGTATTTTTGTGATTTCTTCTGCGGTTGCTTGCACGGTTGGTGTTAAGCCTTCGCCGAACTCCATGTTTTCCGGCTCAATTAGCAGCAAAGCAAGTTTCGCTCCAGTCATTTTTTCTATGTACTCACAGAAGATGCGTAATGGCAGCACATGCGTGGTTACAGCCTGGGAAGCAGCAACTTGCTCGGGAAAAACAAGGCGTGCTTTCCCCGGTTGTAGCCCAAGAAAAGCGGCGTCAATAAGAAGCACGTGGCTTGGCTTAAAATCAACTATGTCTTGTATGAAGCTTTCAGGGACGGTTTCACATTCGATTAAACATACATTCGCTGGTGCCTTACCTTTAAGGTCTTGGATAATTTTCATACCTACAAAATCGTCTCTGCGAATAGGATTTCCGATGCCAGCAATCACCACTCTATCCGCAGAGGAAAACCACTTGCGTAGGGCATCACGGATGGAAAAGACATCTTTAGCCAAATTGAAACTCCAGCTAAAAACTAGAAAGAGAGAAAAGGAAATAAAAAAGGTTTAGCGCTGAATAGTCTGTATAAGCCGCTTTTGGCTGTCATAAACCTCTATGGTCAGAGGCATTTGGCCGACTGCATAGTGCGTTGCGCATGCAAAGCAGGGGTCGTAAGCTCTGAAGGCCATTTCCACCTTGTTCAGCACGCCTTGGTCGACTTTGCCATTACGTATTAGGCCCTTTGCAGCGTCGCGGATGGATATGCATATTGCCGGGTAATTGTTTGTGGTAGCCACAATTAGGTTCACATTCTTGACAAGTGCATCTTTGTCAAGCACATAGTGATGGTACAACGTTCCCCTTGCAGCTTCAACCACGCCAACGCCTTCTCCAGGCTCGCCGGGCTTGTTACGTACATTCGTGCTTGTGATTTCAGGGTCCTTCGCCAGCTCAAGTGCGCGCTCAGCAGCATAAAGCAACTCGATCAGACGAGCCCAGTGGAATGCTAAAGTGCCATGTACTGGTTTGCCGCCTAGGGTCTTGTACATAACTTCGTATTCGGCTTGTGCAAGTGGCGTAGCCATGCCGTCAGCCGCATTTAAGCGCCCAAGCGGGCCTACACGGTAGATGCCGCTGTCAGCACCGTAGACTAGGCCTTTCCATCCAACTTTCTTTAGGAATGGAAACTTGGAGTATGTCCATGGCTCCACGTGCTCGCCGATGTGCTTGAGGTAATCTTTGGGCTCGAACTTTAAGAATTCACGGCCATTCGGATCTGTCACGCGGATTTTTCCATCGTAGAAGTTGACTTTGTTCTCGCTGTCTACAAGGCCCATGTAGTAGGTCTTCATTGTGTATGCGTCGCTTTTAATCATGTCAACGTAAGCGCTGTTGCCTAAAACTATGTCGTGGAAAAGCTTCAGGCTTAATTTGGCAAATTCCACGGAGGAAGCAGCCATTTTCTCGATTTCTTGTCTTTTCTCCTCGCTCAGGGGCTTTGAGATGCCTCCAGGCAAGCCGCACACGGGATGCGTAGCTTTACCGCCGAGAATCTCAGTTATCTTCTGCCCGTAGGCCCGGTGCTTTATGACTTCTTTCCCAATGTCTAAGCCTGCTTTTTCGATGACACCTAAAATGTTGCGCTTTTCAGGCGGAGCATCTGGGCCAACAATGAAGTCTGGCCCGCCCAAGTAGTAGAAGTGCAATGTGTGATCGTAGATGTAGTATGCTACATACATGAGTTCTCGGAGTTTTTTGGCAGCAGATGGCGGTTCAACATTAAAGGCGGCGTCTAAAGCTTTTACTGAGGCGAAGTGATGGGCTACAGGGCAGACTCCGCAGATTCTCGTCGTCAAAATAGGCATGAGTTCAGCGCGTCTTCCCTCACAGAATTTCTCGAAACCTCGTAGCTCGGGAACTTTTAGGTATGCATTTTCCACTTCGCCCTTATCATTGAGGAATATGGAGATGCTACCGTGTCCTTCGAGGCGAGTGATTGGATTTATGCTTATTTCTTTCATTTCTTTATCACCTTTCTACGTAGAATTGATGCTGGAAGAGAATACATATAGAACGTGCCAACCGGATCCTTTACTTGAGCCATTAATTTCTCAACATCCTCTAGAGACGCCGACTTCTCGTCATAACCAAGTATAGATGCTAAAGCTGTTATCATTCCAGCGCCCAGCTCCGGCATATTCGGTACAGCTCCACCACAGCCTGTGCAAGGCATATCAACTTTTAAGCACTGCGCGCCGCAACCGCTGCGAGTAGCTAGACCCATGCAGATTATTCCTTGCTCAAGCAGACATTTCTCTGGTTCAGGAGCCTTCTCATGCACTCGATAAATCTTGGTGATTTTCTTATTTTCTCTTTTTCTGGGGCATTCGTCACATACCGCCTTCAACGGCGCAAGCACTGAGCCTTTCGGTGGAAGCTCATTTTTTGCGATGGCGTCTATGGCGTTAACTATAAGCGGAACAGGCGGCGGGCAACCAGGCAGATAATAGTCGACATCTACCGTTTGCGATAGGGTTTTTACAGTGTCGTAGAATTCTGGAATCTCGAGAACACCCTCTTTAACTTTAGTCTCGGGCTGAGGAATAACACCTTCGGGGTTCACAACCGACTTTTCTTTCAGGTAAACGTGTTCAAGGATTTCTTTGCTGTCATGCAGATTAGCTAAGCCAGGCACGCATCCCTCGTGGGCGCATGAACCAAAAGCCACCAGCGTCTTGGACTTTTTCCGCAGGAGTTTGGCCATGTGCTCCTGTTCGCTGTTGCGGATAGACCCGTTAAAGAAGGTTATGTCAATGTACTTGTCAGGCATCGCTTCAACATCTGCGTATTTGACGTCGAGCGCAACCGGCCAGAACACTATGTCAGCGATCTTCACTACATCAAGAATTTTCTCATTTATGTCCAAAACCGCTATTTCGCATCCGCCGCAGCTTGCAGCCCAGTAGAAGGCTATTTTCAGTTTTTTATTCATACTCATTCATTTTGCACCTTCAGATGCTCTTTCAAGTTTTTTAGGAATGGTGACTTTGGGCTTTGTTTTGTGCAACATTTTGTTAGGCACCATTCATGGATAGCTTTTCAAATTGCATAACAACTACATAAAGCTTAAGCCGTGCTTTCATTGGTTTTTCCATCTTAGCTTAAATTTTCCAGCCAAAGACCAACCATACCCCATAAAGCGGCACAATTACGCATGCCAAGGCAAAGCAATTTCCGCTAATTTTGAACTACAAATAACAACATCAACTGGCTTACCGCTGCCACCGAATAGACCCCTCTATAGGTTTCTGCAATGAATCTCTAATATGCGCCAAATATGATGATTCTATCATAGTTAGCAAAGTCAAAACTATTGCTCAGTTTTATGATTTTTATATGAAAAGTCAGTAATGCGTTATGTTAGAGTTTTTTGATGGTTCATTGTTCAAAACTCATGATAATAATCTGGGATATATACAGAGATTTCATAATGAACAAATAAGCGTTTTCTGAATAGGCTAATTGAAAAGCTAAATGGTGTGCCATTATGTCAAATGCAGACAATGAGGCAGTAACAGCAGCGGAAATCAAGATGCTTACGTTCACGCTTGATAACGTATTTTACGGTGTAGATGTCCATCAGGTTAGGGAAGTTAAAAATTTCGAAGGCGCCACGCCTGTTCCTTATGCGCCACCTTACGTTAAAGGCGTAACAAACCTAAGAGGCGAAATAATTCCAGTAATAGACCTACGAAAGCGCATTGGACTTGATGCCAATAAAGGGAATGAAAACGCTGGCATCATGATAATCGTCCAAGACAAGCACCCCATAGGAGTAATTGTTGACTCAGTCATCGAAGTTCTAACACTTCAAAAGAAAGACATAGAAACAGGAGCGGAATGCCTCTTCAACGACCGAGCAGACGGCGTAGTAGGTATTGCCAAGCATGAAAAAGACTTGATAATCATACTTGACATAATCAAGATATTATCAAATGATAAATTAGACAACATGAAAGAAAGCATAAAAGGCTTTCAAATTCAAATGAACAAACAAAAAGATAATCAATAACGTGGCTTTTTTAAGGTTAAATTTTAATCCTTTTTTAAGCTGAGTGATTTTTTAACATTAAGTGGTGAGAATTGAGAGACCAAATCAAAATCCTTGTCGTAGACGACTCATTACTTATGCAGAAAGTTCTTGTTGACCTATTGCAATCTGACCCACAGCTCACAGTTGTTGGAACAGCCCGCGACGGAGAGGAAGCGCTTTCAAAAATTGCACTTCTAAAACCAGATGTTGTAACGCTAGATATTGAAATGCCGAGAATGAACGGCTTAACAGCAGTTAGAAGAATTATGGAAACAAATCCGTTACCAGTGGTGATGGTTAGCGCTTTAACTCAAAGAGAAGCACAGTTGACATTAAAGGCCTTAGAGTTCGGCGCGGTTGACTATGTTCCTAAACCATCCGGCCCAATCTCGCTTAACATGGACATAGTTAAGGAGGAACTTATATCAAAAGTTAAGACAGCGGCTTCTGTAAACATACGGCGGGAAAAACCAAAAGCGGCGGAGGTGACAACGAGCAGAACAGGAAGCAGCGAAAAAGTGATATTAATTGCTGCTTCAACAGGAGGGCCAGCAGCAGTGGCATATGTGCTTAAGAAACTTCCAGAAAACTCGCCGCCCATTCTGGTTGTACAGCACATGAAGAAGGGGATGACAAAACTTTTCGCTGAAATGCTAAACCAAGAATGCAAAATCGAAGTGAAAGAAGCTAAAGATGGAGACTTAATTCGAGATGGTCTTGCCATAATTGCGCCGGGTGGCCTGCACATGTTATTGACGAAAAATGGCAAAGTCAAGCTTGCCGAGGGCCCGCCCGTAAATTACGTGCGTCCCTCAGCAGATGTTACGATGAAGTCAGCAGCAAAAGTTTATGGAGCTAAAAATATCGGAGTAGTTCTGACGGGCATAGGCGCAGATGGCGCGGAAGGGATTGAAGCCATAAAAAAGAAAGGTGGCTTAACAATTGCTCAGGACGAAAAAACTTGCGTGGTGTTTGGGATGCCCGCCGCCGCAATAAAGACTGGATGTGTCGACTTTGTTTTGCCTCTTGAGTATATTCCGAAATTGATTGTTAAAGCCTGTGAAGATTAATGGTTTCGCTGTAAATGCGGGAATAACGCTAATTTTTGATTTATATCTGATTTGAATTCTGATTTTGAATATACGTTAGTAATAATAACCTATTCTAATTACGCGCCCTTCATAACTTACATATAAGCAAAACACAAAATTTTAAGCCCAAAACAGGAGCCTATCACAATGACCGATAACTCACAAGAGCAACGCAATTCTGATTTAGAAAAGCAGTTAAAACAGATCGAAAAGGAGAATAAACGCCTTCTCTCTGAAAATGAGCAACTGAGAGAAGAAATCATCACTATTCACAAAGATGCAATAGACAGCTACACCTCAATGTGCACTACATTGGACATTCTAATACAAAATGCAGCCAAAGCAGCTGACTTCGCTCTTAACGTGGAAAAAGCCGCTGTCAAAGTCGCCGAACTAACCACAGGCGCAACAGAAATAGTGAATAAGGTCTCCTTGACAGCCAAAGATGTAGGTAACGTGGCCAATAAATTAGCGCAAAGCGCAGACGAAGCCACAAAAGCACTTTTAAAAGTTGCTAACATGGGCAAGCACGCATCACAAGTATCTAACCAGATGCTTGTGGGTATGCAACAGGTCAGCGCAGCCTCACAGCAGGTAGCTGCCGGAGCGCAAAAGCTCGCTGAACTCGCTCAAACCGCCGCAAAGAACACAGAAGAACTTAAACTAGTAATGGACGCTGCAGGCAGCATCGCCAGAGAAGCCTCAATGGTTACTGACGCCGTGCTGAAGAAATCCAGAGATAGCAACGAGAAAGCACAAAAAGGGCTGCTGGCAATCGAATCCATAAAAAGCAACATCGAAAAGGTTTCTGAAGCCGTAGCCTCAATGATTAACTCGATAGAGCAGGTAGGCCAGATGGCAAACTCTGTTTCAGACATAGCTAGCCAAACAAACATGCTTGCTTTAAACGCTGCCATAGAAGCAGCACGCGCAGGCGAAGCAGGTAGAGGCTTCGCAGTAGTCGCCGATGCAGTTAAGAGTCTAGCAGGGCAATCAAAAGCCGCTGCGGGTTCAGCCATAAACCTTGTGAAGGGCATAAAGGACGCAGGCACACAAACCAGCGCAATTACCAAGCAATCGCAAAGTGGCGCGGAGGAAGGCGCGAACATTGTTTTAGGCGCAATAAAGGAAGTAGAGGAGATAGCACGCATACTTGAAGAAATGGGCGCCAAAGTCAGCAAACTAACGGGCAGCGTTGAACAAGGCCTTGATGCATTAAACTCCGTCGTGAGATCAATTGAGGAAGTGGCTAGCATCGCTGAAGAAAGCTCATCAGCATCTGAAGAAACCTCCGCAGCAGTTGAAGAGCAGACAGCCGCTTCAGGAGAGATAGTTGAGGTTTCCAAGTCAGTTTCAGAAACAGCGGAAAATGTAGCGAAAACAACTCAAACTGTAGTAACAGATGCACAAAACGTTGCCAAGCTAGCATCTGAAGTGGTAGTCGATGCATCAAACGTTGAGGCAGCGGCAAAGAAGATAATAGAGGAAGCTGACGCAGTGGGCAGAATAGCGGAAGCCGTCGTATCTGAAGCTACCGAGATTGCAGGAATCGCTGAGAAATTGCAAAACGATCTGCAAAAACTAATTGAGAAACGTACAGAAATGATGAACAAATCTCTTGAAAATAAAGGGTCAAGTAGTGAAGCATAGTCGGCCTTCTTTCTCTTTTTGTTGTATATTATTGGTTTATGTGGAAACGTTGCGTTGATGCATGTTGATTAAGCTATGTTTTTTGAAATATTACTATTGCCGAAATAAAGTATTATGTACTTCATGAGTAGAGTTGTTAGCGGCAATCTGAGAGAAAGGTTTGAGAAATGCAGACAATTGAGGTCAACGGCCAAGATAGTAAAGTTAAGCGGAAAGAAAAAGTTGAGTCCATTTTGGCTAGGCTTCAATCTCTGAAAGGCCAAGTTTCGGAGTTAAGAAAGAAATGTGAAGAATTGCGATTAGGAAAACGCGAGGATTTAATTTGTAGCGAGTGCGGAAAGCTTATTGAGGCTGGGCAGTGGGTTGCGCTTAAGAATTCTAATGGGCAGATTAGGGCTTATTATCACAAGGACTGTTTTAAAGAGATTTGGCGGTCTCAGATGTGGGTGTTTGATTATTCGGAGCCTGGTTTCCTGCGGATTGCTAGAGATGAGAGGTAGGTTTCCTTTTTTATGGTTTTTTGGTTTTGGTGTTGTTTTCAGGATCACTTCAAATAATGATTATTAAATCGTAATATTTAAGTTGAAGTCCTGTATCAAATAAACAAAAAAAGAACTGGAGGAAAAAGGGATGCCCGAGTATTTAGTCCTAATGAAGCTAAACCCAAGTAAAATAGTAGACACACTAAGCGACATAAGAAAACTGGAAGAAAAACCTGTTTCAGGCGTGGATCTTTGCTACAGCATGAACATCTTCGGCTCTTGGGACGTAGGCATGTGGATCAACGCTGAAAACAGCAGCCAAGTCTTAGAGTTCGTCCAAAAAAAGATAAAGAACCTCAACGGAGTCACTGAAGTCTACACGGTACCCACATTTCCACACGGCCCAGGCGTCAAAACAAGAAACACAGAGGAGCAGAGACGCCCTTTAGAGACGTAAAGCACAAAACTAAAAAAGTAGCCATCAAGATTTAACAAAGTAGTTTTTTCGCTGTTCCTTTCTTTTCTGACCAACGCAAAACCTACAAACGCGCAAAACAAAGGGCGACAACAATGGTTTTAGAATCCTAATGTGGAGTTCTAATTCATAAGAGCTATTTAAGCTCCCGAAAAATAGAGGAAAACGCAAGGGAAATTTATGGCGGAACCAGAAGTCTTGCCGCAGAAAATCGCTGAAACAAAAGAGGTTATTCTAAAACCGCGGCTTGACCCAAATAGAGTTCGGTTGCAAGCTGAAAAAATTAAGACAAGCTTCTTCGATAATCACAGATTCTCAAAGCCTAAGCCAGAAGATATACATCTTGTCGCATTCAGCAGGTATTATGAACCATACATTGTGACTAGCAGCAAATACTCCGTTGACTACTGCAAAAAACATAATTTCGCGCTTAAGGTTGAAGAACAAATACAGGAAATTTTTATTGATGGAAAAAAACTGATACCGGAACATTTAGCGCCAGGCACAAGCGTAATCAAGCTTGCCGGCGAAGAGCATGCACATTATGAAAATGAAACTTATTTAGTTCTTGATAGAACATTACGTGAGGTTCCGCCTGAAAAGTTGGTTTTTGCCCCCTTTGAGAATCCAGAAGACGATCAGCTGAAGGTTGATTATGATTTAAGGAAACCAAAATTTTCCATCGAGGAAGAAATTGCGCTACTTCGTTCTAGGGTCACTAAAAGACCAAGCAATGCCGTAGAGATAATAAGAGAAAACTTTGAGATTACAGATAGAATGATAGTTTATTATCCGATTTACGAGCTTACTTTTCAAAATGTTAAGAACGGGCAGACAGTTACGGCATTAATAAACGGCGTCAGCGGCGAAGCCCTTTTAGGAAAATTTGAGCAAAAAGTGTTTAAAAACTTAAACAATGAGGAAACAGAGATTTCTCCTGAAAAAAGTAAAAAACAGGCAAATATAACCATGGAAGTTGCACATGAAAAGTCTCAAGAAACTGCGAAGTTTTTTCGTGAAGAACTAAAACAGCAACGCCCGCTTGACGGCGCATACATTGCAATGCCAACAATCAATAACGAAGGCAAAAACCAAACCGCAACCATTATGCAAGTCAGAGGAGAAGGCGGCATTCCACCCGATTCACAGGAGGAGACAGACAAGCCGCAGTCTACTGTTGAAAGCGCAGCGCGAGTGGCAGTTGAATTCATGAAGCGCCTAGGCTATGGCAACTGGCAGTTCCCAACAAAGGTCTATGTTGAAGGCGAAAATGAAATTGTGGAGCTAAAGTTGCCGAAAGGAACAGCCCGAGTACAGATTGACAGCAAAACAAAAGAAGTTAAGGAGTACGAGGTGCAAGAAGGCGAAGTTCAAAGTGGATCCTTCACAGGGAAGAAAAAGCTTCTATTTGCTTTACCGCTAATTATCATTATTGCCATTGTTTTAAAATTTCTGAATATTATCTAATAAACATTAACCACAGTAACTACAATAACCTTAATGATGGCAGAAAATCGCAGGAGCACATACTTGTACAGTAATATATGATTAATTATTTTAATTTACATGAAAGCAACAGGGAGCGGCTACCACTTACAGTAATAATCGTGCTATCTATCTGCGAATAATCATCAGCACTCAAGTGCGTTCTCCATTATGATATAAAAATGTTTTCCACAAACAGATGATTAGTCTTAAAAGTTATATACTTTAATCAAAAAACAACGTAACTGGCACGTATGTGCCTAAAATATATGGAGAAAAAGAGAAGAATGCAATCTGCCAAAGTTTTCCACATAGCTTCTGCAATTCTATTGACACTCGCGTTGACATTACCAATAGCGTTAAGCCAAGTCTACCCCCCAGTAGGAACACCAATACCAACATACGCATTTATTAATGTCGCACCAAACCCAATCGGCGTAGGTCAAACAGCCACAATCAACTTCTTTCTTGCAACACCAATGGAAACAAGTAGAGAAATAAGCGAGCGCCCCACGAACATGACGCTTTACCGTATGGACCCAGATGGAACCGTCGTATACATGGGAAACTTCACAGGAGACACAACAGGTGGCACCTTTACCACGTTTACTCCAACAAAACCAGGAGTTTACAAGTTCCGATTCGTCTACTTGGGGCAAACGCTAAGCCCCCGTAACGCCTCTAATCCCTTTGGCGGCCTCATAAATCAACCAAGCGAAACTGACTGGGTAGAGCTAACAGTGCAAGAAGAGCCTGTGTACGAGTATGCATATCCGAAAACGCCACTTCCAACCAAGTATTGGGAAACACCTGTTTCAGCGCAGAACGTAGAAAACTGGTACAAAATCACTGGACCATGGCTTGGACTCGCCGGAGTCACATTCGCGCAAACAGGACTATACGCAGTTAACAGCGTCTACAACCCCTACACAGAATCAGTATACTCCGGCCATGTGCTGTGGACTAAACCTTGGTGTCCAGGCGGCGTAGTTGGCGGTCCAATACCAGGAACCCAAGAGTCAGGCCATTACTGGTCAACGAGACAGTACTGGCCTCAATATGCGCCAGTAATAATAAATGGCATATTGTACTCGACATGGTATCCCGAAACCACTGGCTACTCAAACGGCATAATCGCAGTGGACATATACACCGGCGAAACACTGTTTGTGATAAACACAACCTCTGTGCTACGGTGCGGAATGACCGCAGAATGGAAGACCCCGAACATGTATGGTGTCATCGGCCCCTACATATGGACTACAAATACCGGTACTCTATCCGCATCGGAAACTGGCGGTAGAACAGTTACCAACACTGGAACACAGTACAACATGTACTCAGCCTTCACAGGAAAATACGTCCTCAGCGTTGTTAACGGCACTTCAATGACGCTGAGAGCAGACGAGCATGGCCACTTAATAGGCTACTACATTAACTCGACACGCGGTACCATGGCAACATATGATCCACCCGCATATGGTCCTGGCGCAACCGGAAATGTTCCGCGGCTTAAGGAGATTGTAAACATTACCACGCCTGTCCTATGCGCGTTCAACATGTCGCAGGCACTTGGGAACGCTTGGGGTTGGAGCCCATCAGTAAACTCGGTGATCGACTTTGGTCTTGGCGTGATGTGGGCGAAGCCAGTGCCCACAGAGATTTCTGGCAAAGCCATTAGCCCAGCACTAGCTATAAACGCCATAACTGGTGACGCCGTCGTCATGACCGGCGGCTACGTTCACGGCCAAGGAGTCGGCGGCGAAGTAGCAGGCTGGCTTGTAGTTGCAAGCATGGACGTTAATACAGGCTCTGTATTATGGCTGCAAAACTTGACTTATCCTGAATGCTCCGCGCTACTGCCCTACACAAGAACCTCAAGCTCATTCGGAGAAGGAGTATTCGCCATCGCAAACGACGTCAACTACAAAGTAGTCACCTATGATGTGCGCACAGGAAACAAGCTATGGGAGCAAACATTGAAAACGCCATATGGAGATGGAACGCCGAACCCATACGACTTGTTCAGCCTTAAATCATGGGTTGCAAACGGCGTAATGTACTGGTATGGCCTAGGAGGAGACATCTGGGCCTTTGAAACAAGAACAGGAGACCTAAGATGGTACACCAACACGACCACGCTATTAGGCGATCCTGGACTTGAAACGCCATACGGCATCTGGCCACTGTGGGTTTTCAACTGCGACGCGCAAACAAGCGATGTAGCCTACTTTGCAATCGGCCACGAATACAACCCGCCACTGTTCCATGGAGCCCAAATGCTGGCGATAAACGCCTCCAACGGCAAGCTAATATGGAGCGAACTAGGCACATACATTAGGTCAACAGCTGTCGCCTATGGTAAACTATTTTCACTAAACGCCTACGATAACCGGTTATACTGCTTCGGCAAGGGACCAACCAAAACCACCGTGTCAGCGCCGAACATTGGCGTAACAACAGCCACGCCAATAACCATAACAGGCAGCGTAATAGACATTTCACCCGGCACACGACAAAGAGAAGTCGCCCTCAACTACCCGAACGGCGTCCCAGCAGTAGCAGAAGAATGCCAAAGCAAATTCATGGAGCACCTTTACCAGCAGCAGCCATACCCAGAAAACGTTAAGGGCGTCGAAGTCACCCTGAGCGTCCTTGACAGCAACAACAACTTCTACGACATTGGAACCACCACAACCAACGCTGACGGCACATTCAGCTTTGTCTGGACACCACAGATCCCAGGCAAATTCATGCTAGTAGCCTCCTTCAAAGGATCAAACTCCTATTACGGCTCGTCAGCCACAACATACTTCTACGCAAGCGATGCACCGCCACCCCCACCATCACCCACGCCTCAGCCACAGTCAATAGCTGACCAATACTTCATCCCCGTCTCAATAGGCCTCTTCATAGCCATAATTGCACTCGGCGTCCTAATGGTGCTAATGCTCAGAAAACACTAAAATCATCCCCTCCATTCTTTTTTTAATTTTCATCTTCCGAAAACCAGCGAACTTCGATTAACAACAAACCGAGCGCTTAGTTCTGCTTCAAAAACGTTATACAACGCAATTAATCATAAGTTATGATGTATAATCCACAAAACTTTTTTTACACAGAATCTCTATTGAGCATGATTAACGATGACTCCAAAGGGTCTCTTCAGCAATGGCACATTCAACAAGTTATCTATTGCCACTTTAGTCATCGGCATTGCATGCGCACTATCAACCGCCTACCTTATGACTAAGTTGGATACACTTATTCACGTGCAACTCTACAACTTCGGCTTACAATTCGACCACGCATGGGCAGAACCATACTGGACCTACGCATACACAATGTACACTGCACTGGCATTACCCATCATCCTCAGCCTATTGATTATGCCAACAGGAATAGCCCTGCTACTCAGCAAACCGCAAGGCACACCGCTGATAAATACAAAAATCACCGTGTCTACGCATGAATCACGCGAAACAAACCAGGGCAAAAAAGAACCCGCTCAATCTCAGCACCAGCCAATTATCAATCAAGAAAATAAACCTGCTCCGCTGCAATCACCAGCCCAGCAAGCCCAAGCTGCCAACCAAGAATCACAGCCTAAACAGTCACAGTCCACAGGCACTGGAAATATTTCTTGCTCAAATTGCGGAAGAAAACTCGGCAGAGCATTACTCATGCTTAGTTTTGAGAACGGGAAAAGCAAGCTTGTAAAAGTTTGTCCTTACTGTAACCATACATTGGGTGACGCACTGAACGAGCAGCAGAAATTACAGCTAGGCTCAAGTGGCAGATAGCACCAGGCATTTGAATACGCAATATGCAAGGCGAAATTGCCGCGCGTCTCGAGCTAACGAATAGCCTATTTTTGCGGGTTTATGCTTTTTTGGCATCATTAGTTTTGAGATGGCGGTTTTCATGTATGTATTGATTTGGATATATCATTTTTTGTAATATGTTTTGTGCAGAAATAAACATATTATTTATTAAGACAGCATATAATGCGTGGGTGAAACAAAATGCTTGAACAACAAAACATTTCAATAAATAAAAATGAGGATGCCACAATAAGCCAGCTTAAACTATTGGAAGAGTTATAGCGAAGTAAAAATGCTCAACGAAGAAATACTCAACCTACAATCCATAGAAAAAACGCTAATGACCAAAATTGAAGAAGAAATCGAGAACAAACGAAAAACAAGAGACAACCTAAGGAAGCAAGTTGAAGAATTACGAATAAAATGCGATGAACTAACTAAAATCTTCAACTCTTTCGTTCAAACAGACATGTAAAAATATAGACCAAACCGCTCTTCGGAAACGTTTCAGCAAAGCCTGCTATCCTACACCATTACTTCGCTTCGCAGCATCTTCAGAAAAAGTTTAAATTGAGGCTTATTTGGCGCCTATTTTTGTATTTTTTAGAGCCACGCGGTTGTGATTTATTTAACAGCTTTGATGTGGGGATCGTCTGCTGCCTTTAGGACAAAGCAGTCAGTGCAATTATACTGTAAGCTAACGACAACTCATATTTGTTTCATAGCTCAGCAGAGTTTTTAGCGAGTTCAGCGTTTACATTTACGATTCTAAAATCTTTTTCAAGAACGTTTGTTCTCAAAACAGCGGTTTTGCGACCTTCTTTTTTTAAGATACGTTGATAGCTCTCACGGATTACAATAGTTGAAACTAACCTTTGTTCAGCTTTTCTAATGCCTTCATTGGCTCTCTGCAGCACCGCCCTGTCTGAAGAATAAAAAATACTCAACGAAGAATCTCGTGTCGTAGACTATTTTAGGGGATCCTGCCCCCTTAGCGCATCAAGGAATTTTTCATCTCTTCAGGCGTTGCATGCTTAGCACCTGCACCAGCCAAGTCAAAAATTGATTTAACAGGCTTAAGCAGGATTCCCTCCGGCGTGTCCACAAATTCAAGGCGCGTTCGTCGCTCAATATTGTATTTTTTCCGGAGCTCAACGGGAATAGTTGTCGGACCTTTGCTAGTTACTAATACTTCATTGGTCATACGTAAATCAAGTACTGCGTAATAAAAGTAGTACATATATACTTGATAAGAAGCAACAAACCTTGAGCTTAAAGAAAACAAGCTATGCAAAAATTGGTGCGGTATTAGGCTTTTGCCCCGTTTTGTGGGAAACCCAGCTGTACGTTTTTAGCAACGAGTTTTTTAGGAACGTGTGGTATTTTTTTACTGCTTCCTCTGGAAATGGATTAATCACAGTTATTTCCTTTATTTTTGAAAGTTGCTTATCCAGCGAGTAGAGAGCCGAGGCTCCTAAGATTTTGGCTAGCGCTACAAGGTAACCATCCCAAGATTCGATGTTGTAGTATGTTGCATACTCAAGGGCGTTGCTTGCTATTTCAGTTGTTATTTGCGGGTACAGCGCTGGAGATTTTGTGGCTAATAAGCCCGCTAAAACCTTTTTCACTTCTACCTTTGAAGCCTTGAGATATGTGGTTGCTATGTGATAAGCACCTATCACGGCGGAAATTGGTAAGATCACGCGTTTTTTCTGGGATAGAGCATCGCTGAGAAAGGCGATGCCATATTCCTTAAGGGGATTTTCGAAGCAGGCAACGACTATTATGCCTACATCAGCCACCCCTTCAGGATAAGCCAAGCTTTCTTCTGGCGTATTCATAGCTCATCCACTTCCAGCTGTCCTCTGAAGTTTCTGAGAAAATTTTGGTCTTGGTGCCTCTGGCTAATTTGGCCCATTCTTCAACATTCTTAACGAGGTTTTCAGGGAAAGGCTCAAGCACTATCTTAGAACCTTCACGTCTAATTAACAGTTTCCCTTTGCCTGTGATGCCGATGGCTTTTCGGATTTTAGCAGGAATGACAACTCGGCCCTGCTCGTCGACGCTTAGAGTTTCTTCCATGAATATCACCATATGGCGTAATTTACACCACAATCTATAAATGTTTCCTTGCAAAGCCAATACATCACTCTATTTTTGAGCAAGTTTCACTTTTTGTCTACGCGTTTAATTCATGCTAAGCTGGCAGTGTTGTATTTTTTATCGAATAACCAAAATTGTAGGGCGAGCTTGTATTTAAAGCTGGGCAATGATTAAATTGTTTCGGAGAATTTCGAGTTTTTAGCTTATTAATAGCTCTCCAAGTTTCTGTTCAGCCTCTGCGGGGAAGGCTTTCAAGCCGGCGCTTCTGCGTGCTTTGCTTTACTTCTTTTAAGGTGCAACGCATGTTATGCCATTCAGAACAAGGTTTTATATTTTATCCAATTGGTGGGGTAATATTTTGTTTGGCTGTGACTGAAACTACTTATCATGAAGATAAAATGTATGTACCTCGCGAAGTGCGTGAGAAGCTGGGATTAGCTAACGGCGACGTACTACGCATTGAAGTAGTCGAGAAAGGAGTTGCAAAGCTAAGCGTTGTCCGCAGACGCGAAGCAACGAAGACACTTGAGAAGTTAATTAATCCTTCGAATTTTGGAGCAGTAAAAAGAAAGCTCTCTAGAGAAGAAATCTATTAAGATATTATTTGACACTAATATTCTTGTACAAGCATACAACAAGTCATCGCTTTATCAAGTTAAAGCCACTAACCTAGTTATGAAGGCGATCCAAGGTGAAATAGAGGCTTACTTGTCGCCTCAAGGTTCTCTACGAGTTTTTCATGGTGCTTACAAATCCTAAAAGGGTTGAGCATCCATTGCGATCGGACGAAGCAGCAGAATTATGCATAAACCTCGGGGGATGCCATTGAATCAAAAAGGTAAACGCTACACCGTTCTTCCCTAAAGAAGTGTTCAAACTTGCAAAGGAGCTAAAGTTGTCAAGAAGCGATATATTTGATTGTGTGTGTTGGCTGCAACTGCAAGAGAGCACAAGATAGAAGCCATCTACACTTAAAACGTTGATGACTGCAAAAATTACAGATTCATTAAGGCCATAAATCCGCTAATTTAGCGTTTAGACAAATGCGCCAGAATTTTGCGAATTAACTTTCCAAGAAAAGTTAATTGTTATTTGGATTGCCACTTGCCGCGGCTGAAGCCAGACAGTCACCACTTCTGCTGAAAGCCTCACAAATGAATGATTCAGCGGTGGCTACGCATAATTAATGGCTACACCTTTAGAGCGAAAGGCACACGCTACCATTCATCCTTGAACTAAAGTTCTGGGTTTTCTTGTCGAATTTCAAGTAATGGATTTCCAGCGGCTCCTGCTACGGAGAATGTGACGCAAAGGCTTAATTTGTGGGGGTCCTTGCCGGCTGCTGTTACGGCGGCATCTGACGTTTTTTTGGGAGTGCTTTGAACCACACCATGATGTGTTGCCGTAGCTGCTACTGGTTTGGCGGCAGGGATCTCTGAACATCAGTTTTGTGTTACATTCCACGCGATGGTTCTCGACTCGCTGCTTGGAAACACGCATCTGCGTGTGTAGCATTAAGTATGAGAAGTGTCTAACGGAGGCGCCGAGGGGAAGATTCAAGGGTTTAATTGCGGTTACGTCGAGGCGCCGGATATGCTGGGTCCCTCACATGCATTTTTGTATTACACTCTTAATTTCAGGGGTCCCATGCTTAAGGAGCTCGGACAGCCCCGTGGACAAACAGGCTTCCGTAGCTTCCCAACTTAGACTGAAGCAGCCCACTCGCGAGTGGAAAATCACCGGCTTCTAACACGTCATTAATAGAAGACCCTAGCTCTTAGAAGATTATTTGCCATTTTTGATGCAGTTTTGACATCAATCTAATCATTGATCTTCGGTGGCGTGAGCAAGGGGTATTAAGGAGTATTCACTCCTTTCCCTAATTAGGGCTAAGTGCAGGAGAGACGAGATTAAGACAAACATAATTATTGATGATGATAATTGGGAAATGTTCAAGGTTAACGCTTCCTCAAATAAGGGTTCAAAGAGAGACAGCAGAGCAGTTGAGGAGGCTTTGGAAGAGGAACTCTGAAAAAGTCTTGATAGAAGTGCAGGAGAATATGTATCCCAGAAGACCCGCTGGGCTATAGGTAAAAGCGATCAAGCCGAAGGCCGCAACCTCAGCTGGAAAAGGTTATCAGCGAATTGAGGAAACAAGCGGTTTGAAAGTCTACTTGGACGCAAGGTCTATCGTTAAAAGATACGTGCTCGAAGAAGGATCAGACCAAGGTTAAAGAGGCATACTTGAAGGCCTTTAATGGTGTTGCGACTTTGCATTCTTTTCAGTCTGGAATGTAGTGAAGGTTTAGGTGCGCTGGATACATATTACAGAAGGAACTGGTTGTAAAGTGAAGATTACAACGTTGGCCGCGAATCATTCATCGCCGAAACGGTGTGGTTGCTGAAGTTGGGTGTAGCCAAGGTTGTTCCTCCAAAATCAAGACTGCTTGCGGAGTCTTGGCTGCCCGCAGAGAAATATCACATTTACGAAGCTGACGCACTGCAGATAGTATCTGCAAAAAATCTAGGCGCGGACCAGCTTCTCTCTGGTGACCAAAGACGGGTAGACATATCAAGAAAAGAAGTTAACGCGGCTTGGGCTGACAGGAAAAGAACATTTCAAAAAGTGCATGCAAGGGCATGTTCCTTTACGACTTTTTTATATTTTTTGCCGCTTAGTTTATTCTTAGCTCTGAGCCTGTTGGGTTGCTTTAATGTTTTTGGCTTCTGTGTTGATGCACCACCAGAATTCCGAACAGCAGCAGTATTTGTTCAACTATTGCGTTCTTTAGATTTCGCAACTCGTTTTTGTCTCCACCATTTTCTCTATTTTCTCTGCAAGTTTTTGTCATCAGTTACCTAAACCAGTCCTTTTTTGAGGGCTAGTGACACGTAGGACGCGTCATAAATTGTCAGTTTGCATTTACATGCAATGAAGGTTTCTTCTTCCATTCCGTCTATTGAGGTTTTATCAATTATAGTGAAGGTTTTCTGTATGAGTTGCGAAGCTCACGACTGTTTCTAAGTCTATCTTGAGTTTGCTGTACTCCTTCCAAACTGCGTTGAGGGCTTCGTATAGAGCTAGGTCCAATCTTATGGCTTCTCGGAGCTTAGACATTTCAACCCTTTTGACAATATTCACCAGAGCACTTGTGGGCAATAGCATTTTTTAACTTTCCCTATCTTCCCTTATTAGTTCAGCAACTTCCTCATTGCTTAGGCTGGCAATCTTGGCGCTTAGAGCTTTAGCATCCTCTTCTAACCTCTGGAGGAGAACCCGCTTAACCTCATCTTCCAAGGCTTTTCTTATAACAGAGCTTAGATTGATGCCTAAAGCATTAATCATCGCTATAACCTTCCTTGGAACCTTTGCGGCAACAACATAGTCAGACATGCGTGTCACGAATTTACCTTAAAAAGGTAAACTATATTATAGTTGCGAAAATATATAATATTATACTTTAGTTTTCGGTTTAATTCTGGGAGAAGTCATCGTTTTTTATAACAGAGTCTATAAAGACTCGAGTATATGCTTTTTCAAATACATTAGGATATTATGAAAGGCTTAATGAATAAGCTTTAGCCTTCATAACTTGCGGACTACTTATTCAAATATAAGTTTAATAAAATCCACATTCCCAAGGTGTCGCTTGTCATTCGAGTAAACTTCGCGAATCCCCCTTCTCTCCATAATAGCCACGTTCACTCCATCATTGAAATCCAAATGACAAGTCAGCATATTGTTTGCACCCACTAGCATATCATCCTCGTCAAAACCAGCAACCTCAAGAGACTTATAAGAAAGAATTTTCTCCAACGCAGGCTTAATTTCGCTCTGCTTCCCCATAGCCTCAAAAACCCAGGCTATTTCACACAAGACAAGCGTCGAAGTTAAAGCCTCCTCTCCAGCCTCAATTCTATGCAGAATATTTCTTGCAACTTCCCCGAATTTGGGATGCCCAGTCAAAGCGTAAACAAATACGTTTGTATCAACAAATCGCTTCAAGAAAGCCCCTCAACAAGTTTTCTTTTAATATGTTCTCTCGCAGCCTTTTTCGGTTCTTCAACAGGCTTCTCCAAACAGACACTTCCATACAAGGCTTCAGTAGGCTTCTCATAAACTCTAACAGGAACAAGCACAATTTCTCCAAATCGTTCACGAACAATAAACCGTGAACCCTCGCCAATACCATACTTATCGCGTATCTCCTTTGGAATAACTATGCGACCGTATTTCCCAACTTCGACGGACAAGGCAAATACCGACAATTATGTAGATAAATGGCAAATATAAAATTATTGCCAAAAAATGAATTTAAAGCCAAAATAGAATAACAATCAACCAAGCTGATTCCCCAATATTTTAACCATTCTTTCCCCGACTTGCCTATCACCAAATGGATTCTGCCAGTTGCAACCTCTCAGCATAAAACTTGCTTTTTTAACGATCTTGCCTGGATCCGTTCCAGCTAAAACGTTTGCGCCGACCTCAAAGGTTTCAGAAATGGTGCAGTATTAGGCTACTGTCTTTTTTGAAAATTCATTCTGCCATGTTGATCTGATGGCTTTTTTTGGGGAGCACTCTGTCATTACCTTTTGGTAAGTTTTGTTTTTTAGAAGGATTTTACATGCTTCGTTTTATTGGTGTTACATCGAAATCTTTGTCATTTGATATTATTTCTTGTGCGTTTGTCCGTAGTGCTACAGCCAAATGCAGTGAGTCTTCGTAGTCGAGGCGGTATTCTTTAGTCAGTTCTACTGCTTTGATGAAGTCTTCTGGTTTGAGTGGTTCAATTGTTAAGCCTTTGATGTGTGTTATTGCGTTAATGACTTCTTCTGTGAAGATTTTGTCTTTCAAGTTTTTGCCTGTTAAGCCTGCTATGATTACAAGTGTTTGGTAGAGTGTAAGGGCGGATGTGACGTATTTTCCGCGTGGGGAATTTTCGATGGTTTTGATCCAGTTGTATGCTGTTTTGCCGAATATGGGGTGGTTGCCGAGCCAGTATACGAATATGTTGATGTCTACGTAGGTTGGGTTGCCCACCATTTCTTTGTGACCTTGCTTATGAATTCGTCCATGTTTTCTGGCCATTTGGTTATGTTGAATGCACCATAGTATTTGTCAGCAACGGGTTCTATCGGTTCAATGATAATGGTTTTTCCATTGGTTTTGATGGTGACGTAGCTTCCTTTTTTGAGGTGGGCAGTTTTTCTGATGTTTTTTGGAATGATTATTCTGCCTTTGTCGTCGATTTTAGCAGTGGTACAGCTCATTTTTATTCCCACTAAAAACATTTTACCCACAAATATAAATATTCCCACAAGTTTGGAAAGGTTGTTTTGCGGGCTTTAGTAGTTTTTTGGGCACGATTTCACTTCATGTTGTTCGTCGTTGGTGATTATTTTTTGGTAAGTGATGATTTCTTCGGTAGTTTTTTCACGAGTGCAACACTTATGGTGAAAAGCTGGGTAATTTGGCGGAAAAAGCATGGTCAGGATAATTGTTGAAAGCCTACGGAAATTTATTTTAAATGTTTTGAGTAGGCGTAGACACAGTTTTTTAAGAAATTTTCAAAAACATTTGCAAGTTTGGTTTTCGCTGTTTATTTCGCCATTTTCAAGGGGGGCTTCATGTTTTGTGTAAAGCCTTCTCGGTTTGGATGTAAGCAAAATAGAAGAATGTAAGCCTTGAGAACTTTTTTCGTAAAATATGTTAATTTTCCGTCAAATTTATTGGTGTAAGACGAATAAGATTTCATCGGTGAAATAGTTTGACGGAAACGGAAATGGTCACAGTTTCTTCTAAGGGCCAAGTCACCATCCCCTCAAAGTTGAGGAAGCAACTGGGGATTGCGAAGGGCGAGCGATTCTTGGTTCTAATGGAGAACAATGCCATCAAACTTGTCCCAGTTCCCAAGTTGTCAAAGTTGGCAGGGGTCGACGAAGAAGTGTTCAGGGGCAGAAAGCCTTCAGAGGAGATTGAAACTCTGCGAAAGGAGTGGACAAGAGAATTTGAGAAGCGGGTCCAACAAGCCTAGAATTGTCTTGGACACGAAGCCTTTGATTAAGTTTTTGCAAAAGAAGGTTGGAAGACGGTTCAGAGAATCCTCGCAAGCGTAGAGAAGGGAGAAATAGACGCGGCAATTAGTGTGGTTACGCTCACGGAGATTTATTATAAATATTTGCAGGAGAAAAGAGCAGACCTAGCTAGGATAAGAATTGAAGAGCTAAGGTATGCTGTGGATATTAGAAAACTGAGTATAAGCGAAGAAGCCGCGGTAAAGGCGGGGGAGTTCAAGGAAAAATATAACGTTCCAATTGCGGATGCATTCATAGCTGCTACAGCATACTTTGAAGACGCAACCTTAATCAGTGATGACGCTGACTTCAAGAGAATAGATGAAATCAAAACTCTAACTGAAGAAGAGTTTCTCTCCAGCTTAGGCTAAGCTTTCTAAAAGTTATGGGTCTTTGAGGAGTTTTAGGAACTGCTCCTTTGTTATGCCTGCTTTAGCCATTATTTCCAACAGCAAAACATCTTTTTGTGTTTTGGAATTGGCACGATGCGAGCGCCTTTTATTAGGATTAGATGACTCCCTAATTTCTCTGGAAGGCAGTATTGATAAGAACCTTGACAACTTTACGCCAAGATAGTAAGAGGGAGCTTTGACAACTACTTCAACCTTTTCGCCATGTAGCTTGCTGCCTAAAAGTTGCGCTTTAACCTCCAAATATCCCTCTATGGCTCTTTTCGTGGTATGCTAAGGCTGTTAAAATGTTTGTCGAATGATATGATTGCTTCTGTATTTGTTGAGAGGGCTGTTGCGTATTGGATGGCGTCGTCCATGTCGAGTTTTTGTTTTGTTGCGATTTCTACAGCTTTTATCTCGTCTGCGATAGTTGTGGAGTATATGAATAGACCTTTGTAGGCTGTTAGGCTTAGGAGAAAGGTTTTAAGCTCGTTTAGTTTGTTTAAGTTGCTCATGATTACTATGATTGAGTGAATGGTAAAGTCTGTGACTATTCCGGTTTTTTCGCCATCTCGGAGTGATCTTAGGAAGTTTTTGCATTCTTCTTTTTTGGCTCTAGATAAAAGGACTTCTAGAAAGATGTTGGTGTCAACTAGGTACATTTTTGAGCACCTTGATAGCCCAGAGCTGCTGTGCTTCATGCTGCAGTGTAACTGAGTCTGTGTTGACATTTGAGAGAAGCCCATCTATGGCTTCTACGGGGTCTTGGTTGAAGCTTAGTTTTTCTTTTTCCTGCGCTAGAGTCCACTGCATGAAGGCTTCTTCAGCGGCTTTGCTTAGCGCTCCTTTTGAGTATCCAAACTTTTTCATTGCGAGTTCTCTGAATTTTTGTTCAAGTTGTTTGTCAATTTGAACGCGTAATGTCAAGTTTCATTACCATACAGCCATATTGCCAAAAGTGCATATATCCTTTTTGCCATATAGCCCTGCCGCGCTTGTGTGCCTCTCTGTTCAAAGCGTAACAGAGCAGGGTGCATCGCTTTACTTCAAGGATACATTCATGAAAACAGAAACGTGTGTCTAACTCTAAATTCGTGGAGTCTCCGCCGCCTACGGTTTTTCAGTTGTTCCCGCAATAATTAGCAGCTCATGTTGGTGTCCAGGTCAAATTGCTGTGACTTTCATTTGTGGGTGTTTCTATTGGGTTGTGGATTATATTGCAGTCTATGAGCTGGGTGGTTTTGAATTTTGGCTATGAGGTGGTTGAAAAATTGATTATGAAGTGCCTTTGCCATAGCAGGCGTAATCATCAAAAGTGTTGGTTCTCTGCTTTTAAGCAGATCCTTCCAGAAGACGATGCGTTGGCACTGCAGGAATGGAGTGGCTATTTGCTCTTGCCGGACTATCGCTTCCAGCTCATGGCGTTTTTTTATGGGACTGGAAGGAATGGAAAGGGCGTATGGGCAAGAACTATGCAGGCACTGCTCAGCGAATGTACCACAACATTCCGATTATCGGATATGAACGATAACGCGCGCTCCTCGCTTCAGCGGCTCTACGGCAAATTGTTCGCAATCTGTAGTGAACCAGCAATGGGCAAGGTGCTCAGCACTGAGGTATTCAAACGGTTAACAGGGCAAGATATGATACATGCTGAGCAGAAAGGAAAAAACAAGTTATTGTGCTTTCTCAACGTCGCAAAAATCACAATCATAGCTAACCGCTTTCCACGAGTCTATGATGATACAATTGCTTTCTGGGACCGATTACTGATCATCCGTTTTCCATACATTTTTACTGGATCTAAACAGATTCAGAATATAGAAGAAACATGGCTATCCGATCCACAGGAGCGCAGCGGCATCCTAAACTGGATGCTGGAAGGACTAGCTAGGCTACTTAAGAATCGAAAATTCACAAACACAAAAAGCCAGCGGGAAACGCAGATAGAGTTTCAACGGAACAGCGACACAATCGGCGCATTTATCCAGGAATGCATTGTACCTAAAAGCGACTCAGTGATCACGCGAAAACAGCTCTACATGCATTATAAGAGTTATTGCGAAACACATGATATACCGATTGAAAGAGAGGAGGCGTTCACGCGGCGGATAAAGGCGATTCCTCGGGTAACAGAATGTAGAGTGGGGGTAAACAGAGAAAGGGCATGGCGCGGCATCCAAGTCAACAAGGATGAACAAGAAGACGGATTAAATGAGACAAGTGAGACAAGTGAGACATCTCTTTTACCCAAAGTTTTTGAAGAGTATATGGAAAAGCTGAATAAAAGTGCTGACTCATATGTCTCACCTGTCTCATCACCCACTCAACTAGCGCGGATAACCTCAAGTCTTTTTCCTAGCGAGCGCTGCGCAAAATGTCAAAAAATAGGTGTAGACTATCAAGCCACATACCCTGACGGTGCATGGAAACTTTACTGCCACCAATGTGCACAATCCCTATTGGAGAGCAAGATAAACAGTGAGTAAAATGAAGAGAGAAAAGTGCGATACAATAAAAGATGTGAAATCTCCAATTAGCATAATGTATACTCAATACACAAAATAGAGAAAAAAGCAAAATCCCGTACCAAAACACTTAAGTGCGCCCATGTTTTAGTGTCTGATGGTTTAATGAAATAAGGGTTGAATTAAGTTTGGCTGTTGAAGGTTTTTTCGAAAACAAAAAACAACCAGTGGAAGCTAAAGTCGGCGAGTTGACACCGCAGTCAAGAGCAGTTAACGTCACCGCGAAAGTGGTTTCAAAAAGCGAGATACGCGAGATTCCAATGGGCAAGGATGGTTCGCCGCACAAGGTTTGCGACGCTTTAGTTGGCGACGAAACAGGCAGCATCTACCTAACGCTTTGGGACGACAACATCGAGAAAGTGAATGAGAATGACACGGTGCGCTTGGAAAACGGGTATGTCACGCTCTTCAAGGGCAACATGCGCCTCAACGTAGGCAAATATGGAAAGCTTGAGATGGCAAAGGAGCCGTTTGCAGGCGAAGTTAACACTGAAAACAACGTTTCCAGCAAAACATACGAGCAGCAACGCAGGCCATTCAGGCGTGGCGGCGGGTATGGTGGCAGACGCGGCGGCGGATTTAGAGACAGACGCAGCGGCGGATACAGAGGCAGATCAAGGTCATATTAGCCCCATAAAATAGGCTGGAAAAAAAGGGCCTTTTCCTTCGCTTTTTATTTTTTAAGTAACTTCATAAGTTTTGGCATAAGCTCGTAGCCATGCTCTATAACGCCTAGGCTTCCGTGGGCGCAAGTTTTTTCGCAGAATTTGCTTGCTCCATCACTATTCACTTTACCGCCTGAAACGAGTACTGGAACAGGTGTGTCGCTATGGACTTTCAAAGCACAGGGCGTCGCGTGATCCGACGTGATGCAGATGATATGCTCCTTCAGCGAGATCGCCTTTAGTAGCTTGCCAAAGAAGAATTTGTCAATGGCAGAGATTACCGCGGCTTTTTTGCAGCAGTCGCCGTCATGGCCAGGCTCATCCGGCCCCTTTAGGTGAATGTAAAAGCAATCATAACTTGGCAGCATCTCCAGCAGTTTCTGCACTCTAAGCTCACAGTCCATTTCAAGATCACCTGAGGGCGGCGGCAGAAGATACGCTTGCATACCGGCTAAATGGGCGATTCCACGTTCCGCGTGCATGTCAGCAAGCGCCGCAAACCGCACATTGTACCGTTCGCTGATGTTGAAGAACTTTGGCAGTTGGCTTCCAGCGTCTCTGCTAAGCACAACATTTGCCTTCAGTTTGCCCTCTGCAGCGCGCTTCTGGTTTATCGGGTGATTATCCCATAGTTCATGCGTTTTCTCGGTGAACTCGTTCACGAGCGCCGCTGCGTTCCGTGCTTCCTCCGTATCGTCTAGCGGCTCAGCCTTCTTAAGAACCATTTCCACATTAGGTGTAGCCACGCCTATACCGTTTATTACCGTGTAAGCTGGGTCGCTGTTCGTTATCCTGCTTGACAGACATCGTCCTTCGCCCTTGAAAACTAGGACTGCGCGGTGCCCCAGCGTGTTTCTAAATTCAAACGTCGCAGGACATGATTCCAACTTTATATTTTCATTAGCCGCTTTACTCAGCTCCGTGGCTTCTTCTGTGGTTAAGCTCCGCGCCACCCGCCTATCAATTATTCTTCTTCCCGGGCCTAAAGTGGCGAAATTGCACCGCAGAGCCAAATCTCCATCCGCAACGCTTAAGCCCGCGCCGACGGCCTCAATCACGCCGCGGCCTGTGCTATACTTGAAGGGGTCATAACCTAAAAGCGAAATAACTGCGACATCGCTTTCGGGCGCAATCCCGCGGCGGACGGTATACATCAAGCCAGTTTTTCCGTTTTTGGCGAGAAAATCCATGTAGGGAGTTTCCGCCATTTCCAAGGGAGTTCGATTTCCAAGCTCGGCGATTGGCAGGTCGCCCATGCCGTCAATGGCGATGTATATAAGTTTCAAAGGCTTCAGCCTCAACCAAAGTTCTACATCATTGGCACATATTTCTTTTGCCTCCAAAAACATTAATTCTTCATTGGAACGGTCACAGGCTTTCTGTGAACCCTGAAATGACATCCTTAATTGACCTTAGCAGAGGATGCTTGATTTTCTCAACGCTTTTAAGCTGCTCTAAGCGATTTACCCTGAAGTAGATGGGCGGATGCGGATCTAATCCCAGCCATTCTTGAACCCTGAAAGACGGAGCCCGTTCATACAAAAGCCTCTGGAAACCAATTTTTTCGAGAGCTTCTGCCAAAACTTCAGGCTTGCCCATTTTGATGGCGGATACGAGGTCTGCGCGTGCCTCGAAGAACTTAGCGATGAAAAATATTACGGTCATAACAGCCCAGAAATAGATGAAGAACAGGAAGGAGGAGAAGAGAAATGGAAACAGCGGAAACAGCACGTAGAATCTGAAGAGGAACTCTGAGGAAGTTAACCCGTAAAGGATAAGTGGATCACGCCCTTTAAGATGCCCGAATTCATGGCCTAAAACGCTGATAACCTCATCCTCTTCAAGCTGAACCAGCAGGCCGGTGGTTATCAAAACGATGCCGCGGCTTGGACTTGGACCTGCCGCTGCAGCATTGGGTATCATGGTGTTTGAAACGACAATTTTGGGAACTGGAAAACCGAATTTATCCGCCACCTTTTTCACTAGCTCGTAAACGTTCACTTTTTTCACCGAAAGGTTTTCAGGTTGACATTCTATGCCGTATTTACTGAAGATTTGCTGTGCTTCTTCACAGCGAATTTCGCCTTGCTTAGATAGAAGTTCATTGTAAATTTCCTTCTTTATCGCTAACATCTGAGCCGGCGGGAGCATCGGCCTAACTGCCTCATTTGCGTGGATTGGTAGATTATACTTTAGAAGATGTATTGATGGATTGGCGGCGGTGACGCGCCAATCAGCTGTTCGCGTAATAAAGCTGCTGGAATAGAAAACGAAGATAAACTGCACTGCAATAAGAATCAGCGGTGCAATCCAAAATGCTTCAGGATATAGCGTCGCCAACAGTAGAAAAATCAACATGCCGAAAGCAATGAATACAACAAAGAAGAGAATTTGTGTTTCGAGAAACAAGCGGTTAAAAGACTTTTGCTTCTCAAGTGTTTCCGGAACTATCTTTTCTCCTTCGCTCCAAGCGAAATATAAAGTTGATTTTCTGGCATGCTCCTCGAAAATCTGCACTGCAATAACAATATCCTGCTTCGCCTCTTCTATAGCCATAGCAGAAACCGCCGCTGCAATCGGCGTCAACGTCAACTCTAACGGCGCCGTACCCTTAACTTCAACTTTGAGCAGAGGCGCACCCTGCTCGTTAAGAACCATATAGGAAAGAAAAGCAAAGCCGCCTACAATTTCTCGAGAAATATTTGCAAATCGCTGCTTTTGAGGAAGCAGGTACTGCGTGTGAATAAAAGCGAATAGTTTTTCCATGTAGCTGGCTGGAAGTTCAGTAGCAATCCTATAAAAAATAACCATGGATATTTAAACCTCAAATTTCAAAGGCACATACATTCAATTCAACCATTTTCTTTTTAATAACTTTATAGGAGGCACAGTTCTTTAGAAAGCAGTTGCATGTACATGGGTAGGCATAAAAGAAGCTATAAATTAAAGAAGCACCTAATAACAAAGGTTAGCGCTTGACGGTGGGAATTTTGAGAATCGGCTTTTTTGTATGGGAATACCCGCCTCAGCTGGTTGGTGGCTTAGGTACCTATGCAGGCTATATAACACACGAATTTGTTGACATAGGCCATGATGTCTCAGTTTTCACGCTTAATCCAGGCAACCTAAGAACACGGGAAATTTTGAAAGGGGTCGAGGTTCACAGGCCGTTAATCGCGGATGCGAGCAATGTTTTTCCAATGTTCGTGATTGACGACTTAAAGCGTTGGGGCACCAACATAAGGCTCTTCAACGACATCTTTATCTACAACATTCTCAGCGCGACAAAATTCATTCATCAACTAATAGAAAAAGAACACTACAAGTTCGATGTAGTGTGCGTGCACGATTGGCTGAGCAGCATCGCAGGCTTGGTGATCAAGAATCAAACAAAAATCCCCGTAGTTTTCCATGTGCACAGCACAGAGTGGGGAAGAAGCGGTGGCCAAGGCTCCGAAGTGGTTTCGCATCTGGAATGGGCTATGGCGCAGAACGCTGATAGAATAATAACAGTCAGCTATGCCATGCAAGAGGACCTGATACGACACGGTTGGCCTCAATCGAAAATCAGCGTGGTTTGGAATGGCGTGGATCCTGAACGCTACGACCCGCGCAAGTGCAGCAAGGAAGAGGTGGATAAAATCCGCGAAAAATACAATGTGCCGCGAGACTGGAACATGCTTCTTTTCGTGGGAAGGCTCACCTGGGTTAAGGGCGTAAGAAACCTTTTGCAGGCGATGCCCAGCGTTCTAAGAGAGTACCCGCATACTAAACTGGTTATTCTCGGCAAGGGAGAAGAGCAAACCGACATTGTGGAAACCGCGGGCAGACTAGGCATAAAAGATAAGGTTGTTTACCGTTTTGATTTCGTGCCCGAAAACGAGCGGATACTACATTATGCTGCCGCAGACGTCTGCGTTTTCCCCTCAATTTATGAGCCCTTCGGCATAGTCAGTTTGGAAGCGATGGCTATGGAGAGGCCTGTGGTTGTAGGCGCTCGAGGCGTAGTAGGTTTTAAGGAGCAGGTGGTAAGCTCCGGCGTGGATCAGACAGGCATACATATCAACGGCGAGGATCCGGCGGACATAGCCTGGGGCATAAAGGAGACGCTTAAGAACCCTGAGAAGGCGAGAAACTGGGGTGAAAACGGCCGCAAAAGAGTACTGGAATACTTTACATGGCGCAAGGTTGCTGAGGAAACGCTTAAGATCTATGAGGCGTTACATGAGGCGTTACTCCGCTGACACGTTGCCTATATCGATAGCATCTCAGCCAGCTCCAGCAGACGCAAATCCAATGGCTTCTGCTTTTCACAGGTTTCCTTAAGCTCCACACTTGTGACTGCACCGTTTTGCAGACCAACCACCCTGTTTCCTTGCCCATGAACCAGGAGGTCAACGGCTTTTTCGGCGAAAAGGCTGGCCAAAAGCCTGCTACGCGCTGTGGGGCTACCGCCTCTTTGAGCGTAGCCGACGATGGATAAGCGCACCTCGAAGTCTGTTTTCTTTGCGATTGCCTCTGCGATTTTTCTGGTGTCGCCTACACCTTCAGCGGCGACGATTATGCCGGCGCGTTTGCCTTTTTGTGCATTTCGCGTTAACACTTCAGCAACCTGATCAATCGCGCATTCATGCTCTGGAATGAGAATCACTTCAGCGCCTACGGTTAAGCCTACTTCCAAGGCAAGGAAGCCTCTTTGGCGCCCCATGACCTCCACTATGAAGATTCGCTCGTGCGAAATTGCGGTGTCCCGGATTTTGTCAATTGAGGCGACTGCAGTGTTCACAGCCGTGTCGAAGCCGATGGTCTCGTCTGTTCCATAAACGTCATTGTCTATTGTGGCAGGTACGCCCACCATAAGCGTGCTGCTTTCCCGGCTTAAGTCAAGCGCGCCCTTAAAGGAGCCGTCTCCGCCGATAACCACCAAACCATCCACCTTATTCTCGGCAAGAGTTTCAGCCGCGCGTTTAACGTTTTCCGGCCTTTTGAATTCTGGGCATCGGGAAGTGTGCAACATTGTGCCGCCGAGCTGAATTATGCCTCCTACAGCGCGCGGAGTCAAGTGCTGATGCCTATTTGTCAGCAGCCCGTCCCAGCCGCGCTCAAAACCTAGAACTTGAAGGCCATGTGAGTGGGCGATTCTGGTTACAGCGCGGATAGCAGCGTTCATGCCAGGCGCGTCCCCGCCAGGAGTTACCACACCAATCGTTTTCAACAGACCACACCACTAAGCTTATTTCAAGACGCGTTAAGCGCTCGAACAATTAAAGCTTATCTGAACATGCCAAAACACATAAATTCTTTCATTTCATCCTAATGGTTTTAGTCGGGCGGTAGCTCAGCCTGGCAGAGCTTCCGAGTCAGCTAACAGGGCTTGGCTGACGGAGACGCTGTAGAAGTCCACCCATGGTGGGCATCACCCAGCCTGCCGGGCACACAAGCAGAAACCGGAGCGTCGCAGGAGAGCTGCGAGCAGCAACTCCAGCTCGGCGAATTCAAAATGAAGGTTTCACTTCATGAAAGTCCTGCCCGCCCGACTATTAATTTTTAAACGAACGCAATACTCTGCGAATTCATTGCATGAAAGAGCTTTTCTGGCATCTTTCAGAATGGAAACCCTATAGACAGGCTTGCCTACGTTATTACTGCGTTGCTGAAGACGTATCGATGTTTTCCCATATTTCTGAACAATCGAGGTGACTTGCTTAACCAAATGGGGAAACTTGGCTTGACTAAAAATCCATTTTTCGCCACATGGATACTGCTTGATGTGCCCATCTCCGTCAAACAACCCAGCTAGAAAGGCTAAAGGTGAACGAGGAACGAAGCCGCTGGTCTTATCGGGTAAAATAAAGTACAGGTTCTTATTACAAACTCTGATGTCTACGGCTTTTTCGTCTTTTACTGCTGATACTCTAACTTTCAATCTCAATTTTTCTAAAATCGCAACTAGTCTTTATTTCAGTTTTGTCTGAAGCAGTTGTAAAAGCTACAATGTGATGATGCTTATCTACAAATTTGCAACCATCAGCGTAATATAATCCGACAAGCCAGTCCCATTCGGGTTGGGCAACGCTTTCTTTGGAAAGTATTTGGGTACGTCCAATTTTGTCTCCTCGGCAATAGCTAACAAGACCTTTTGAAATATGGCGATTCCACTTCTTCTGCACATGTTGGATTATCCTTGAGTAACTTGTTTGGGCAAGTTTGATGTAATCAACAGCTTCTCTTGGAAGCCTCGGCAAAGCCCATCACTATTTTATATTAAAATAGTCATTTCTTTATAAAATCTTGAAACCTTCCTTTTAAATAAGATTAATTACCATTATGCTTACTATTATAAGCATGGTGAATTGGTTGGCAGAAGTTGTTTCGATTCCTCGTCCTCTCCTAAGAGAACTTTACGAGCATTTTGATAGAATAGAGGAGATCCTTGCTACTTTAGAGGAGCTCTCGAATAAGGAAGGACTGGAAAGAATCAAAAAAAGTCTACAGGAACATAAGAAAAAAGAAGTTGCTACAGTAAAAAGTCCTGAAGAGATTAGAGAAGTCTTGATGAAGGACTAAACTTTGCCGTACAAAACGGTTTTTACAAGAAGCTTCATAAGAAAATTCAACAAACTACCAAAAGACGGTAAAAAGCAAATTCTAAAAGCTCAAGACCGCTACAAATCCATATTCAAGCATCAAATTGCGTGGAAAACTTCGGCCTGTGGAGATGACGCGTAGACAAATATCGCGTAATCTACATGATAAACGAAAGGATGAGATCGTAATATTTTTGGATGTAGGCTTAAGAAAATCAATATACGATTAACTTCACGAATATTTTTAAAGAAAAGCACCACAGCTCCAGAAGGCTTCTTACACGCTAGCGCGTTTTAATGCTAATGCGCAGCCGGCAAAGAAGGCGGCGCCGACGCCTATTAGGATGAAAAAGGACAGCCACGGAAGTGGAGTATTGGTAATTTGCTAAGGGATTCGTGCATCTTCAACTTCATAGGTTATATGCGTGGCATGCTGAAAGTTTTCCAAGTCTATTGCATCGATTACGTGATTAGCCATTCTGCCCACGACGAGAACAAAAACGTTAAGTCCGCGTGATGCGGCGGCGGCGGTTGCGCGGCTGATGCCGAATTCAAAGTCCGCTTTAAGGCCTATCTTGTTCATAACGGCTCTGCCAACAACGCCTACGACGCCTATTCTGTCGGGCTTGAATGCGTCATGTAACTTTCTAACTTTAGCGATGTCAACGGCTCTTGAGCCGCCTTCTTTTATGCTGGGTAGCCTAACAAGAAGAACCTTGCCAGGATGCACTTTCACTTTGCCCTTCACTTCTTTTAAGCCTACATCTTCACCGGCGTTTGCATCGTTAATTGCTATTCCAGAGGCTTCAACGTTGGCGCTGGCAGAGGCTACGGCGCATAAAACACCATCCTTCATGACTAAGCCAACTGTGTCGCCTGCTTTTACTGGCTGCATTGCTATAGCGGGTAAGAGGCGTTCAACTTTTAGATTAGTCTTGATCATTTTAACGTAGTCGTCTATGTTCTTTAGGTAGTCTTGGAGTTTCTCATAGGCTTTGGCGGTTAGCCTGTATTCCGCACGCTCAGATCCAGCCTCTAATAGACCGTCCTTCATCAACGTTTTGAAGTGTTTTGAGACGGCTTGTATTGTGATTCCAAGGGCTTCGCTTATGTCTTTCTGTTTTATATGCGGTTGGTTTCGCATGATCTCAAATAAGATTTGAAATTTGGTGAATTCGCCCTTGTCGCGTAGGAGTAGTGGATGACGTTGAGGCAACTTAATCAACCCGACTTAAACTTTAGTTTAACAAACATTTATAAATCTTCGGATGGTTTATCCAAACCGAGGGGATAAAATGCATATAATGGAAGGCTTTCTACCTCATCCATGGTGGGAAATATGGTTTGTAATATCAATTATAGTGGTAATTTTCGGTATTTACCAGCTTAAGAAACTTACAGAAAAATTTCCTGAAGCCAAACCGCTTCTCGCGGTGATGGGTGCATTTGTTTTTGTGCTCTCGGCGCTTAAGCTGCCATCCGTAACAGGAAGCTGCTCACACCCGACGGGCTCAGGACTGGCAGCCGTAGTGCTCGGGCCAGCAATTGCCTCGGTTCTCTCAGCGATAGTTTTGCTTTTTCAAGCTTTATTGCTGGCGCATGGCGGTTTAACTACGCTGGGCGCAAATATTTTTTCAATGGGAATAGTAGGACCCGTGGTGGGCTATGCCTTATGGGTTGTCAGCAAAAAAGCGCGTTTACCAACATCAGTAGGAGTGTTCATAGCCGTTGCCCTTGCGGACCTAAGCACTTACGTTACCACGTCTCTACAGCTTGCGCTTGCGTTTCCATCAACAAGTTTTATGGATTCTTTCATAACTTTTGGATCAATTTTCGCCATAACGCAGATTCCGCTGGCAATAGGCGAGGGCATATTGGCGATTTTCCTTTTTGATTTCTTAGTGAAGTATAAGGGAAAGCTCCTTAGTGCCATGAATGTGCTTGGATTGCGTGTTGGTTTACAGTCTCAGGAGGATGCAGAGTAGATGCAGACGAAAATAAAGTATGCTATTCTGATAGTGATAATGCTTGCGCTTTTTGTTACACCTTTGATAATGCATCCCTCGGCGGAATTTGGTGGCGCAGACAGCGCTGCGGAAGAAGCCTTAAGCGAGCAGGGTTACGAGCCGTGGTTTACGCCTATATGGGAACCTCCAAGCGGCGAAATAGAGAGCTTGTTATTTGCGGTTCAAGCAGCAATAGGCGCAATCATAATCGGCTATTTTATTGGATACGAGAAGGGGAAAAGAGCAAAAGAATAAGTTGCGCATATGCGAAGATGCTGGGCAGAGATGAGTCACTTTAATTTATCAGCGGAAATTGACAGATACGCCTATACAAATGCCCTATCAAAAAATAGTCCAGTAACCAAACTTTTCTTTGCACTTTCACTGCTACTCATAAGCGTCTTGTCGCCGTCTCCAGTTGTGCCCATAACCGTGTTTTTAACAACCACCGTCATGATTTTGTTATGCGCGAAAATCCCATGGCGCTTCTATCTTAGGCTGCTGTGGTATCCAACGGTGATTGTTGCCTTGACCTGCGTCATAATTGCGCTCTTTTTCGGTTACCTAGAACCACTTACGGAAGTAAACTTGCTTGGGTTGCGATGGACTATTTTCAGGGACGGGGTAGCAACAGGTTTCACCACGTTCTTCAGGGTAGCAGGGGCGCTTTCAAGCCAGTTTTTCCTTGTGCTGACAACGCCTATGACAAGTATACTGCTAATTCTCCGAAAGGCACATGTTCCCAAGATAATAGTGGAAATGTCATTACTCATTTATAGGTATATATTCGTCTTCATAGAAGTCATGGAAACCATGCATATCGCTCAAGAGCTGCGCCTCGGATACTCCAGCTGGTTAAAGAAACTCCGGTCGTTATCTATGCTTATCGGGAATCTCTTTATAAGAACTTTAGATCAGGGGGAACGAACGTTCACTGCCATGAGTGCCAGAGGCTACGACGGCAACATCCGTGTTCTTGAAGACGTGCCAAAGCCAAGCAATGCAGCATTAGCAGGAATCACTCTTTTTGCTGTTGCTCTTGTTATAGTTGCATATTTAACAGTTAACATTAGGATTGTGTAGCGCAAATGCTTTTCCGACTGGAAAATTTGTCACATCAATATTCCGACGGCACCGTTGCGCTGGATAATATATCGTTGAGCTTCGCTAAGGGCGAGAGAATAGCGCTTCTGGGACCTAATGGTTCGGGAAAAACCACGCTTCTTCTACATTTGATTGGCATACTAAAGCCGACTTCGGGAAAAGTCTATTTTGAGGATAAGCCGCTGGAGTACGCGCCTAAGGCGTTGCTTGAGCTTAGAAGGCATGTGGGCTTCGTATTCCAGGATCCTAATGACCAGCTTTTTGCGCCAACTGTAAGGCAGGATGTTGCTTTTGGGCCGCTGAACCTTGGGCAACCGGCGGATCAAGTGCGGAAGGCGGTGGACGAGGCACTTAAGCTTGTGGGCATGAGCGAGTACGCAGAGAAGCCGCCGCATTTTCTAAGCTTTGGGCAAAAGAAGCGGGTTGCGCTTGCGGGCGTGCTCGCCATGAAGCCTGACGCCATTATTTTGGATGAGCCAACATCAAATCTGGATCCGCGCGGCACAAGTGAGATATTGCATTTGCTTCTGCGACTTAACAAGGAGCTTGGGCTCACCTTGATATTGGCTACGCATGACGTGGATATGGTGCCTCTGTTTGCTAACAAACTGTATATATTGAATAAGGGAAAACTTGTTTCGGAAGGTGCGCCGGCAGAGCTATTCTCAGACACGGAATTGATTCGGAGCGTTAATTTGCGGTCGCCTCGGATAACGCATCTCTTTGAGGTTCTTAGGAAAGAAGATAACCTGCCGATTAACCCGCGTCTTCCACTCACTATAAGTGAGGCAAGAAAAGAAATATTGAGGCTTTTAGAATCTGAAAAGGCAAAAGAGAATTAGTACATGGACATCGCCTTTGATCCAGCATTAATAGGTGTTGTTGCGATAGGGTTGCTGCATGGATTGGAACCTGGACATGGCTGGCCCATTGCATTATTGTATTCGGCGCGGACCTCGAAGCCTACTTTTTACGCGTTAGTCAGCTCAAGCATAATTTCATTCTTTCACTTTATATCCTCAATCACCGTTGTAATAATCTATGTTGTAGCAAGCACGCTGATAAACTTCACAAGCCCTATTCTCAAATACATTGCATTCGCCGCGTTAGTGCTGTTGTCAGTCAAGTTTTTCATGGAGAAAACGGAATCTGAACTGGAAAGCCAGCATGGCCACCTGCATGATAACGCTGAAGACATCGAGCATGAACATGCACATGAACATCCAGACATTGGCTGGCATACACATCTGCATTTTCATCCAAAACGAATGAGTAATCTCAGCTTATGGAAAATAGCGAGTTGCGCGTTTTTCTTAGGCTTCGCTCATGAAGAAGAATTTGCGCTTCTCGCGTTGGCGATGGGCGGGGTTAACCCGCTTTTTATGATGGCAGCTTATGGATTAGCTGTGACGGCAGGACTGGTGAGCGTCACTATTGTTGGAATAAAAATGTACGAGAGGGTTAAAGCAAGAATCAGCAAATACGAGAAATATTTCCCCAAAGTTAGCGGGGTAGTGCTTCTTGTTTTGGCGTTTTGGCTGCTTATAGGCTAGCGCTCGTGTAGGTTGTATCCCCGCGGCGTGAGCATTAGCCCATTTATAACGCGCGTGGTTGAGTTACCCACAACTATTGTTGTAGCCATGTCTATTTCGTAGTCAAGCATGCCTCCAAGCGTGGTGACTGCCATTTTTTCGCCGCCTCGCCCAACCGCTTTAACTATGCCTACGGGGGTATCTGGGCTTCTGTACTGAAGCAGGATTTGATGCGCCCGTACCAACGGTTCTTTGCGACCTTGACTCTGGGGATTATATAGCACAATTACGAAATCAGCTTTGGCAGCAGCATGTAACCTTTTTTCGATGAGTTCCCATGGAGTCAAAAGGTCGCTGAGGCTTACAACAGCGAAATCACCAACCAATGGCGCGCCAAGCGCTGCCGCCGCAGCGGTGGCGGCGGTTACGCCTGGAATAATTTCTATGGGCACATCCGCTTTTTCATGCGCCGCGACTTCTAAAACTACGCCAGCCATGCCGTAAACACCTGGGTCACCGCTGCTGATGACAGCTACGTGCTTGTTCTCCAGAGCCTTTGCTACGGCTGCTCGTGCTCTTTCAACTTCTTGCCCCATGAAGCCGGAGATGACCTCTGCGTTGCTCGCGATGATGGGCTGGATCAGTTTGAGGTAGGTTCTATAGCCTATGACAACGTCAGCGGTTTCTATGGCTTGCTTAGCTTTGGGCGTAAGGTGCTCGAGGGCACCAGGGCCTATGCCCACTATGCTTATTCGCCCTCGGCTATGGCCACTGTCACGCCGTTCAGCTTTATTTTTTTCAGGATTAGTTTCGCTTTTGCTCCTGCTTCTATCAATGCTGCTCGTTCGCATACTCCTCCAACACCAATATTCTGTTCCACTATAGGCGAGTCTGGTGAAAGGTCTTCATGCTTAAAGGCGCGAAGCGCTTCAACTTCTATAAGAGTGATGGGTAACCCTAGCTTTTCGGCGGCATTCATAATAGCGGGTGAATCCTTTTTTATGCTGACTGTTGCTAAGCGATCAACACGCTCTATCGGAATATCCACACGCGCCAAAGCATATTTCACAGCATCTATAACCTCGCTTTCACTGACACTTTGCCTTGCGCCTAAGCCTACAACCACCATTCTTGGCTTGAGCACAGCCGCAGGCTTTGTTAACTTTGCTTTAGGCACATTTTCCTTTGTGATGATGGCTCCTGCATCGTAACTATTCACAATCTCTATTGCCTCCTCTATGGTGTCTACCTTTTTTATTTCATAACTGGAAATACTGCTTGCGGGAACTTTTACGTCGCCAACCAAGACAAGAATTAAGCAGCCATCGTTTACAAGCGCCGAGTTTACCGCTACAAGACTTTCAGGGTTTTCTATTGATAAATGCAACGTCAACGCAAGTTCTTCGATGCTCTGTTTCCCCATGACGTCAGATGCTGTGGTTATAACGGGCACGGCGCCTACACCCTCGGCAAGTAACCTAGCGAGTTCGTTGGCTCTTCCATAATGCCCGGAGAGAAGGCTGATGACAAAGCGTCCGGACGCGTCAACGCATAAAACAGCGGGATCAACAAGCTTGCTTTCGAGATATGGCGCAACTGCGCGAATTATTATGCCAGCAGCCATAACCGCTACTATAGCGTCGACCTTTCTGTAAATTTCCTTTATAAACTCATCTAATTTCGTTTCTAAGGAAAATACGCCTGCTTGACTGTATTTTTCTGGCGCAAACACTTTACAGGGAAAACCCAAGGTGTCTAATGCCGCTTTAACTTTAAGGGCAGTTTCAACTCCACGGCGAGTTACTGCAATAACAGCTATGCCCTTCTCAAACATCTTCAACGCCTTTGCGGAAGCCAGTGGTAAAGGAAGGCTCATAAAGCTTGGAAAAGTCAAATGCCTCAGGATTTAGAACCTGCCCCACGAAGATTAGAGCCGTCTTGGTTATTCCCGCAGCCCGCACCTTCTCAACTATGTCGCTTAAAGTGCCCTTTACAATTTTCTGGTCAGGCCACGTTGCCTTGTAAACCACTGCGGCTGGCGTGTCGTTAGGGTAGCCGCCTTTCTTAAGTTCCTCAACAACCTCGGCTATTTGTGGCGTGCCGAGAAAAATGACCATGGTAGCTTGATGCTGCGCCAGCTTTCGTATGCTCTCAGACTCGGGCACTGGTGTTCTGCCTTCAGGCCGCGTGATAATAACCGTCTGCGAGACATTGGGCAAAGTTAATTCTCGCTTGAGACTTGCTGCGGAACCTTGCAGACAGCTTACGCCTGGAATTATGGTGTAGGAGATTTTTTCTTTTTCTAGAAAGGCTATCTGCTCTTGAATTGCACCGTAAAAGCTGGGGTCGCCATCATGCACCCGCGCCACAAGCTTGCCTTCTCTCGCCGCTTTAGCAAATACTGCGAAAACTTCTTCCCGGTGCATCTTGGCGCTGTCATAAAGCTCAGCTTCGGGCTTAGCGTACTTGAGAATTTCAGGATTCAAAAGTGAACCAGTGTATATGACAATGTCTGCTTTTTCAAGCATCTTCTTTCCTTTGATGGTGATTAGCTCAGGGTCGCCTGGGCCTGCGCCGATGAAGACAACTTGACTCACAGCAAAACCTCCCTTTTTTATCTCCTGTTAATTGGAAGCTCGCTCCTTTTTACTATTGCCATAGAAAAGTAATCCTCGGGAATCGCCCAGCCTTCCGCATCCGCAAGCTGACCAACAGCAACCGCTTCGGCGGGCATTCCGCATCTTCGAACCAATGCTACTGTAGCGTTTTCTGTAAAACCTGCCTCCCTCAAGATTGGGATAATAGCCTTGAAGCGGTGAGCACACTTCATGAAAACCAGCGTATCGGCATGCCCAGCGGTTTCTTCAATAAGCTTAAAGTCAAGGTCTGAGGGAATAATGGCAACTACTTCATCTTTTTCAGCTAAAGGTATCTGGGCTCGTGCGGCGCAGGCGGTTAAAGAAGTTACGCCTGGAATTATCTCCAACGCTATATGAGGGTATTTCTGGCGTATTGTTTGGAAGAGATAGATGAATGTGCTGTAGAATAAGGGGTCGCCGAGGGTGATGAAGGCAATAGTTTTTCCCTTTTCAACTTTTTCGGCGATTATAAGCGCGTTTTTAGCCCAGAGTTTCTTAACTTCAAGCTCATCCTTTGTCATTGGAAAGACTAATTCAAGTACTTCGGCTGGTTTCATCCGTTCTTCCAAAATATGCTTGATAAGGCTTAATGCCATACTTGGCGCGTCAGCATGAGTTTTGGGAACCGCAATGACGTCAACCTGTTTCAGCGTTTTTACGGCTTTGACGGTAATAAGCTCAGGGTCGCCTGGGCCTATGCCTACGCCGATAAATTTGCCAACCATCATTCTTCACCTAAACTTTTGTAGCAGATATTATCGTGATAGGATTCCTCGCCAGCATCATCGTTCCCGCGGGGACTACGTAGCCTTTAGCCACAAAAACCGTTGCTACATCTATCTCTTTGAAACCTAACTTTTTCATTTCATCCAAAGCCGCAAAGCTTGTTTCCAAAAGGATCGCATTAACAACAACGCGCCCATTTCTCTTTAGCCTCTGATGGGAAGCACGTAACACCTCGCGAAGAGCGCGGCTTCCGCCCACGAACACAGCGTCAGCCATGGGCAAATTCAGCAAGACCTCAGGCGCTTTCCCGCTGATAACTTGGACAGTGCTTTGAAGATTAAATTTCGCAACGTTGATCTTGGTTAATTCCACAGCCTTTTCGTCTTCATCTATAGCGAAAACTTTTCCAGTGGGCGCCACTTGAAGTGCTGCTTCGACTGTTAAACCGCCTGTTCCGCAGCCGATGTCGATGACGCAGAATCCTTCTTTTAGCCGCGCCTTCGAGATTGCCAGCACTCTTATTTCTTCTTTTGTAGGTCCAGGCACTGCCTCATCCTGAATAAACATGGCGTCCGGGATGCCTGGAGTTTTATATGACCACATACCGTTTCACCATTTTATCGTTCAGCGCCCTGCCTGTATGGCGAGCGTAGGGCTAATATGCATAAGGAGCTGAAACTCATTGTTGAAATCTCCTCTAGCGTACTTGAGATTATCCGTTCATTATTAAGGGTGAGATTTTCGCAAACAAACACGGGTGTTTTGCCGTCAACACCATTATCTATGAGGAACTTGGCAATCTCTGCTGGCGGAAAAGACTTAGGGTCTGGAAGAAGGATAATGTCTTTGCCTTTTTTTGCGGCTTCCAATAGCTCTGCTTTCTTTTCGTTGTCTGCGCCTTTGTGGAAACTTGAAAGGTAGGCGTCATCCCAGCACATGCAGAGACGCGCGGCGCAAACTTGCAGCGCACTTACGCCAGGAATAACCTCTATTTCCACAGATTTTGCTTGTGTGAGGCTTAGAAAAGTGCCAAGCAAACCGGAAAAGCCGGGGTCGCCTGTTGACAGTAGAACAACTATTTTTCCTTTCTTGGCGGATATAATTGCATGCTGAAGAAGTTCATTCACGTTTTTAGCTGTTAACGCTAATTTTTCGCCTTTTATATCGCTTTGAAGCATGTTTAAGGCTCTTTCGGCGCCAATTACCAATTGCGCTTTTTGCACGATTCTTCTCGCTATTGGAGTGATGTAATCTGGCGAGCCTGGGCCTGCACCTACTAATGTGATTTTAGCCACTCCTATGCGCTCCTTACAGTTCCCCATGTGCCCAATACGGAGCCTTCCATGGAAACAAGTATCACATTTACCTTTATTTTGTTCTTCACTCTTTCCGTAACCCTAAAAGCAACTTTTTCAGCTATCTTATCGAACACTTGCTTTAGCAGATTGGCTTGCTTTAGAAGCACAATAGCTTCTTCCGTGGTATTTGATGCTAATATCCTGTTTACAAGCTGTGAGTCAGCGCCAACAGCAGCTGCATAAGCAGCGATAACCTCGCTTCGTGCATCAGCCACCTTATGGTGCGTGTTAAAGATGCCTGCGGCTAACTTGACGAGTTTGCCAGGGTGTCCGAGAAGCGTGATTTCCTTTATGCCTTTCTCAACCGCCTTGTCAAGCATATAACCTACAAAGTCGCCTGTTTGAATAATTGCCTCATCTGGCAAGTTGAACAGTTTCTTTGTTATACGTTCGCCTATGTTACCTGGCACCATAAAAACGTGGTCATAACCCTTTGCAAGCGCCACATCAATTTGAGGAACCAGCGAGCGCCTGCAGGCTTCCAGCGAAAGAGGCTTCACCACGCCGGTCGTGCCGAGAATCGAGATGCCGCCTACGACGCCTAATTTGGAGTTTAAGGTTTTTTTCGCTACCTCCTCGCCTTTAGGAACGCTTATGACAACTTCGGCGCCTTTCCCTGTAGGCAACGCCTCTTTGACGGCGGCTATTATCATGCCCTTGGGCACGGAGTTAATGGCTGATTCGCCTACTGGCACAGGCAACCCAGGCTTTGTTACCACACCAACGCCCTTATCGCCTTTAACGATGATTTCGCCGTCGTCAGTAAGCCTTACGGTAGCGGAGATTTCTAATTTATCTGTCACGTCAATGTCGTCTCCGGCATCCTTCACAACAATCGCTACCGCGGTATCACCGAGCTTCTTGCTTTCTTTCACTGGAATCTCAAAGCGAATACCAATCGGTGTGGGTATAACCACTCTATCAACAGGATTACTAACTAAGGCGGTTACTGCGGCTTTAGCCGCGGCGGCCGCACATGCGCCGGTTGATAGACCATACTTCAAAAATCGTGCCATTGCGTTAATCCCTTTTAGATTTGACTTCTTGCTCAGCCATGGAGAGCAAAGCGTTGAATATTGCCACGGCCACGGTGCTTCCACCCTTGCGGCCTCTAACAATTATGAATGGCACAGGCAGTTTTGAAATGGCCTCTTTCGACTCGGCAGCGCCAACATAACCCACTGGAACGGCCACGACAAGGGCAGGTTTAGCTAAGCCCTGCTTCACAGCATCAGCAAGTTCGAATGCAGCAGTCGGCGCGTTCCCGATAAGAACAATTGCGCCGTCCAAACCATCTTTTACTGCCAAACGCATTGCAGCAGCAGCCCGCGTTACCGATTCATCATTGGCTAACTTTATGGCGCGTCTATCGTCGATGTACGTGAGAATCTTAGCGCCGAACTTTCTCAGCCGCGCCTCGTTAATGCCTGCTTTAACCATCTTTACGTCCGCCACTATTTTTGCGCCGGCTTTGATTGCCTCGATGCCAGCGTCCACGGCTTTCTCGCTGATAACCAGCAGCTTGGCGAATTCTGGGTCAGCCGTAGCATGGACAACTCGCTCAATAATGGGTACATGAGAAGTCGGCACGCTTTCCAGGAAGTCGCCGAGTGCTTGCCTGATAAGCTTCATGCTGGCTTTAACAATATCGTTAGAGGCTTTCAGCGCGTATGCATCAGTCGATATAGCAGTTTCTCGCGCCTCTTGACCTAGTGCCTTTAATGCCTTTTCTTCTATTATCTCGGCTATCCGCGCATCAGCGCCTAAGGGTTCGCCATATACAAGCTCTATTCCACGCTCTTTCAGCGAAGGCTCTTTCTCTTTCATAGCTATAAGTTCTGGAATTTCGCGTGTGGTGTGCACGCCAGGCGCGAGAAAAGCGGGAACCAGAACAATTTTTGAGATTCCCTTCTTGGCGAGGCTTTCGATTGCCTCGGAAATCGTTGGCGTATTTCTAACCATAAACGCTATCTCAACAGTCTTGAACACGGCGCGCTCGCGTAAAAGCTCAGCCAACTTCTCCAAGTTTTCCCTGTTATGCGGCAGTTTACTACCATGCCCGATTATGATTAATCCCACTTTATCCATAAAGTTCACTTCATTTAGTGCGGCTCCAAACCAAAGAGTTTGATTGCAAATTCTATAAGCTTCTTGTCATCACTCAGAGCGGCAGACCGCAAATTCTCAACAATAGGCACATAAGTCCGCTTAAGCAGGATAAACGTTAAATCCTCTATTATTTTCTTTTCTCTTGCATCAAGAGGCCCTAACATTTTGAGCGCTTCAGCAAGCTCCTTTTGCCTTATTTCTTCTGCCCGTGCAAACAGCAATGAGACTATGTCGTTGACGGACAGTATTTTTATGTCTCTGTTCAGCAAGACCAATTCTTGCTCTATTATTGCTGAGGCTTTCTCTATGCTTTTCAATCGTTTTTGCTTGTTTTTTTCAGCGATTAACTGGAGATCATCTATGCAATAAAGCTTTACTTTTGGCACTTCCTTTATTGTTTCCTCAACATTTCGCGGATTTGAAATGTCGATTATTAAGAGGTCAGCTTCGTTTTGGCGTTGATTCATTAGTTTCGAAACCGTATTCTTGGTTAAGAGATAGTGTGGTGCCGCTGTGGAGCAGATAACAACATCGGCGTCTGTGAGAACTTCCTCAAGACTATCAAACTTTACAGCTCTTCCAGAAAGTTCTTCGGCTAATTTTACTGCCCGCTCATATGTTCTGTTAGCAATGAAAACAGGCTTAAGGCAACGACGCGCTAAGGCCTTGGCTACAAGTGTGCCCATTTCTCCTGCGCCCATTACGAGAATTTTCTTTTGGTCAAGCTTACCCAGTAAAGTTTCAGCCAGCTCAACTGCTGCAGATCCAATTGACACGGCGCCTTTGTTGATACCTGTTTCTTTTCTTACGCGTCTCCCGACGCTTACAGCTCGCATAAACAAGTGCTTAAGAACGATTCCAGCGGCTTTTGCAGACTCGGCTTCTAAATAGGCATCCCAGACCTGATTGAGAATTTGATCTTCACCTATAACCATTGATTCCAGCCCAGAAGCAAGCCGCAGAATATGGCGGAGTGCATCGCCATCCAAAGAGCACTCTATGGCTCGGGAAACCTCATCAGCCAATGCCTTTGCTTTTTGCACTAAAAAATCCTTTAACCTCTTTGCTGCTTTTTCGCCGTCTTCGCTTACAGCGTAAATTTCGATGCGGTTGCATGTCTGCAGCAGAACACACTCGTTAACCTTCTCCAGAGAACGAATAGCGCTTAATGCATTTCTTGTTTCCTTAAAAACTACTGCTTCAATCAGGGGAAGCCGCGCCGTTTTATGGGTGATTCGCACATTGATAATGTGCAGGTTTTTAGCCGAAGAACGCATGGATGGATAAACCGACCGCCTTAAATATAAGCCTTGCCGTAATTAAGGAAAAAGGGGCGACCGGCAATCAAATTAAAGCGCAGAATCGGATTAGCCTACTTACCTGGGGCAATACCGTGTTTTGAGGATTTTGGAAACTTGCCTACCGACATTGTCCGCGAAGACGGTTTGGTGCACGGAGAAAAGGCCTCGGATGCGCTGGATATGTTGATAGTTCCCGGCGGCAGTCTCATAGAATCCCAAAGTGTAAAAGACGGCATAGCTCGGGAAATACTGCGTATGGCTGAAGCGGGCAAGTTCGTGCTTGGCATATGCTCTGGGTTACAGGTGCTCTCGAAGGCAACAGACATTGGACGTTTATCAGCCACGCCTATTTTGAGGCAAGGTCTTGGATTGTTGGATGTGGAATTTAAGCCGCTAATATGCACTGACCGTGTCACCGCCACTGTAGTGGGCGAAAGCTTCATGACTCGCGCTGTCGGCGCAGAAGTAACTGGATTCCACTGCCACACTTATGGCAAAATGATAATTCATGAGGAATCAAGGCCGATTCTTGTTTCCCATGTTCAGCGTGTCAATTACCACAACGCCCCACAAGACATCGTATCCGGCGTCACCAACAAGCAAGGAAATGTGGTAGGCGTGCTCATACACGGCTTGCTGGATGGAAATCCATCAATTATTAAGAGCATAACTAAGTCTTTGGGTATATCCGCTGAGGAGCTTGCTGCGATAAGGAAAGCGAATTCAAAGTTAAAGCAGGAAATGAAAAACGAAATAGGCATATCAACCAGTATTAAAACGCAAAGAGAGACCGTTGTTTTGCCGAAGAAGCCTGTCTTTCTTTTAATAGCAGCGACAAGCAGCGGTTCAGGCAAAACTTTTGTTGTAAGTGGCATAGCGGGCGCGCTGAGGAAAAGGGGCTTAAACGTGACAGTGCTTAAAATTGGAGGAGACATACGCGATCTTGTGCCTGCGCTTTATCTGATTAAGGAGCCTATGAAGGCATATTCTTCAATAAAGATTGGAGAAAGTGGCCTGCGGCCACTACGCGAAGTGGCTGAGGAAGCAAGCAAAGAATATGATTTCATTCTAATCGAAGGCGCCATGAACACTTTTACGGGATTGCTTAACGAATCGGTAGCAAGGCCTTCCTCGACGGCTGAGGTGGCATTGGCGCTGGGTGTGCCCATAGTCCTCGTTGTCAGCTGTGATAAAGAGGGAATCGAAGGCGCAGTAATAAACGCCCTCAGCTACGCGCAGCTTATGAAGCGGTTGGGCGTGAAGGTGAAAGGCGTTATCCTGAACAAAGCGCGAATCAGCTACCTAACCGAAGAAGCCAAGGCGCTCATCAAACGTGCCTTCAACAATGTCGGCGTTGAATTGCTCGGTGTCATTCCACGCATTGAGCTTGAAGGAAGAGGCATGATCCCAGAGGTAGAAATAAGATATGAGGACTTTGGAAGCAAAGCCCTTGAAAGCGTGGAGAATTATGTGGATCTAAAAAAACTTGCTGCGTTAGCTGCCCCAATAGAGAAGGGCGAGGTAGATTACAAGTTATTTTTGGAAAAATTCAAAAACTCGCTCACAAGCTTCAGCCTTGAAGCACAGGAAAAAGGAGAATGAAAGAACATGATAATTGACTACAAGTTTGATGGGAAATATGTTGTTATCGTTGGTGGTGGCGAGGAGGCTTACAGGAAAGTGTTAAGCTTCTTGGACGAAGGCTCGAAAATCTTGGTTGCAAGTAGAAGCTTTGCAAGCGGAATAGAGAAACTCGGCGAGGAAAAAAAGATTCGTTTGCTGAAAGTGGACATTAATGATGGAGAAGCATTTTTTAATCAGCTAAATCCAAAGCCAGACGTTCTCGCGGTGGCTACAAGCGATCAAGCGCTTAATGTGCAGCTTGCCAAGCTTGCCCGTGCAGCAGGCTGCATGATTTACGTGGCGGATAACCCTGCAATAAGCGATTTTATACTTCCAGCCGTTGCGAGGGTGGGCGATGTGCGAATAGCCGTGTCCACCGGAGGAAAAAGTCCGGCGATGGCGAAGCTTCTAAGGCAGAAAATTGAGAGGGTGATTACACAGGAAGATTTGCAGCAGATTAAGCTGCAGGCGCATATTCGCTCGGTGCTGAAGCAGCAGATAGCTGATCAGAAGCTTCGGAAAAAAGTCATCTACGAAATACTTGAAGATAAGCATGTTAAGGGGCTATTGAAGGATGGTAAATTTGCTGAGGCGCAAAATGCTGCTCAGCGGATAATTGAGAGTTATCAAACCGAGGAGGGATGAAGCGAAATTATGAGTTTCCCTGATGTCAGGTTGAGAAGGCTGCGCAGAACACAGGCAATGCGGGATATGATACGAGAGGTTAGGCTTCACCCAAGCAACCTTATGTATCCAGTTTTTGTTGACGAAAATGCTTGCGCGCCGATTCCCATAGAGTCCATGCCAGGTTACTTGCGTTTGCCAATTCAGAGTGTGGTGGATGAGGTTAGGCATGCGGTTGAGCAGGGCGTGAGGGCAGTGCTTCTTTTCGGAATCCCGTCCATGAAGGATGAAAAGGGCTCTGCCGCGTATGCTGCTGATGGTGTTGTGCAGAAAGCAGTTCAGCTCTTAAGGAAAGAATTCGGCGACGAGATTGTCGTGGCCACGGATGTCTGCTTATGCGAGTATACGGCGCATGGACATTGCGGCGTGCTGAAGAACGGTGAAGTAGCAAATGATTTGACGCTGGAAATTTTGCAGAAAATTGCGGTGAGCCATGCGCAGGCGGGTGCAGATGTTGTGGCGCCTTCGAGTATGATGGATGGGCAGGTGCAAGCAATCAGGGAAGCATTAGATGACGCTGGCTTCAGTCAGGTGGGGATAATGGCTTACTCCGCGAAGTACGCCTCCTGCTTCTATGCGCCTTTTAGAGATGCAGCTGAGTGTGCCCCAAAATTGGGCGATAGACGGGTCTACCAGATGGACTGTGGAAACGCTCGTGAGGTGCTGCGTGAAATAGCGCTTGACATAAATGAGGGCGCTGACATAGTTATGGTGAAGCCCGCCTTAGCCTATTTGGACATAATAAGCCAAGCTAAAGCGAGATTCAATGTGCCCATTGCCGCGTATAATGTAAGCGGCGAATACGCTATGGTTAAGGCAGCCGCTAAAATGGGATACGTAGACGAGAAGGCAGCGGCTCTTGAAATTTTAATGGCGATCAAGCGGGCAGGCGCTGATCTCATAATCACGTATTTCGCTAAGGACGTAAAATCATGGATAAACCCGTAAATAATTGATGGCGTGGCAGTCTGAAATGATGTTAACTGTGGGAACACGAGGTAGCAAGCTTGCGCTGATACAAACGGAAAGCGTGCTTGAAAGCCTTAAGCAGATTTACCCAGAGGTAGAGTTCAAGATTAAAGTTATTAAGACAACTGGTGATAAGGAGATAAAAAAGCCGCTTTTCACCATTGACATGAAAGGGATATTTGAAAAGGAAATAGATTTGGCCATCGCGAAAGGCGAAGTTGACTTCGCAGTGCACAGTTTGAAAGATGTCCCCACAATGGAATCTTCAGAAACAGCGATAGCGGCTATACCTAAACGGGGCTCGCCACATGACGTTCTTATATCCAAAGACAATGTTCCCTTACTCGGCTTGCCCAAAGGGGCGGTCATAGGAACTGGCAGCCTTAGGCGGATGGCTCAGATCAAATTTCTACGCGCCGATTTGCAAGTGGTGCCCATAAGGGGAAATGTGGATACGAGAATTCGTAAAGTGCAGAGAGGCGAAGTTGACGGCGTCATTGTGGCTGAAGCAGGACTTGAAAGAATGAGGCTTCACCATCTAATCGTAGAGCGCTTTCCCTTGAGGCAATTCACGCCAGCAGCGGGGCAAGGCGCGCTAGCCGTAGTGACAAAAAGAGATAATGAGAAACTTATTGAACTACTAAGCGCCATCGATCATTTGCCTTCAAGGGCAGAAGTCACCGCCGAAAGAAGCCTTGTTCTTTCTCTAGAAGGCGGATGCCGCGTGCCAATAGGCGCAATAGGCCGCGCAGACGACAGAAATTTGGCGCTTTACGGGTGCATCTTTTCACTTAAAACCCAGGAGAAAATTGCGGCTTCTGCAGAAGGCACGCTTGAGGAAGCAGAAGAATTAGGCAGAAAAGTCGCGCAACGCCTTTTGGAGCAGGGTGCTAAAGAATTTGAGAGAGAATGGAGAGAAAAATATGGTGAAGGGTAAAGTATTTCTTGTCGGCGCAGGACCTGGCGACCCCGCGCTTTTAACTTTAAAGGCTGTTGAAACGCTGAAAGCCGCTGATGTAGTGATTTATGATAGGCTAGTTAAGGATGCGATTCTGGAGTGGGCTCCGGAGAAGGCAGAGAAAATTTACGTCGGCAAAAGCGCTGGAAAACACGAGTTGCCCCAAGAGAAGATTAACGAGTTGTTGGTGTCGAAGGCGCTGGAAGGCAAAAAGGTAGTTAGGCTGAAAGGCGGAGACCCCTTTCTCTTCGGCAGAGGCGGTGAAGAAGCAGAAGCCTTGGCTGAAAAGCGCATAGATTTTGAGGTTGTGCCAGGCGTAACTTCCGCCATAGCGGCGCCAGCTTACGCGGGTATCCCGCTTACTCATAGGGATTACGCATCTTCAGTTGCCATCGTTACGGGGCACCGTGCAGAAAAAGGAGGCAAAAGCATCAATTGGGCTGAGTTGGCTCGCGCGGTGGATACGATTGTAATTTTGATGGGCGTAGAGCTGCTTGAGTCTACGGCAAACAAGCTGATGAGAGGAGGCTTAGATGCTGAAACTCCAGTTGCCATAATTGAGCAAGGAACCTCAGCTAAGCAACGCAGCGTTATAGGTAAACTTGGCACAATAGCGCAAACAGCAAAAGAAAGAGACGTGAAACCGCCAGCAGTCATAGTTATCGGCCAAGTTGCTATGCTAGGAGAGAAGCTATCATGGTTCAAGAAGGCTTCACACTAAAAGGAAGAACCATCGTTGTTACTAGACCGCGTGAGCAGGCTGAAGAAACAGGCAAGTTGATTACGGAAAGAGGCGGCGAACCCTACTTTTTCCCAACGATAGAAATTAAAAGTTCCAGTTCATCTACAGAAGCCGCAAAGCTTATCGAGGCTCTTGAGAAGAGCAAGGTTGACTATGTGATTTTCATGAGTGTTAACGGCGTGAAATTTCTTTTTGAAGCCGCTGAAAAGCTCGGCCGACTCAACTATTTTAAGAGGCTTTTAGCGAAAACCGTGATCGTGGCTGTCGGTCCGAAAACTGCTCAGGAGCTGGATAAACATCAAATCCGTGTTGACATGATTCCGCACGCCTACACTTCAGATGCCATAATAGCAAGTTTGCAGCAATGTGGCGTTTCAGGCAAGGAAATTTGGATTCCGAGAACTAAACAAGCCTCGCCGGCTATGGCGGGAAAGCTGCAGGTGTTAGGAGGCAAGGTGCATGAGGTTTACGTGTATGAATCACAGTCACCAAAAGACAAAGCAGCGGTAGCACGCTTTCTTCAAGACTTGGTCGGTGGCAAGCTTCATGCTATCATATTTAGCAGCTCGCTGAGCGTCAAAAACTTGTTTAGCATGCTTGCGCCGCATGTTTCCGCCGAGAAACTTTGCGTATTATTAAACAAGTTAACTATTGTGGCAATTGGGCCTAAAACGGCTGAGACGTTAGCAGAATTAGGTTTGAATGTTGATGTAATGCCCAAGACGTACTTGCTTGAAGAAGCACTCAACGCTCTTGCACAGCATTGGAATGTTAATGAGTGAGAAAAAAATCAAAGGAGGCACGAGGAAGCGTGAATTCAGCAGCTAGTTTAGCCCGTGAAGAGATTAGGCAGCTTAAACCCTGCATCCATGGAGGCGAAGTCTGGCACATCATAGGCAAAAGCATCTTGGGCAGAGAGGATATTCTCGACTTCAGTTCAAACATCAATCCGCTGGGGCCTTCTCGAAAGGCTGTTAAAGCGATAAGAGACAATTTAGGTTTAATTCCTTCTTATCCAGATCCGGATTCCACAGCTCTGCGTGACGCTATTGCAAGCAGCATCAAGGGAATCAGCCGGGAAAACGTTATCTGCGGAAACGGTTCCATCGAACTCATCTACCTTTTTGCAGATGTTTTCATGAGCAGGGGCGACGTGGCGCTTATTCCTGCGCCCGCCTTTGGCGAGTATGAAAAGGCTGTGAGGCGAACAGGAGCTCGACCTAAGCTTATTAAATTGAGCTCAACCTTCAAAGTTGAGCCTTCCCTGTTTACCCGTGAAATGAAGGGTGCAAAAGCGGTTTTCCTCTGCAACCCAAATAACCCCACAGGTATTCTAACGCCACATGCTACTATAGCAGAAATAATTGAGGAAGCTCTAGCGGAAAACGTGCTCGTTTTTCTCGACGAGGATTTCATCGAGTTCGTTGATGAAGAAAAGCGTTTTTCATTCGCTGCCGAAATAGAGCGTTATCCAAATCTTTTCGTGCTAAGGTCGTTCACCAAGTTTTTTGGGTTAACTGGTTTAAGAGTGGGCTATGGCGTGGCGGATGAAGAGATAATAAGAGTTGTATCTGTTGCAAAGGCGCCGTGGAATGTTAATTGCCTAGCGCAGGTTGCCGCAGCAGCGGCGCTGCAAGATGTGGAGCACATGCGCAGGGCAAGCAGGCTCATCAAGAGAGAACGCAAATTCCTCACAGGCGAGTTAAGCAGAATTAGCGGTTTGAAGGTGTATCCCGCTGACGCAAATTTTCTCTTTATAGATGTTAGGCAATCCGGCTTAACTGCAGCCCAGCTTAAAGAGAAAATGCTGAGATATGGCGTGTTGATAAGAGACTGCACTTCATTCGCTGGAATCGACGAGTACTACATTCGCGTAGCAGTTAAAACAAGGCGTGAAAACGAAAAAATGCTTGAGGCACTCAAGAAAGCATTGAGCAAATAGATGACGCAGAAATAGGTAGTTTGGAAAGTGTTCACTTTGAGCATTACATTTCTCCTTGATTCTCTGCTGATTCTCTTTTTAGCCTTTCTCATCGACGTGATTTTCGGCGAGATCCCCGACAGGATCCACCCCACCGTTTGGATGGGGAAAGTCATCGCTTTTTTCAAGCCTAAAATTAAAAGCAAAAGCGCCCGGGTGGAAAGGGCAAACGGCGTTCTCCTCTGCTTAGGCGTGATACTGCTTTTTGCAGTTCCCGCGTATTTGATAATTTTTTTGGTTAAGCACTTCCTCGGCTGGCTACCATACATTGTCGTGTCAGCCATAATATTAAAGTCAAGTTTCGCGTTAAAGTTCATGCGAAAGTGCACGGTGCCCATAGCAGAAGCCATAGAGGGGGGCGACTGCGATAGGGCAAGGCAGTTTCTACCATATATTGTGAGACGCGACCCGGCAACGCTTAGTGAGAGGCACATAATTTCAGCGGCTGTTGAGTCAATAGCTGAAAGCACCACCGACGGAGTAACCTCGCCTTTCTTTTACTTCGCCCTCTTAGGCGTTCCAGGCGCGGTGGCATACAGAGTCATTAACACGTTAGATTCAATGGTCGGCTACAAGGATGAGGAGCACCGCAATATTGGCTGGTTCTCGGCAAGCATGGATACAGCAGCTAATTACGTGCCAGCGAGGTTAACAGCTATGCTAATGACGTTAGCAGCGCTTGTTTTGGGCGAGAATTGGAGAGGAGCCAAAAGGATTCTTCGACGCGACAGAGGCAACACTGCAAGCCCAAATGCAGGATGGACTCTATCGGCGATGGCCGGAGCACTAAGCGTGCAGCTTGAAAAGCCTGGCTACTACAAATTAGGCGAAGGCGAAGACTTAGCGCCAGCACATATAATTCGCGCTTTAAGAATAATGATGCTGACCTCAATTTTGTTTAGCCTTTTAGTGGTTTTACCAATCCTACTTCTAAAGGCACTACTCCCATAATAAACGCCAATGTATTTAACTCGGCGAATCATAGGCTTATGTTTTTCTGAGCTTGTGGCTTAGCGATTTTACCGTGTGAACTATTAGCTTGAAAGCAGCCGAGATTTCATGTCTGCTTGCCCATACAAGCCCAGATACTAAAAACGCGAACCCTAAATATTGTATAGCTATCGGAAAGCCTCCAGTTGCTGGCGAGGAATTAACGAAAGAGTAGCCAGCATTTCTACTCGTGTCTACTTTGAACACTAAATGATCTGTTGTAGAGAGATAGTTTATGTAGTGCATATTAAGAAAAAGGGCTATGCCCAGCAGAGCTAACCCGCAGGCGGTGATGGAAAAGGGCAGAAGGCTATATTTTTCTTTTGATTTTAGCGAATTGTATAGTAACGTGAATTTAGGCAGCAGTGATGCCGCGAGTAGGCTTAGGTATGGTAGAGCTTGATAATTATATTTAACTGCATTGTTGTAGGGAAAGCTTAGGTTTAGACCGGCGCCTAGAAAGGTGTTCACGCCTATAACTGCGATGCTGGTTGCTATGCACATTAAATCAAAGGGCAAAGTTTTCGCAAAAACGTCTCTGCGAAACACGTAAACAATTATGGATAAGATGGCTGCGATTAGGAAGAATATGCCTACTGCTTCTAAGAGGAAGTTACCGACGAAAAAGTATGAGGGCGAAAAATCTGCCGGATTGAAGTTTACAAAGTCGTCATGGGTGAAGGTGGTGTGGCTTTCGCCGTAAAGCAGTCCGCGACCCCAGATCACATCGTACCACAAGAAAAACACGAGCAGGGCGGGTAGGAAGTAGGCAGTTACGGTGAAGATGTGGCTTAGCTTTTTCTGGCGGTAGCGGATGTAGAATAGCGCCAGCGGAATTAGAGTGAAGATGGCGAAAAATTTTGTTAGAAGCGCTATGGCAAAGAGAATACTTGAAGCCATGAACAGCACTTCAGAGTCCCGCCGTATCGCGTGAATCCCTACAAGCAGGCAGAGGAGGCTAAAGAATAGGCATGGCACATCGATGAGGAAACTTCTTGAGAGAACAAATTGCCACGGAGTAAAAGCAAAAATGGCCGCGGCAAGCAAAGCAGCTGGTTTACCATATAGGAACATGCCTATTTTGTAAACTAAGAAGACGCAGCCGAGGCCAAATAATGTTGTTAGAATGACGCCGTTGTTGATGGATAAGCCGAAGATTTTGAAGAAGGCCGCTTCGATGTAGAAGCCTAAGGGCGGCTGGTTAATCATGTCGCCATAATATTTCATGTAGGGCATGCCCCACTTAATTACGCCGGAAGCAGCCTCGTACTCTAGTTGGGTGTCAAAATTTTGGAATGGCCCGATTGCGGCAGAAACAAATGCGGCGCCAAGCAGTATGCTAAATAATGGAAAGTTCGCACTTAACAATGTAAGCAAAGTGTTTTTATTCAACTGCAACAGCCCTAAAAAGGATTTTTATAACGCGGTTCAAAAATAAAACTTTCTCTCATTGGAAGTAAAGCGAAGGCATGGTTAATAGCAGCTTAAATATGGTGGAGCGCATGGAAATTTTTAAATATGAAAACTTTAAAAGTGCGAAGTTATGGGTGAAATGGGTCATGACAGGAACTAAGCCGCTAATAGCAGCAGCATGTGCAGTATTTTTCTTCGCGGTATTTATTCAAAATGCGGTGGCGCTTAACACTTCCGAAACACCAGTGGACGTTGAAGTTGGAGCTCTGCTCGTGAACGTGGAGAAGGTAGATCTGGCGGCGAACAGTTACAGATTGGACTTTTATTTATGGTTCAGATTTGATCCTTCAAAGATAAGTCTTGCTGAAGTGAAAGAGTTCGAATTCATTAACGGCGCGCCAACAAAATATGAGGTGAAAGTGGACGAAGCACAAGGCTACTTGGAGTATCGTGTTCGCGGAGATTTTATTAAAACCTTCGATTTTACACAATACCCATTTGAGAGCCATGAACTCGCAGTGATGCTGGAGCACAAGAATCTAGATGCGTCTCGCATGGTTTTTAAGGAAAGCAGCGAGTCAGGCATAGAATCCACCGCCAGCGTAGTCGGCTGGGAACTTAAAGATTTCAAGACATCTGTGACCAAGCATGCTTATGGCGAAGAGGAGTACTCGCGTTTTGTTTTCAGCGTTACATTGGCGAGACCGCAAGTCTCCTCGTTTCTAAAGAGCGTATTGCCAGTTTTAGTTATCACGACGATTTCTTTGCTTGCGTTTTTCATGGCGCCGCAAAATTTCTCTCAACGCATCACGTTAGGCGTAACTACACTTATGTCTGCAACAACGTTTCACTTGTCTTTAATTAACGGTATTCCACCAACGGGCTATTTAACGCTGGCAGATAGAATGATGATTTCAGTCTACGCGGTCTTCCTCTATAACCTTGCCGCGTCAGTGTATATCATGCGGTTGATGGACGAGAAACGGGTTGACGACGCAGTGCGCGTTAAAGGAAAAGCCTTACGATTCTTGCCATTCCTATTAATCGCTTTAATTATAATTCAAGTGTCCCTTTAACAAGGGAGAAAAGCCCGTTTTTAGGGTCTTACACATTCGGCTTTGGGTCTCGGCAGCCGCTTTGCGCTTCGCTTACGCTTGTGATATTCGCATTCGCTGATGCGAGTTAAAAGCCAACCTTTGTCCTGATATATGCAACCGCAAGGAGCTGTAATCGTCTTCGGCAACTGGAAATTTTCTTTCCGCGTCGCTTCCGTAGTGGTTCACCAGCACAACTTGAAAGCAACGCAATTAAAATAATTTGTTAAAGCTGAAAGGATCTTGCAAAGAACGCATAATGGCGAATTGAATTGTTAACCAGCAAATCCTTAATATCTGCTTGGTTCGAATCATAAAAGGTCAGGTGTCTATTCTTGAGCCTCGCAGTTGAAGTGAAATCTTTAGTTAAGCAGTTCGGCAATATTCGCGCATTGGACGGCGTAACTTTCAACATAAAAGAAGGGGAAATTTTCGGGTTAATTGGGCCTAACGGTGCCGGAAAGACTACAACGCTTCGAATAATATCTACGCTGATTTTGCCCACTTCAGGCACTGTGAAAGTTTTCGGATTAGACGTGGTAAGTCAAGCATCAGAAGTCCGCAAGGTCATAAGTTACCTGCCAGAAGAAGCAGGCGCTTACCCGAACCTTTCAGGCTGGGAATACCTGGAATTCATGGCTAAATTCAGCAAAGGCAACGCAATTGAGGTGAAGCGGGCTATTGAAGAAGCGGCTGCTATAAGCGGCTTAAGCGAGCGGTTGAAGGATAAGGCTAAAACTTACAGCAAAGGCATGAAGCGGCGTCTTCTAGTGGCAAGAGCCTTAATGACGAGGCCGAAGCTTGCCATATTGGATGAACCAGCAAGCGGCCTAGACGTTTTACATGCATATCACGTGAGAGAAATAGTCAAACGCTACGTGAAAGATCACGGCGTGACGGTGCTACTCAGCAGCCACAACATGCTGGAAGTGGAGTATCTATGCGACCGCGTAGCATTAGTGAATAAGGGCAAAATTGTGGTTGAAGGGGAACCGCAGACGCTTAAAGCCAAATTTAACAGTGCGAACTTGGAGGAAGTTTTCGCAAAGGTGGTTGGTTATGCTTAAGGGATTTCAAACAGTATTCGTGAAAGAACTGAAAGAGTTAATTCGTGATCCCAAAATTCTCCTTGGCATGTTGATTATACCGTTAGTGCTTTTCCCTATTCTCGGCATGGTGCTGGGTTACGCGGCTGAAACAGCTCAGGAGCAAGCTGAGAAAGCAACCTTGCTGGTTGTTGATAATGACGGCGGCAACTGGGCAGAGGTTTTCATTACTTTCATGAACGCATCCATGAAAACCATAGTCGTCAAAAATCTTACTCCGCAACAAGTTTTGGAGCAAGACTTGCTGACGCAAAACAATAGCACACAGTTCATTGAAATCCCCGCTGGTTTCAGTGCGAACATGACTGCGCATACAAGCGGCAACCGAGATATTAAAGCCACAGTGAATGTTTACGGCTTGTTCCAAGGCGGGGGGGTGTTTTCAGAGATAGGTTCATCTGTGATTAACGTGTTGGTAAACGGCTTTAACCGGTATATTGCGCCAGATGTCGTGCAGACCACGCGATCCGCCATAATTAAGGGTGAAATCCAAACTGGAGTTGATCCAGCCGCGCTTTCTAGTTTAATGATGATGCAGACTATTGCTATTCCAATTACGATAATGATTATGCTTACATATTCCATGCAGATAGCTGCGACATCTGTGGCTATGGAAAAAGAGGAGAAAACGCTTGAGACATTGCTAACTTTGCCAGTTGATCGCTTTGCCATTCTCATGGGCAAGTTAGCCAGCACAATAATAGTTGCTGGCATAGCCTCGGTTGCAATGATGGTAGGTTACAACTACATGTTAGGCTCGATTACCACACAAATACCAACTGAATTATCTGTGGATTTAGTGAAGCTGGGTCTTGTGCCCTCGCCGTTCGGCTATCTACTCTTAGGCATATCACTTTTCACAACATTGCTCTCAGGCTTGGCGCTGGCTGTGATTATGTCCGCCTTCGCATCAGATGTCCGAAGCGCAACCGCGCTGGTAGGCTACATTTACCCAGTAATCTTCATCCCAGCGATGGCGTTAATGTACTTAGACATTAACACGTTGCCGCTGGCGGTTAAAGCTGTGTTTTTCGCGATTCCATATAGCCAGCCAATAATCGCTTCTAAAGCAGTTATAATGGGTGATTACACAACAGCAATATTCGGCATAATTTACGTTGCCATCTTCACAGTCGTCGTCATGTACGTGGCGTCAAGATTGTTTGCAACAGAAAAAATCTTAACCGCAAAACTAAAATTCAAAAAAGCCAGGAAAACAGCGACAGAACAGCTTGAGTAAAAACGCCCAAAAACATTTTTCCATTTACGTTCCTAGTATAAACAATAGTGATGCAAGCATCATGGCGTCAAGATTTCAGAAATTTCTTGTAATAGCCCCAGCTACATTCCGTTTACTGGTGTCTGCATTGATTGGCTAATAGGCTGCAGATAGCCTGAGTGATCGCTTTGTTTGCTCCAAAAAAAAGAAGGGGTATAGTCATCAAACTTTTTGAGGTGCTCTTTACATCTGTGGAGGATAAAATGACGCATATGGAACAAGCCTTGGCGTAACCTATGATTTTCTTAAAGGATCTATAAAAAATTCTTGCAGGCAAGTTTCATAGGCGGCAAAAGTGTTTAGTGAGGGACTAATAGTTTTTAAGAAATAAGATAACATAATTAGGCACGTTTATGATAAAAGTGTTTTAACAGGAAGTGGGCAGCATGTCTCTTCATGAAGCTATGCTTTACAAGAGGGAGAAAGATAAGAAGGTAAAGTGCCACTTGTGCGCGCGCCGATGCCTAATTAGCGATGGCGCAACAGGCTTTTGCTTAGTCCGCAAAAACGAGGGCGGCACGCTTTATTCGCTGAATTATGCGCGGGCGGTTTCTGCAGCTGTGGATCCCATAGGGAAAAAGCCTCTTTCCCATTTCAACCCCGGCGCGTTGGTCTTGTCCATTGCCGCCGCTGGCTGCAACTTCCGCTGTCAATTCTGCGACAATTGGATGATAAGCCAAGAACGTGAAGTGGAAGGCAAGCTTTTCCCGCCCGGCGAAGTCGTGAAGGCGGCTGGCGAACAGAACTGCGACGGGATAAGCTACACGTATACTGAGCCGACGATTTTCATGGAGTACGCGTATGATACAGCCAAAATCGCACATCAAGTCGGCCTATTCAACACTTTCGTAACAAACGGCTACATGACACCTGAAGCTGTGAAGATGATTGCGCCATACTTGGACGCGGCCACGGTTGATTTCAAAGGCGGCGGCGACCCAGACTTCTACAAGAGCTATTCCGCGGTTCCCACTGTTGAGCCAATCTATGAATCGCTAAAGGAGCTTAAGCGGAACGGCGTCCACATCGAAATCACAAACTTGGTGGTTCCCAAAATTGGCGATTCAATGGACAGGATAAAAGAGATGGCAACATGGATTAAAGATGCGCTGGGCAGAGACACGCCTTTCCATCTGCTACGTTTCCATCCTGACTATAAAATGACGCTGACGCCGTCTACCACGGTTGAGGTCATGGAGAAAGCGTATATGACCGCGAAAAACGCGGGGCTAAATTACGTGTACCTCGGCAATGTTCCGGGGCATCCTGCGGAGAACACTTACTGCCCAAATTGCAATGAACTCGTAATTAAGCGGTATAGCTTCGAGATTACACGGTGGAACCTAACTAAGGACATGCGGTGCCCAGTATGCGGACACGCGATTCCAATAAAGGGGCGGCTGCATCCGACGGGTTCACGTTTTCCCTACGCACTGTTTTAGTACATCCTCCGCTACTATTCTTTAGCAGATAAGCATGTGGGAACTTTTGAGGCCAGACGCTGTCGCCGTGCTAGATGACGAGCATGCGAAGAAAAGTTTAACTCGATACTTCGAGGTCATGCAAAACAAGAAAACAGCCAAGTTCCTCATAGCCCAGAAGCTTCCCGCAGAATTCGACAACGGCGACTCGCTGGAGAAGCTCTGGAGTGAGCATGAGAAGCGAACCGAAGCGTACGCTAAATTTGAGCAGGAGGTTGACGACGGCAAAGACTTGCAGTCGCTTCCAACACCTGAAAAGTCGTATTTTGACCTAAAAATCGAAATTGCAAGCCGAATTCTTCAGCGTTGCCATTTTTGCACTCGCAGATGCGGAGTTAACAGGGCAGCGGGAAAGCTGGGCTACTGCGGCTGCGGCAACATCATGGCTGTTTCCAGCATTTTTGAGCACTTAGGAGAAGAACCCGAGCTTGTGCCCTCGGGAACAATTTTCACGATGGGCTGCACCATACGCTGTCTACACTGCCAAAACTGGACAATCAGCCAATGGATGGAGCCTGGAACCACTTGCACGCCCAGTGAGTTGGCTCTGGAGGTTGAAAGTTTGCGCTTGCGCGGCTGCAGAAACGTAAACCTCGTGGGCGGCGAGCCTACACCCTGGCTTAGGCATTGGCTGGAAGTCTTTCGGCATGTGAAAGTTAATGTGCCTGTCGTCTGGAACTCCAACGCCTATTACAGCAGGGAAACCGCACGGCTGCTCGCTGGCTTCGTTGACGTGTACCTGCTGGATTTCAAGTATGGTCCAGCGGATTGCGCGGTGAGGATTTCTGATGCGCTAGGCTACTGGGAGGTTTGTACCCGCAATCATTTGGAAGCCAAGCGTTATGGCGAGTTGCTAATACGTGTGCTTGTTCTGCCGAATCATTTGGAGTGCTGCACGAAGCCAATTTTGAATTGGATAGCTGAGAACTTGGGCGGGGCGGCGCGCGTCAACGTCATGCTCCAATACCGGCCGGAGTGGCGTGCTCATGAGGTTCCAGAATTGTGTAGGCGGCTCACTGAGGCTGAGCGGAGAAAAGCGCTTGAATTAGCTGAAAAATTAGGTTTTGTGCGTTAGGCTTCTAGCGTGGCTTGACGGTTGCGCCTCTTACGATAGTGAAACACGTAGGTGATGACGCCTGCGGTTGCCGTCGTAGAAGCAACTGCTATCAGCAGTGTCAGGAGGGGTTGTGGGGTTTCTACGCGGAAGCAAATGGTTTCTGAGGCGCCTGTATTGCCGTACTGGTCGGTTGCGTAAACTGTTAGGTTGTGCGCGCCATTCTGCAGCTTGCTTAGCTTAGCGTATCCTCAGTCGCAGCGGCCGTGGCTGCCAGGGAGGGCTTGGCGTCGACCAGGCATGAGGCGGTTATAAAGGCGAGAATAAGCAGCAGCGCGGCGCTTTTTCTCATTGTTTTCTTCCTGATGCCTATAAGTTGTTTCTGAAATTAAAAAGGGTTTTCACCAAGAAATCTTGTCAAAACAGCCTAAGCATTGGTCAAGAAAAGCGCTCCCGAAACAGTGACATTTACACTTTATAAGGTGTTTTATTCTTTTTCAAGCGCGGGCGGCGTAACGCAAAAATGCCGCATGAGCGACCTTGTTTTCTGTTTGGTTTTATGCGATACATTTTATAGTTACTGTGGAGATGCCATTTTATCTGGGAGACCGAAATTGAGCGCGAAGTGGCGAAGAAGCAGAAAGCATTTGAAGTGGGTAGACTTGAAAGGCGATGTGGACAGTTCTGAAGTTCTGCATGTTGAGCCGAAATGGGCGGCAAGAAGCGCTTACCCAGATGGCTACCGGTTCTCGCAGAATTATGCTAAGCGGAAATGGAAGGCTCCCAAGCCGCTTATCGACATTTTTCAAGAGAAAAACTGGATAACCATTGTTGCGGACATCGCTGGCTTTAATAAGGAAAGCCTAAAGATAAATGTGAAAGAGCGCAAAATAACGCTCTCTGCAAAGGCTAAAGACAGAAGATACTACAAAAGTTTAAATTTACCGAAGGTAGTGATTCCAAACCTAATGCGCACCACCTACAAGAACGGTGTGCTTGAAATCAAGCTTAAAAAGGCTAAAAAGGAAGAAACCATCAACAAGAAAGCTGATTGATATGCCTCACAAGCTTAGAAAAGTTAGAAGAATGCGTGGTTCCCGCACTCACGGCTACGGCAGAGTAGGTCAGCACAGAGACGCCGGCTCAAAAGGCTACAGGAAAGTCGGGCGGCACAAGCATCTCTGGAGCTACGTTGTAACTTATGAGCCTGATTACTTCGGCAAAAAGGGCTTCACTTCGCCGCAGAGCCTTAACCGCAAAGAGAACGTCATAAACCTCAAAGAACTTGAAGAGCTCGCCCAAAAAATGCCAGCAACGAAGGAAAAGGGCAAACTGCATATAGACTTGACAAGCTTAGGCTACACTAAGCTTCTCGGCACAGGCAAAATCTCAAAAGCCTTAATTGTGAAAGTGGCTTCCTGCTCGAAAACTGCCGCTGAAAAGATTAAGCAGGCTGGCGGCGAAGTCTTAACCACGGTTGCTACTGTTGAAGAATCCGAGGAGTAACATTAGCAGATGGCGGGAAGATTCCTAAACCTTTTTAAACCACTCGGAAGAGTGATGCCTGAGATAAAGGCGCCGGAACGCAAAGTAAGCTTCAACGAGAAAATTTTCTGGACCGCTCTAGTCCTCATTGTCTATCTAATTATGTCTGAGATTTCGCTTTACGGCATTCCCGCCGGCGTCAAAGAACAGTTTGCTCCTTTAAGAGTAATTTTCGCCTCAAACCGCGGCACCCTGATGGAGCTCGGCATAGGCCCCATAGTCACCGCAGGCTTAATACTGCAGCTGCTTGTCGGCTCTGCCATCATTCAATGTGACATGAGCAATCCAGAAGACAGAGGCTTATTCACGACAGCAAGCAAATTCTTCTCCATTCTCCTCACGGGTATTCAGGCCTCTGCGTACATAATCAGCGGCATGTACGGCGCACTCTCTGGGCCAACAACCATCGTGATATTTCTGCAGCTTTTAGGCGCCGGAATAATCGTGATGTTGCTGGACGAGCTTATCCAAAAAGGCTGGGGTCTCGGCAGCGGAATCAGCCTCTTCATCATGGCTGGTGTCGCACAAAACATTCTCTGGCAGACGTTTAACCCTGGAACAGGCTTGTTCGTGGGTTCGCTTGACATGCTTCTGCGGGGTAACCAAACATTAGTGGACTGGATAGTCGGCGCTGGCGCTTATCCCTCACTAATCGGGTTCATAGCCACCATCGGAACGTTCCTCGTGATAATCTACATAGAGGGCATTAGAGTTGAGCTTCCGCTGACTTACGCGGGCTACAAGGGCTTCCGAAGCCGCTACCCAATAAAGCTACTATACGTCTCTAACCTCCCTGTCATCTTTGCATCTGCACTTTTCGCCAACGTTTACTTCTTTTCCCAGCTTATCTGGAGCACACAGGGACGACCCGCGCCAGGGCAGAACATTTTGATCGACTTTCTCGGCCAATATAACGCCACTAATAATCGGCCCATAAGCGGCTTAGCCTATTACGTGACGGCGCCTCAAAACGTGCACGATGTGGTCGCTGACCCGATACGAGCCGCAATATACTTGGCCATACTCGTTAGTTTCTGTGCAGTCTTTTCGCTGATTTGGCTTGAAGTCGGCGGTCTCGGGCCGTCAAGAGTGGCGCAGCAACTTGTTGACTCCGGCATGCAAATTCCTGGATACAGGCGATCAGAAAAGCCCATTGAATCCATTCTTAAGCGGTATATTCCTGTGGTTACGATTTTAGGCGGCATAATTGTGGGATTAGTTGCGGGTCTTTCAGATTTCTTAGGTGTTTTCGGCTCAGGAACAGGTATCCTGTTGGCGGTTGGCATTATCTATCAATACTATGAGCTCTTAATGCGTGAGAGAGCAGCAGAGATGTTCCCGGCGTTCAGAAGAATCTTGGGGGAATAAGTGAACGATAGATAATTATGGAAAAGCCGAATCCGTCTTTATTTTTATCTTCAGTGGTCAAATGTTACAAAACTTCGAAATTACCTTGCTGTAAATGCGCGCTACGTGTTTTTGCAACATGTATAAACTTTAAACTGGCAATTTTGGCATAATTAAATAATTAAAAATTAATTGAAAATGTCAAAATTTTCTAGGATAGAAGTCCTGTTACTTCGAAGTTCGAAGCATAAGTCATAGGAACTGCTATAAAAGATTTCGCTAATCAATTCTATTATGGAATTACCACTCTTGAATATAGAGATAGAGCAAAAGTTTGATTATGAGATAGTTGTGCGGCTTGCGGAGGTTATTGCGTTTTTGCCTAATTTAGAAGATTAAGCTGCCGGCACCTCTTTCACTTTTCGTTGGTATTCGCGTTTTATTTTAATTGACTTTCGGTTATCAGGAACACCTCAAAAAAGATTTGCAGTTTTCAGGAGCAAAAATGGTTATTAACAAGGAAAGAAAAATAGGCTAAAAGATCAGGGCGTTTCAGCGCAAGGAGAAAAAGTGGATCATGCTCATTACAGACATTCCGTTAGCCACAATCATTGTGATGCTTATTGCGTTTGCTGTTTCCTTTCTTAACATGACAATTCAGCGATTGCTGATAAATCGTATGTGCGGCTGGGAAGAGTACAAAAGGATGCGGAAGGAAACAGCTGAGTACCAATCGCAGCTGCTGCAAGCCATGCGCGTTAACGATACAAAGCAGATTGAGAAATTGAAAAAGAAAGAATCGCATATAAGAACCATGCAGGCTAAAATGATGAAGCCGCAAACAGTTCTTCTTCCAATCTCCTTCAGTTACGTAGTCATCTGGTGGGTTTTTCTAATTCCAGTTTACGGGGGAAACGCTGTGGCATATGTTCCAGGCTTCGGAGGAATTTCAGTTCTTATTTGGTATATGATCTGCTCCTTCTTCTTCGGAACTCTTGCTTCCAGAGTAATAGGCGTAACGCCCATAGAATAAACACTATGCACGGTTGCGCAAAACAATGAGCAGAAACGAGAAAACTGCTGCTGAGAAAAAAATCGTGGTATGCATTTCAGGCATGGCTGGAACCGGAAAAAGCACCTTAGCCAAAAAGCTCGCACAAAAATATGGGCTACGCTATTATTCAGGCGGAGACGCATTAAAGGAGTTAGCAAAAGAAGAAGGATACAACCCATCCGCCCGCGGCTGGTGGGAGAGCCCGGAAGGTCTTAGCTTTTTAAAGAAGCGAGAGAGCAACCCGCAATTTGACAAGATTGTGGATGATAAACTCTTGCAGTATGCGCAGCAAGGAAACGTTATTTTAGACAGCTGGGCGATGCCTTGGCTGCTTAAAACTGGCTTCAAAATATGGCTGAGTGCTTCTGAAGAAAAACGTGCGCAGAGAATCGCCAAAAGAGACGGAATCTCCGTGGAAAATGCACTGCTAATGCTTAGAGAGAAAGAGGCAAGAACAAAAGCAATATACGAGAAACTATACGGTTTCAAGTTAGGCGAGGATCTCGAACCATTCCATCTGATTTTGGACACTGACAACTTAGATGCAAATGAAGTTTTCCATATTCTATGCATGATAATGGATAATCTTATTCTAAAAAGTGGTTTAAACATAACACTTTCCGATACTCGTAATTATAACAGAAAACTTGGGCTTTAAAACTCTCTTTGAAATTAACTTTTGGAAACAACGTAGATATTTTACACTATTTTTCTAAAAGAAGCTTTGCGTTTTTCCATTGGTCCTTAGCTAGCATGAGATGTCCATAAGGGCTGCCATGAATTGAGTAGAAGATGTAGCATAAGTAAGAGCACTGTGTACATTTACTGTAAATTTCACGTAGAGTTTCGAATTTTTTGCTAGTCCATAGTTTAGGCAAATCAAATAGCGAGCCCGCAAAATTGTGGACATGACAGCCGGCGATTCTGCCCAAATGGTCTATGACTAAAAAGTTTTGAAGCGCGCGGCAGTGCCATGATCTCTTGCCTTCGGAAAATAATGCTCTAAGCGTCTTCAATAGTTTGTCTGTCATTAAAATTTTATTATTCTTTTTTTTCATTTCCAAAAGAGAGTCGCAAAGCTTTACCATTGCCTGGTTATCGCGTATAATGAACTCGTCATTTGCTTTGCCAATTCTGAAAAGTTGCTTTTTATCTTCACTTGCATCATACGAGTAGAGGCAATACCAAACTGGAATTCCTTTATGGGTGAAGTAATTTGTGATGTCCAAAATCTCGTAAAGGTTTAACTGCGAAATTGTAGGTGTAACGCTTACTTTTATTCCCGCTTTATGCAGCGCTTCAACGGTTTCCATGGCTCTTCTCCATGAGCCTGGAACGCCTTTTATATAATCATTTTTTGCCTCGTCCAAGCTGTCTATTGAAATTGCCACGAAATCTACGTTTCGCAGAGCCTCAATTTTCTTCGCTGCCATGCTCCCATTGTCATACACGGTGGTTACAAAAAGCTTCGAAGCATAGTCGATTATTTCAGCGGCATCATCTCTTAACAGTGGGTCTCCGCCTGATATTACAAGCTCCACGATACCGAGGCCCTTTAGTATGTCCATTCCGCGTTTTATTTCCTCAGCAGTTAATTCCTCACGGGCCTGTTCGCTCCAGACGTTGCAGCCTCTACAGTGATAATTGCATTTACGCGTAATCATCCACTGCGCGTGATGGGGCCTATTTGGCGTAAGTGCGCTAATTGCAATCCTAGAAGCCTTTTGTAAACTCATGCTCAACTATTAAGCACCGTGCATGTACTTGTTGGCTGGTTTAATAGTCCTAGTCTTCACTTATATAAGTCATAAGGGAAAAATTGGTGAATTTAAATGAGAGGACAAAGGAGCAGCTTTATCTTCCGTGAAATTCGACTGTTGCCAGTTAAACACGAATGACGCAGGGTGCGTTCTGGCGCCATACTTTTTGCCATGAATCTTAATTAGGCGATGAACATTGAATAGAGAAATATGCTTGTTGACGTGGTAGTAATTACAAAAAATAGCGAAAGAATGCTTAGAGAGTGCCTTGAATCTGTTTATCGCAATGTTCCAGTCAACTGCCTAATCGTTGTTGATGGATACTCAACTGATAAAACATTGGATATACTACAGGAATTTCATAGTAAAAATGGAAACGTCTTGTTGCTTCACGACAAGGGAAACCGCGCCACAGCAAGACAGAAAGGCATAAGCCATGTGGAAACAGAATGGTTCATGTTTGTCGATAGCGATGTAATCCTCAGCAAAGACTGGTTCAAAAAAGCTGAGCAACACCTAGCCGCCGACGTCGGCGCAGTCTGGGGCATCGAAGTTTGGTCTACAATCAAAAGCCCTATGGTTCTTAAGCTATTTTTGTGGATAACACGGAAAATATTTGACATCAGGGGCGGAACGCATGATACGCTCATTCGCACAGAAGCGGTTAGAGACATAGAAATCCCAAAGAATCTTCATGTTTTCGAGGATGCTTACATCAAAGATTGGATAACGCGGAAAGGCTACAAGCTGGTTGCATGTTATGATCCCTTCTGCATTCATTATCGCCCTGAAAGCGTCTGGACTCTTCGCGGAAGCTTAAGCATAATATCCGATGCAATCAGCGTTGGTAAACTAACTTTGCTGGCTGAATTGACGCTTGCATATGGCTTTTACACTGCATATTCACTTTATCAACTTTTTATCAAAATGAAGAACAAACGGCGCAGATAGCGGTTCCGCTGCCTGTTTTAGGACGAATCTGGGTAAACTCTTATTTTCCAATTGGTTCATACATTACCGTTTATCAAGCGGACTTTCAAAAGAAGAAGCATGAAGTGGTACAATGGCGCAGCCGATAGATGTTGTGGTGCTTACGAAGAACAGCGAGCACTTGCTTGATAAGTGCTTGGCATCCGTTTATCGAAATGTGCCTGTAAATAACCTGATAGTAGTGGATGGTTTTTCAACTGACCGTACCCTGAAAATTGTCGAAGAATTCAACAAGAAATATGGAAATGTTAAGGTTATAGCCGTGGAAGGCTCAAGAGCACGTGCGAGAGAAAAAGGACTGCAGCAGATTACCACGGAATGGTTCATGTTTGTCGATAGCGATGTAATCCTCAGCAAAGACTGGTTCAAAAAAGCTGAGCAACACCTAGCCGCCGACGTCGGCGCAGTCTGGGGCGTAAACATCGACGTTATCCCTAACATGAAAAATAAACTCATTTTAAAGTTGCAGAGCCTTATCGCCAAGCAATGCTTTAGTCTAAGAGGCGGTATGCATGACACACTTATTCGCCGCGAGGCTGTAGAGGACATCCATATTCCCGAGCAGTTGCATGCTTACGAAGACGCATACATAATCAATTGGATAAAAGCGAAAGGTTACAAAATAGTGGTTGGCGATGAGATTTTCTGTTTGCATTTCAAACCTCCGACGAACTGGAGCCTACAGAATGGTGTTTCACAGGCTATTGTGGACTTTAGATGCGGCGTGCTATATTCGCATCTGTACTCGTACATCTTTTATTACCCGATTTTCATGATCCAGTGGTTTCTCCAGCTTTCCATCCATGGCGCCAGAAGCCTTTTAACGCCTCAACGCAATCCAAAGATGATCTGATAACGGCCGCGGCAAAGTCTCCGCCATACCGTCTTCTTTTATGAGCACTCTTTGCCGCGTGTTTTCTGTGAATTCGCCAATGACTGCTGCTGGAATCTGCTCCCGCTTTAGACTGCGAATTATTGCATCAGCGCTTTCTGGTTCGGCAGAAATGAGCAGCGCGCCTGAACTGATTAATTGCAGCGGGTCAACCTGGAAGATGCCGCAGAGTCGCGCTGTTTCAGGCTTAACTGGAACTGCTTCTCTGAAGATTTTTACGCCTAGGTTTGAGGCGTCGGCCATCTCGTGAATACCGCCGGCAACGCCGCCCTCGGTTGGATCATGCATGGCGTGGACGCCGCCTGTCCGATAAGCGGTTAACGCATCTTTTACCACGCTTATTTGGTTGTAGAAGCTCTTTGCAGCCTGAAGCATCTGCGCGTCCATAGCTTTCTTGAGCATAGGCTCTCTGTCAGCGGCGAGTATAGCAGTGCCTTCTATTCCCGCACTTTTCGTTAATATGAGCTTATCGCCGGCTTTTGCGCCGCCTGCGGTGACATAGCAGCCTTTCGCTGTTAAGCCCATTATGCAGCCTACAACTATAGGGTTTGTTAAGCTTGGTGTAGATTCGCAGTGCCCACCTACTATGGCTATGCCGAGGTCTTTTGCTGCCGCGTTCATCTGGCTGCTCATAGCTTCAACAAGCGCTTTGTCCGCGTTTTCTGGCAGCAGCATACATGAGAACAGAAAGGCAGGTTCAACACCGAAAGTGGCTACGTCATTAGCGTTCACGTTGACAGCTAGCCAGCCTATGCGCTCAACTGCGCCGGTGATGGGATCCATGGAGACGATTAGGGATTTATCGCCTACGTCTAAGACTGCGCCATCGATTCCAGCGGCTGGGCCTATGAGGACTTCTTTGCGGGGTGCGCCCAAGTTTTTGAAAACAACCTCTTTCAGAATATCAACGGGGATTTTGCCGGGTGGAAGCTTCATTTTAACTCACTTGTTAGAATGGTAAGGTCTAGCTTTTAAGTTGTGGGAAAACACGCTGAACCACGTACATCACTGGCACTGCTATGAACAAGCCGATAACCATTTGTACAATATTAAACGGAACCTCCACTAAGGCGGCTTCTATTGGATAGCTGAGAATCAGTTGTTCGTAGAGGAAGTAGCCTGCGATCATTTCTAAACCGCCGAATATGACAGAAATGGAAGCACATAAACCAGTGTTTGAGATTCGCTTGCGCAGCTTTTTGAACAGAATGCCGACGATAGCTCCTTCGAGACCTTTGATCAGCAGCGTGCCAGGGGCAAACTGCGCTGCTCCGGGAACAAGAATATCTGCTATTGCTATGCTGGCGCCTGTAAATGTGCCGACGAAGGGCCCGAAGATGAGCGCTGATATGTAGACTATTGCTTCTCCGAGGTTGAAGTAGCCGCTTGTTGCGGGTATGGGTATTACGAATGTTATTGTTACGGCAGCGGCAAGTGCGCCGAGAACTGCAGATAGGGCTATTTTAAGAGGCGTACGTAAGGCGGCTTGCTTGTTCATATAAGCACACCGGCATAGTATAGTTATAACTATACTATTAAACTTTTGCCGCCTAAATTAAAAGCTTCAAGTCATCAATAGCCGCAAGAGCTTTCCTTCCACGCTCCGATATACGAAAGAACCGCCGCCCACTCTTCTCGTAAGCCACAATCAATCCCCTCTCTGTCAATTCATTCAAATGCTGGTAGATAGCTGCGCGAGTCATAGTTTTCCCCAAACTTTTCCACAAATCATAACCGTAACTATCTTTTTGGCTGAGAATCCGGAGGATTTTTTCTTTCGTGCTTATTTCTAAGCCGATAACCGCGGTCTTCTGCTTCTTAGTAAGCGCCTGCAATACATCAGTTGCTTTAAGTCCACTACCAGTAATAAGACACACAACACTGCTATCACCAGCGATTTTCTCCGCCTCAGCTAGTTTTTTTAACGCAGCTATGGTTGCAGCGCTTGCAGGTTCAGCGAAAACACCTTCTGTCTTGGCTATCTGCAGCTCTGCACTGAGAATCTCAGAGTCTGAAACTTTTAAAGCCAAGCCATCTGATTCCTTGATGGCCTTTATGGCCAATTCGATCTGCAACGGCTTCGCCACTAGAACGGCAAGCGCCCGCGTGGATGGTTTCGGGATTTTCACGGATTCTGAAGCGCCTTTAGCCAACGCATCGACTATGGCAGCACATCCTTCCGGTTGAACGCCTACAATTTTTGGAGACGAAGTAACGATGCCCGACTGCTTTAGCTCTTTGAAGCCTTTCCAGATAGAATAAATTGTGCCACCGCTGCCCATGGGCACTAAAACCCATTCTGGAACACCAAACTGTTCGCAGATTTCATAAGAAATCGTTTTCTGTGCTTCAATTACAAGCGGATTCAATTCCGCTGTTGCTTGATACCAGCCTGTTTCCTCCGCGAGAGCTACGGCTCTACCTATTGCATCATCAAGAATTTCACCGGATTTTTCGATGATCGCGTCATAGGCAATCATTTGTGCCAGCTTTCCTATGTCAACTATTTCTGGAACAATAACATGGCAGATTAACCCTGCTTTCGCTGAGTAAGCAGCCAATGAGGCGCCCATATTCCCATTTGAGGCGCATATCAATGTGCCAAATTTTTTGTCAAGGGCATTAGATGTCAGAAGGGCAGCGGCACGGTCTCTATACGAGTTGGTAGGGTTGCGTGTTTCATCTTTCAAGTAAAGCTCTCTCAAACGGAGATTCTTTGCTAATCTTTCAGCTTTGTGTAAGGGTGTTCCGCCCTCGCCTAAACTTACGGTGTTATGGACAGGTGGAAGCAGCGGCTTATATCTCCAGAGGCCCATAGAGCCAGAAAATTTTACTCCCGCAATTTTAACGGAGTCTTCAGTGTATTCTAATATTCCCCCGCATTTTTCGCAGTTACTTCTTAAGGGATAGGTCGGGAATTCTGCGCCGCATCGAATGCACTTAAGCACTTCATGCCGTCTCCTAAGAGGCACACATGCTTTTGTGCTATATATTTTGCCATTTTCTCCTTTTAAGACCCATGGGAAAGAGGAAACTCTAAATTGGGGCTCATTGTTTGATATAGGCGTAAGAGTTGAATGTCATGAGTGAAAAAGAAGATCCAGTTAAGATGCACAAGGACGCAAATAACCTCTTGGACGCTGGTAAGTTTGCGGAGGCACGTGAGCTTTTCTTGAAAACCGCGGAGCTTTACCTGAAGAGGCAGAATTTTTTTGACGCTACCACTATGCTCTACAAGGCTGGAGAGTGCGGCTTCAGCTTGAAAGAGTATGAGAAGGCTGTGGAGCATTTTATGAAGTCTGCTGAACTTTCTTTTGAGAAGGGATACGACCGCTACGGCTTGAGCGCTTTAGACTTTGCAAGAGACTGCTACAAAGCCTTGGGAAACACCGCGAAAGTTGAAGAATTGGACAAGCGGATTAAAGAGGTTAAAACAAAGCTAGAAAGTACCTTCTAAACGTTTATCGCGTTTCTTAGCCAGCACCCACCGTTCACCTTTTTTACTTTGAATTCGCTAAGTAATAGCTTATCCCATTTAGCAGCATGGTTTTGAGGCATAGGGTTATGGCTACGCTTTTCAAATCTTTAGCAGTCCTCCTCGAAAAGGTGGAGGCTACCAAAAAGCGACTTGAAATAGTAGCCATAACCGCTGACTTTTTAAAAAGCTTGGACGCTGAGGAAGTGGAGCCAGCCGTTTCCCTGATTCTTGGGCGTGCTTTCCCGAAATGGAGCCAAAAAACTCTAGATGTAAGCTGGGTAACTCTAAGCGGCGTTCTTCAGCGGATAACCGACGCAGACTGGAGCGTTTTTCACGAGGCTTTCGCGCGTACAGGCGATGTTGGCGCTGCAGCAAAAGCACTACTCGAGAAAGCCAACGTGCAAAGGCAGACGCTGCTGCAGGAGGATGCATTGACGATTCTCGAAGTTAGGCGATTACTGGACGCCATAGCCAGCGCTGCGGGTGCAGGCGCAAGAGAAAAGAAAGAGCGGTTGATAACGACGCTTTTAAGCCAAGCATCACCTATAGAAGTTAAGTATTTAGTGAAGATTTTCATTGGTGAAATGCGCACTGGCATGCATGAAGGACTGATGGAGCAGGCGGTTGCACTGGCTTTTAATGTGCCGCTTGCGGCAGTGCAGAAAGCAAGCATGACGCTGGGCGACATAGCTGAGGTGGCTGCCATTGCGAAGGTCGGCGGCAAGGCGCAATTAGAGCAGTTGAGTTTTCAGGTTTTTAGGCCTGTGAAGCTAATGCTTGCGCAGAGCGCCGACGATGTTGCTGAAGCGCTGGCGCAGCACGGCGGCAAAACAGCCTTTGAATACAAATATGATGGCGCGCGGGTTCAGATTCACAAACGAGGCGGCGACGTGCGTGTTTTCAGCCGCAGGCTTACCGACGTAACGCGTAGTCTCCCCGAGGTTGTTAAAGCCGTGAAGGCTAATGTTAACGCTAGCGAGGCTATACTCGAGGGCGAAGTTATAGCCGTAGACCGTAGCGGCCGTCCTATTCCGTTTCAGCATTTGATGCGCAGATTTAAGCGAATTCGCGAAGTGCAAGATACTGCCGAAGAAATTCCTGTGGCGCTTTACTTGTTTGATATGCTTTATCTTAACGGGGAGAGCCTCATCTCCCTTCCGTATGTGCAGCGTAGGAGGATATTAGCCGAAAACGCAGGAGAAATACCGTTAACTAAGCAAGTTATCACTGACAGAAAGGATGAAGCAGAAGCGTTTTTGAAAGAAGCCATAGACTCTGGACACGAGGGTTTAATGGCGAAAAAGCTTGACAGCCTTTACACGCCTGGAGCCCGCGGAAAGCGCTGGTTCAAAATTAAGCCAGTGCTGGAGCCGCTGGATTTGGTGATAACAGCCGCAGAATACGGCTATGGGCGTCGCCATAAATGGCTTTCTGATTATTATCTGGCTGCGCGGGATGCTGCTACCGGCGAGTTTCTGAACGTAGGCAAGACATTTAAGGGTTTAACTGACGCAGAAATGGCTGAGATGACCAAGCGACTCAAAGCGCTAGCTGTGCATGAGGAACGCAACCGCGTGTTCGTGCTTCCCCGTATTGTAGTTGAAGTTGCCTATAACGAGATTCAGAAAAGCCCAAAATACAAGTCAGGCATGGCACTTAGGTTTGCACGCATAAGCCGCATAAGAGAAGACAAAACAGCAGAAGAGGCAGACACAATCGAGAAAGTCAAGCACATCTATGAGCAACAGTTTGCTAAAAAAGGCAAATACAAAACCGAATAGACTATTGCCTAATCACCTTTTACACAACCTATTGCTGTAAACGTGGCGCCTAAGGGCTGAGAAATTTGACAAACCTATTTGGCGCATATTAGAAATTCATTGCAGAAACCTATAGAGGGGTCTATTCCGCAGCCACGGCAGCAGAAACCACCTTACAAAAAGAGACAACTCAGTTCACAAGTTAGGAAAGAATGCTACACCGCACGTTGAAACAAGCAATTAAAAAATGATTAAGCAGGGAGATAAAGAAAAAATGGATGTTTATTCTTCGCCTTCAGGACCGCCTGGCGGCGTCTTTCCACCTGGGCCCTCTTTTGGTTTTGAGGCAGCGATGACATCGTCTATGCGTAATATCATGGCTGCTGATTCAGCGGCTGATTTAATAGCTTGCTCTTTAACCACTGCCGGTTCAATAACACCGTTCGCAAAGCTGTCTTGAAGTTTACCAGTGAAAACATTGATGCCCTTGCATTTGCCATCTTCCTTCTCATGAGCCGCACGGAGTTCCACGATTATGTCTATTGGCTCTAATCCTGCGTTTTCCGCCAGCGTCTTTGGTATCACCTCAACAGCCTCTGCGAAAGCCTCTATGGCAAGCTGCTCTCTACCGCCGACTTTTGGTGCATAGCTGCGTAGTTCTTTCGCGATTTCAACTTCGATTGCGCCGCCGCCAGCAACGATTTTGCTGTTTTCAATAACATCGGAAACCACTGAAAGCGCGTCAGTCATTGCTCTTTCAGCCTCGTCCACCATCCGCTCCAGCCCTGCACGCAGGAGTATAGCCACTGAATGCGGATCCTTGCATTTCTCAACGAAGATCATCTTGTCCTCGCCGATTTTACGCTCTTCAACTAAACCTGCTTGACCAAGATCCTTTGCGGACAAGTCCTCCAGATCGGAAACGATGCGCCCGCCGGTTGCACGCGCCAGTTTCTCCATGTCAGACTCCTTAATGCGTCTAGCAGCCATTATGCCCTCTTTAGCCAAGAAGTGCTGAACCATGTCGTCAATGCCTTTCTGGCAGAAGACAACATCAGCACCTGCTGACTTGATTTTGTCCACCATGGCTTTCATCATGCTGGTTTCTTGATCCAAAAACGCCTTCATCTGCGCGGGATCGCGAATGCGGATCTCAGCGCTTATCTCAGTTTTCTCGATCTCTAATGCGCAATCGAGAAGCGCAATTTTCGCGTTCTCCTTCTTCTTGGGCATTCCAGAATGAACAACTTCCTTGTCAATAATGATGCCGCGTATAAGCTGCGTTTCAAGAAGGCTCTTACCAGTCTTCTTTACAAGCTGAATATTGTCGATGTCAGCGATCCGCCTATCTCCGCGTTGCTCTGTAACCTGCTTCACAGCTTCAATGGCGATTTCCGCAAGATGCTCTCTAGCAGCACCCACAGCCTTGCTGCTCATAGACGTTAATGCAACCTTGAGAAGTGTCTTACGATCGTTAATGTCAACGGGTATGGCTACCTTGCTTATGGTTTCCACTGCCTTTTGCGCTGCCTTTCGGTAGCCGCTTACAAGTATTGTGGGATGAATTCCCTGATCAAGCAGCTCCTCAGCCTTCTTCAGCAACTCGCTTGCCAGCACAACGGAAGTTGTAGTGCCGTCGCCAACCATGTCATCCTGCGTCTTAGCAATTTCCACCATCATCTTAGCCGCTGGATGCTCCACATCAATCTCATTTAGGATGGCTGCGCCATCATTGGTTATCGTAATGTCGCCTAAGCTGTCAATAAGCATCTTGTCCATGCCGCGTGGGCCGAGAGTAGTCTTCAGCACCTCACCGATTACACGTGCAGCCATGATATTATTGCGCTGCGCTTCCTTGCCTCTGCTTCGGGAAGTGCCTTCCTTGAGAATGAGAACCGGTTGACCTGAACCTGTTGTTGTTAAATACGCCATATATCTTCAACCTCACTTTTTAAAGCCAGAACGTTTACCAATCGGAAATAAGCAAAAACCAGCGGAAAATATAAACTTTTACCCTTACAATACGCTGCAACGCATTGTTTACACAAAAAATCATAGCAGCAAAACTTATTCTATTGGAAAAGAAAGAAAAATTGAAGACAGCGCCGCGAAAGCGCGTAGCTTTAAAGGAATTTATGTCTAAACCAGATAATAGCTGCGGCGTATTAGGAATATAATTTTCCATAGGGTCTTTTGGAAACAGGCACTATTTTATAGAATGTAGCCTTCATTATAGCCTCGTAATCTGCATCAAAGTACGCACAGAACTCTTTCACTAAAGCGTCAATAATGCGCAAATCGCGTTTGCCTACCTGCATTACCCGCGTCTCTTTACTCGGCTTGAGAATGTTGCCGCGCTCGTATATTACGCCGCCGTGCATACCTGTTCCGACAAACCGCGCCTTGCAGAATTCGCCTTCCCTCAGATCTAAACCAAGAATCAGTATCATACCGCCCGCCATGTACTCGCCCAAGAAGTCCTGCGCAGTGCCGCCTATGATCAACTGCGGCTTCTTATTCTGGAACTCTTTCATGTGGATGCCTACTCTGTAGCCCACATTGCCGCGAACAAAGATTTTTCCGCCACGCATCGAATGCCCAGTTATGTCGCCAGCATTGCCATGAACTATTATCTGCCCCGCATTCATCGTGTTGCCACAGCCGTCCTGCACGTTTCCATGAACCACAATCTTTGGCCCATTCATAAAAGCGCCTAAATCGTTACCTGGAGTCCCATAAATGTCAATCTGAACCGCAGCATCCAAGTCAGTTCCAAGGTAGCGTTGACCACAAACATTGCGTACCTCAATTCTTTCAGCACCATTTCTGCTAACAGCCCGTAGTAAGCTATTGAGCTCCCGGTAATGCAGACCCACAGCGTCGATTTTCCAAACGTTCTTTTCCACTTTCAAGCGTGAAAGGAGCTTAGAGTCGATTTCCGCTATCATGTTTTCCTCTTCAAGCATCTACATTCACTCTCCTGCCATTTTTACACCTAAAATTTTCAGTTCAGTATCTGTCAAGCCAACACCACGCAGAGCTAAACGGTTCCCACGCAAACTCTCAATAGCGTTTATGCCCATACCACCCATCATTTCCTTAATCTCAAAACTCCATGCGCGAAGCAGATTCGCCAGCCGCTTGGAAGCAATTTCAGGGTTTACACGCTTAGAAATCCACGGATCGCTGGTTGCAATGCCCCATGGACACTTGCCAGTGTAGCATCTTTGGCAAATGGTGCAGCCGATAGCTACAAGTGCAGCAGTAGCAATGTACACGGCGTCAGCGCCTAGCGCTATGGCTTTCACGACGTCGGCGCTGCTTCGGATGCCGCCTGCTGCAACGATGGAAGCTTTATTGCGAATACCTTCTTCACGAAGACGCTGATCAACTTGCGCAATGGCTAACTCGATGGGGATGCCCACGTTATCCCGTATAACCTTTGGCGCAGCGCCGGTAGCACCTCTAACACCATCAAGCGCAATGATGTCTGCGCCTGCTCGAACCATGCCGCTGGCGATGGCTGCGGAATTGTGAACCGCAGCAATCTTCACTGACACTGGCTTGGTGTAGTTAGTAGCCTCTTTTATAGCGTAAATCAGCTGTCTGAGATCCTCGATTGAGTAAATGTCATGCTGAGGCGCAGGCGAGAGGGCATCCGTACCCGGCGGAATCATGCGTACACGTGCAACATCCTCAGTCACCTTTTCGCCTGGTAAGTGGCCGCCTATGCCAGGCTTTGCACCTTGGCCTATTTTGATTTCCACTGCAGCGGCAACATCAAGATACTCAGGATGCACACCGAACCGCCCGGAAGCAACTTGAACAATAGCGTGCGAACCATACTTGTATAGGTTTTTATGTAAGCCGCCTTCTCCACTGTTGAAGTAGGTTCCGCATTCAGTAGCTGCACGGGCCAACGCTTCCTGCACGTTTAGGCTGATAGCCCCGTAGGACATGGCTGAGAACATTATCGGCGTTTCTAAGCACAGTTGCGGCGTTAACTGCGTTTTTAACACGACATCGCCGTTTTCCAGCTCCATTTCAAGCGCATCAGGCTTTGCGCCTAAGTAGGTTCGGATTTCCATGGGCTCACGTAGCGGATCTATCGAAGGATTAGTCACCTGGCTAGCGTTTAGCAAAAGTCTGTCCCAGTAGGTAAAATGCGGCTTATCGCAGCCCATGCCTGTTAAGATAACGCCGCTGGTTTCAGATTGCTTTTTAATGTCTCTAATGGTTTCCCATGACCAGTTGGAATTTTCTCGGTAAGCATTGGGGTTTTTCCGTATCGTAATGGCATGAGTGGGACAGAAGGTTACGCAGCGCTGGCAGTTAACACAGTTTTCGTCTCTACTACGGATAACATCATCTTCAGCATCATAATAATGCGTATCATACGTGCACTGGTTCACGCAGACCTTACAGCGGATACAGCGCTCCGCGTCTCTTTCAACGATGTATTCAGGAAGCAGATACGTCTTCATTTAACTTTTTCCTCCTTGTATGCTAACACTTCAATAGTCGGTCGTTCGCCAAGTTTCCCAACCACAGGCTCGCCGCCTCTCTGGTACCAGACACGATCCAAGGTTGGAGAGACAAGGCGTATGGCAGCCTCTTCTGAAGATAGATAGAGGAAACTGTCTCTGGTGCCGGCGACGAGAGGGCGCAGTTTGATTCTGTCTGTTAACCCGATCATTTCGCCATGATGCGCTATGATTATGCTGAACGGCCCATTCATCAAGAGACTACCGTAAGTTTGACGCAGCGCTTTGAGAAGTTGCTGCTTTTTGGGTTCCATTGCATCTATTTCGCTCCACAAGGGTGCAGCAAAGATTTTAGCAACTATTTCTATGGGTAAACGTTGTCTGCGCATGAGAAGATCCACAGCGTAAGCTAACACTTCAGTATCCGTATGCATGGTGCATTTGTAACCATACATTTCCAAGTAGCGGCGGTTTATGCCGTAAGAGGACAATTCGCCATTATGCACCACAGTCCAGTCTAAGATATTGAATGGATGCGCACCGCCCCACCAGCCTGGCGTGTTTGTTGGAAATCTGCCATGGCATGTCCACAGGTATCCTTCATATTCCTCTAAGCGGAAGAAGTCTGCTATGTCTTCTGGGTAGCCGACGCCTTTGAATACGCCCATGTTCTTGCCGCTTGAGAAGACAAACGCCTTGCCCGTTTCCGTGTTTATACGCATCACCTGAGCAATCACATAGTCTTCTTCAGACTGCCCTTCAAGGCGCTGCTTTCTAGGCTGGATGAAGTAGCGCCATACCAATGGCGGATCGCGTACATTAGCTGTTCTTGTAGGTATCTCTTCATCATGTAGCACCTCGAAGTTCTCGCGTAGCAACTTGTCTGTTTTCTCCTTAGCTTCCTTGCTCAGGTACATTATGTGGAAAGCATAGTCATCCTGATGTTCAGGGTAGATGCCGTAAGCCGCAAAGCCACCGCCAAGGCCATTTCCACGCTCGTGCATGTTCGCTATGGCCCTAATTGGATCACGCGCCGAAAATCGCCTACCCTCCAAATTCATCATACCGAACAGTGAGCAGCCGGCGAAGTCCTTATCGTCATTATAGGGATTGCTTATTTTACTTAGGTTCTTCATCATGATCACTCCAAATACAGTCTTTTTCTCAGAGATGATGGTAAAGTGGCGAGACCGAAATTTTCTGAGAGAAGCGCCTGCTTGAACTTTTTCACGTTAACACCATTTTTCATCAGGTTAAACAGCACCCCAGCTCTTTCTATATCATTTAACAGCAGTATGCCCACAATCATATCGTCTTTGAGAACGATCTTTTTGTAAAGTCGCTTCTCTGGTTCATGTCTGGTTAAGATTTCGTAGCCCTCAGGGTTCTTCGGATTAACCAAACCGATGGATATGATAGGTATGCCGAAGTACTTCAGGGCGCTCATGGCTGTGCCACCGGGGTACTCTGCTTTTTTCCCCGTCATGTTGTAGCCTGCAACTCTGCCTTCAAGCTGAGCGAGAGGCCAGAGAGGCAACAGTCGATTTTCGCCAGAAATGAAGTCATAGGCTTCAGCAACATCACCGCTGGCATACACGTCTGGAACACTTGTGCGCATGAAGCGGTCCACAAGGATGCCTCTATTCGTCTTCACATCGGTTCCTGAAACAAGCTCGGTGCGCGGAACAACGCCGATTGCGATTATTACCATGTCACATTGAACGCTATTACCGTTGGTTAATACTACGCCGCCGACGGCATGCTCATCTTCAGGCTTTCCAAGAATTCGCTGAACCGATTGCCCGGTAACAATTGTTACACCAGCACGTTCCATCACGTTAGCAACAATGTCTGATGCAGTCGCATCCAAGATTAGGCTGAGAATCTTGTTTTGAAGCTCCACTATGGTTACCTTTAAGCCACGTTTCACCAGCGCTTCAGTCACGCTGACACCTATAAGTCCGCCGCCAACAACTACGGCGCTCTTGGCTTTCTCGATTTCTGCCGCTAAACTTTCAGCATCAGAAAGCTTTGTAAATGTGAAAACGCCTTTTTTGTCAGCCCCTTCTATTTTGGGCACAAAAGGCTTCCCGCCTGTTGCGATTAGCAGTTTCTCGAAAGAAACACGGGCGCCATTATCAAGAACCACGTATTTCTCCTTCAAATTTAGGCTTACAGCCCTCTGCCCCGTTAAAGCTTGCACACTATTTTTTCCCCAAAATTGACTGTCACGGCACAACATTTTTTCGAAATTGGCTTTTCCGCTGACTAAATCAGAAATCATTGGCCGTGAATAGGGCGGGCAAGGTTCCTCTGAAACTACAGTTATCGTGCCGACAGGGTCCACTTCTCTTATGGCTTCCACTGCACTGATTCCTGCTGCTGAAGCACCTATAATCACGTACTTTGCTATCACGGCTTCACCTCCATGAGTACTAAAGCACCGTTTGGGCAGTTAGCAACGCAAGCTGGTACATCCAGTCCTGAACAGAAGTCGCATTTTGAAACGACTTTTTCTGAGGCGTCCATTTTGATGGCACCGTATGGGCAAACCATGATGCAGGTCCAGCAACCCATGCATTTCTCAGCGTCATGAATCACGAGCCCTGTTGATTCGTCTTTTTTCATGGCGCCGGATAGACAAGCGGTAATGCATGGTGCATCTTCGCAGTGCCTACACTGAACAGCAAAAGAAACAGGCTTATTCACTTCAAGCCTTACGCGAGCGAGCGGGCGAGGGTTTTCCCTATTATAAGCCTTGATGATGTCTTTTGATTTGGAATGCTGGACTGTACAGTAAACCTCGCAGAGGCCGCAGCCTATGCAAAATTCTTCCTTTGCCACAATTCTTTTCATACGCGCATCCTTCAAATTTCTATAAGCTAACACCTGCCAACGGATCACAGGAAATAAGCGGTTGCAGGGCTATCATCTGAGAATTAACATTATCAGCTACCGCGTGTATAGCGGATCTTACTCGGTATTCACAGGATTTGAGGGTCATTGGTGATTCCATTGGAAAGGTTGTTGCAATGTTAAATGATATATGTTTTATATAACTTTACTGAAAAGCATTTATATGCAATGTTATAAACTATATTATATATATGAAATATATGCATGATGTGAAGACGCATGGCGGAAAAAGACCTAGGATATAGAAGAGTACAGTGCACAGGCAGAGGCTCATACATAATATCTCTACCAAAAGATTGGATACAAAATGTTGGATTGAAAAGGGGAAACGAAATCGACTTCATTGTGCAACCGGATTTATCGCTAACTTTGATCCCAAGAAAAATAAAAGAGAAATACAAAGGAGATGAACAAACCAAACTCAGAGAATACTACATCAGCGTTGACACAGCAGAAGAAAAGGAATCAACGCTCCGAATGATAAAGGCACTTTACGTCATAAGCGCTGACATCATACACGTACACTTCAAAGGCGAAAACGTGGACAAGTTCAAAGATGTAATAAAAAACTTCGCCAGAGATACACTACTCGGAGCAGAAATAATAGATGAAAAACCAGACGAAATTACATTGCAAATTCTCATAAAACATTCAGAATTTCCAATAGAAAATGCCGTCAGAAGAATGGCAGTTGTAGCGCTTTCAGCTAACAGAGACTCCATTCTGGCGCTTAAAAATCGAAGCAAAGAACTGTTCCAAAGCGTAATTAATGCTCACCATGACACAAACAGATTGGGGCTATACGCTGTTCGCCAATTAAAGTTCGGCATAGAACGAAACTTATTCAGAGAATTAGGCTTTAAGACACCAAAGGAATTTCTATTATACAGGATAATCGTAAACGACATAAAAAGCATAAGCGAAAACGCTCTAAACGTAATCAACAGCTTGGCAACACTGCAAAAACAAATAGACGAGCAGTTACTTTTCATAAAAGATCCAATAGACGAAGAAGTGTACTCACAATTGCTCACATTCAATTCTCATGCACAACAACTATTCGAGGACTCCCTAAAGGCAATGTTCAAAAAAGACTATTTCGACGCGGAAAAAATAATCGCCAAACGCGAAAATTTTACACAGCTAGAAAATGAGCTTATCAAACTAATGGCAAGCAAGAAACTGGATCCCAACATAGCTACAATCCTCCGGTTGATGCTAGACAATTCTAGGCGATTAATGGATCACGCCCAAGACATCGCGGAGCTCACATTAAATCGGACAGTAGAAGAAATATGCACTACGCTCGAGGTCAAATAGCCTAAAACCAAGAATATAGTGGAATTTAGTATAAATTTTGGCTTTCCTTCCTTTTTTCTGCCTCTTCATAAAAACGTAAGATTTCGTCTATTATTTCAACATTTGAAAGCAGCATTCGCCTACAACAGTACCGCTTAACACTTAGACTGTCCAAAATGTCGCTGGCATTCTCACCTGTTTTTACTCTCCGAGCGAATTCTTCCCAGAGATCACCAATCAACTTGCCACACGTGAAGCATCTAACAGGAATTATCATCGTTTCTTCTCCTTTACCTGTAACTCTTCTGCTCTTTAGCGCGCGCTCCTGGACCACCGAACTTCTTCGGTTCCTTTCTTCGCGGATCACCAGCAATCATGGTTCTATCGTACTCGATAAAGACCGTGCGCAAGTGAGCACTTTTCGTCCATTTCAGCAGAGCATTCGCCAATGCCATGCGAACCGCTTCTGCCTGACCCATGAAGCCGCCACCGGAGGTTTTAACGTCAATATCAAGCTGTTTCCACACCTCTTCGCCGGCTTGTATGAGTGGTTCCATAATTTTTTCACGGGCAATTTCTGGCTCAAAAATTTCCACAGGAACCATGTTTATTCTTACTCTACCGACGCCTGGCCTAACAAAGGCTTTGGCGACTGCTGTTTTTCTTTTTCCACTAACAACTAAAACTTTCTTCGCAGGCATCCTTATTCACTTGTCCACCCTATTTCTTTAGCTAATTCGCCGAGAGTAAAGTAAGGACCCCTCAGTTTCGCAGCTTGGGCTTCTTCAAAAGTAATCATCTGCTTGCCCTTCAAATCCTCAGGCACACCAATAAACACTTTTAGCCGTTTATAAGCCATTTTCCCTTTCGGCTGCTTGAAAGGCAACATTCCCCTCACAGTTTTGCGCAAAATTCTATCGGGCCGCCTATAGTGTAAAGGCCCCCTGCCCGGGGAGCCAACTTCAAGAAACTCTTTAGCTTCCGACACTCTGCTTTTCTTTTTTCCCGATAGAACCGCTTTCTCAGCGTTAACAACTATTACTTTTTCCCCGTTCAACAGCTTTTTAGCGACTATGCTAGCCATTCTACCAACAATAAGCCCGTCCGCGTTGATTATGGTGACTTGGGAGTTTATGGTTTGCATTTTTTTCACCGGATTATTTTGATGTTCGAACCTTGCGGGTTTGTTTCCACAAGCTCGGGAATAGATAAGTATTTTGCTTTTGCCGCAGCTATTTTCTCCTTTGCCTTCTCGGACGCACTGAAAGCAGCTATTGTTATTGAATGATCCAGCGTGCCCGCGCCCAAGATCTTTCCCGGCACAACTACCACATCGCTTTTTTGTGTATACCTGTTTATGCGGCTCAAATTTACGGCGACACGCTGCCTTCTTGCCTTGGCTAGGTATCCTGCTACATCCTGCCAGATAGCAGCATTTTTTTCTTTACTTTGCTTTCTTAGGAAACGAATAAGCTGGATAAGTTCTGGATTTGTAGATCGGGTTTCTTTCACTTTACCTCAACCTTCACTTGTTCTTCGAATTCCTTTAATTGCTTATCTAATATTTTAGTAGCTTCCTGAATTATCCTCTCTGGAGGAAGCACACCTGTTGATTCGATATTCATTATAAAAGCATTTTTTTCCCAAGTCACCTTTATTGGTGATGGTTTTTGCGGGCAAGCCTCAACACAGTCCATACATAGGTTGCAGGCCAAGAGATCTCGTATTTCCACCTTATCAGCCTTTATCGCGAATACTTTTTTGGGGCATATCTCAACGCACTTTGCACAGCCCGTGCATTTTTCGCTTGCAATCTCAATTTTTGGAAGATACTTGTAGGAGCACATTGAAACAGGCTGCCATTTTGCATGGTTCTTGCCTTTTCCAAGTCGGGCGTATGCCTCAAGCTTCAGCTTTTGTCCTTTGGCTAGTTTTATGAGCGGAATTTTATCGGAAACTGGAACTATCTCTGGATTTTCGGAAACCAATTCGCCTGAATAAACTGTGCGTGTTCCTTCATTTGCTTCTGCGTTCAACGTAATGGTTACACGGCAGAGGCTACAGCCAAATTCGCTCTTGCATTCGCATTCGCCAGGAAGGTTGTAACTGTCCAAGTCAGTTTTGAGCGGTGTTAAACCCAATCTATGAGCTATTATTTCATCTTGCAAGATAGATGAGTTATCAATTATGACGACTTCATCTATAGCCATGCTTGGCACTTCAGCAAGCATTATCCGCCGCAACGCATTTACTAACGTGACATCTGCGCCTCTTATCATTAGACGCATAGTTGTTGCATTCTTGTCAAGTATCTTTATTTCCACTTGATGTTGCCACTCCATAATAGTAATGAATAATGACTGCGCGGTTCAATAAAAGTAACAGTGCATTATTTCAATTTTTCTGTTAATAAAATGTAAAGTGGTGAGCTATACACGTCTTCCTCTGCGGCCACCAGGCCTTCTTGTGCCATCATGAGGAATAGGTGTTACTTCTTCAATGCGTTCTATGCGAAAACCAAACCTTGCAAGAGCCCGTATAGCAGCTTGAGCGCCTGGCCCAGGTGTTCGCGGGCCTGAACCGCCTGGAGCGCGAACCTTGATGTGTATAGCCGTTATTCCCTTATCACGGGCGATTTCGGCAGCGGCTGTGGCGGCGCGCATGGCGGCGTAGGGTGAAGACTCCATGCGGTCGGCTTTAACGAACATTCCGCCGCTTGTACGCGCTATTGTTTCTGCACCTGAAATGTCGGTTATGTGAATCATTGTGTTGTTGTATGAGCTATAAATGTGAACAACTCCCCATTTTTCATTTCTTTTGCTACTGCTCAAAATTTATCACCCTTTTTCCCTTTTTCTTTCTCGCGGTTGCTCTATTTCCGCTGGCTTCGCAACATCGGCCATTGCTTGACGCAACGGATGCGACGCATTTGCTAATGCACTTTGCGGCGCATATCCAATTTGACCCTCTTCCTCTTTTGAGACTAGATAGCTTGGCACTGTTACTCGGCGGTTTCCGATAGCTATGTGGCCATGAGTTATTAGCTGCCGCGCTTGATAGATTGTTTTCGCCAAGTTCTTTCTGAAAACTAATGTTTGCAGCCTCCGTTCAAGTATGTCTTCAATGCTTAAGTCCAGCACATTATCAAGCACCGCAGTTTCTGGAAGAATACCAAATTTCTTCAACCGAAGCAAAAGCTCGTTTTCCATCTTTGCGCGTTCTTCAGGAGGTTTGCCTATAAGCAGACGGGCTATGCCTCTAGTTTTCGAGAGAAAAGTTTTGTGGCGCCACAATTCATGCTTATTTCTTAAACCATACTGCCCTAATAGCTTAAGCTCCTCTTGCAGTACATCTTTGCGCCAAGGAAAACGCGGAGTCTCATACTTTTTACGCTGCTTCTTTGGATCACCCATTTATCCTCACCCAGCTAAGCTGATGATGCCCCTCCAGGTTTCTGTGCAATTGCTTTCTTTTTGACGCCTAAAGCTTTTCCTGCTCTTCCAGTGGTTTTTGTTCTTTGTCCACGGACTTTCAAACCATAAGCATGGCGGTAGCCGCGCCAAGATTTGATTTCCTTCTCTTTATCAATATCCATCTTTGTTCTGAGAACGAGATCAGCGCCTATGAGGTGAACATCTTTCCCTGTTTCCATTTCTTTCCGTCGGTTAAAAAGCCAACTGGGCAATCCAAATTTTGCCGGTTCTCTGATTATATCTTCGATTTTGTCAATTTCTGTTTCTGTAAGGTAGCCTACCCTCAAATCAGGGTTTATCCCAGCCTTTTTCAGTATGGCGTTTGATAAACTCAGGCTGATACCTTTGATTTGCTTTAAAGCGTATACAGTCTTTAGGGTACCCTGAACATCTGTACCCATTATACGTAGGATGTGGCGATATTCCTGTGACATTCTACTTTTTCATCCGTTTAAACTTGAGCTAACTACGAAAGTAAGGCGTAATTTATTTAAACCTTCCTTTTCAAATGCGGCATGTGGAACGTTCGCAAGAAAGCGCTTAAGCTGTTATTCCGCTTGGGCGCTTCGCTTAATTTGCTTGCGCTGCATTAGCCATTCAGCTGTGAACACGCACATAGCAGAGCTAGTTATCAGTATTAGTAAAAGAAAGAAAATTTTGAATACATAGTTTTCTACTGGATAATGCAAAGCGAGAATAATAATTTCAGTAATAAGAATGCATAGGAAAACAGCGGCGTAAAACAGCATTTTCGATATTATGCGCCGCCCAATCCAAATATACCCTTTTACAGGCGCTTTACCCTTAATTATGTATTCGCCGTACGGATTTTTCTGCAAATAACCCATGTCCTCGAGTTTCTGCAAATGCCGGTAAGCCACGCTAGGACTGCTGAGGTGTACTCCTTTCATGACGTCACGCGGACCTACTGGTTTGCCCCTCTTAACAGTGTAAAGGTAAACGCTTAATGTTGTACCCTCAAGTTCCTCACTATTGCTACTCGTCAAAGTTAAAGCCTCATATATGCAACACTTAATTTTGGAGGCTATTGCGTATTAGTTTTATCTAACTATAAGAAACTATGCACAACCAAAAGCTTTTGCATTTAAGCCCCAGAAACCCAAGGCAACCAGAAATTTTGGAATAGAAGGGAGCAGTATTTGATGTTCTCTTACGGGAACAGCGCGTTCTCTGAGAAGAGTAATAAATTACTTTCTCAATGAATAAAAGTTGAGATGAGCCTATGAAACCAGTTGTTTGGTCATCTATGAATTCGCCAGTTCTAATTCCAATTTCATTAGGCGATTTTGTTTTGAAGCAATTTGGCATAATCGCAGCCTCACCATCAACATTAAGCATACAGCAGAGGTGAACCATAAAAATGGCGGAAAAAGAAAAAAGGAAGGCATCAAAACTTATGCTGACGCTAATTTTGATAAGCATCTTAACCGTAGGGTTTGCAGCATCTGCAGAAGCGCTTAACATAGGCGGCGCTTACACAGTTAGCTTATGGCATCTAGACGAAGTTATGCCGGACGGATATAGAGAAGTGACTCCTGATGCTATGGGAAGAAACCCTGGAATTCTGGTGTCTACGCCTAAAGCGCCAGAGCTGGTTGAAGGCAAATTTAACAAAGCTCTGAGCTTCGATGGAAACAACGGCGTTTACGTGCCTATTCGCTTTTTGGTAGGCTTTCCACCTTCGCCCCAACCCATATACATACCAATTTCCACAAGCCTCGACATACAGAAGGAAATCAAAATTGAAGCTTGGATAAAAGTGCATGAGTTCAAAAACGTAACTTACAACAACATCGTAATTAAATGTACACGCACGGATGCTTCTACAGAGAACGTAACCAGAATTTATGGCATTTCTGTAAAGGCAGGTTTGCCTCAAAATGGCTATGCGGTGCCTGTGGGTGCGCTTAGCGGCTACGTCTATACTGACACTGACGGCTTTAACGAGATAGTGACAACAGAATCGGTGGTGCCTCTAAATGAGTGGATCCATGTGGCTTTCAAACGCGACCTCGCTACTGGCATGCACTTGTATGTGAATGGCGTCGAGCAGTCTGTCAGAGCTATATATGGCAAACAAAACCCCGCTGGCAAGATAATCAATGGGACAGAAGTCTATTTCGGACACGACTCCGTGGTAACCATTGATGAAATTCAAATAAGCGATCTCGCGCCTGAGTCTCAAACGGTTACAGCGCAAGTTGACATTGGACCTAATCTGCTGATCGCGGTAATCGCGGTATCAGTGATTTTTGCGGTGGCATGGATTCTGCGAAGAGCTATCCAAATGTGGATGATACATTCAAAAGCCTAAATTTGAGCACCAAAGCACAGGAGATGCGAACATCGAGGAGCGTTGCGTAGAATGGGGATTGGCCTTAAGCTGATAGAATTGCTTCTTCGCCAAAAGCTCTTAGACAAAGGAATAAAGGGAGAACTAAACACGCCACTAATCGTATCTTACGCGGTAACCAAAGCCTGCAACCTTAGATGCTTACACTGCCATGTTGAAGCTCAAGAAGCATTAGCAAACGAGCTTGGTTTAGGGGAAGCAATGCGAGCGATAGAGGAGATGGCGAGTCTTGGAACTCAAGCATTAATCTTCAGCGGCGGCGAGCCACTGCTTAGAAAAGACTTTGTTTTGACGCTTGCAGAGCACTGTGTCGATGTTGGCATTATTCCAGCTATGCTAACAAACGGTATATTGCTAAACCGCAAAGTGGCACTGGAGCTCAAGGAAGCAGGAATAATGGCTGTAGGCATCCCAATTGACTCCTCCATACCAGAATGCCATGATAAACTTAGGAACGTGCCAGGCACCTTTGAAAAAGCGGTGCAAGCTATCAAAGCCTGCTTAGATGTGGACTTGGAAGTTGTGATTACCACGATGGCCATGAAAGACAACTTCAACGATGTCCCAGCGAGAATAGAGCTTATAGCTAATTTGGGCGCAGATCAAGTTGCAGTTTACGACTTGGTTCCCGTAGGGCGCGGGAAAGCTGTTATGGATCAAGCTATGGATCAGACGCAACGATTCAGTCTAATAAGGTATCTTCAGCAAGTGCAGGAAACGCGTGAAATGGTTTTCACGATGTCAGGTGGGCTTCCGCTTTATCCGGAAATCGTGTCTGAAATGCACCGGGCGAATGACACTAAGCCGAAGGATATGCTGCTTAAGCAGTTCTGGGTTGATGCTAACGTTGGATGCCACGCAGGCATTTTCTATTTTAGCCTAAGACCCAACGGGGACGTTTACCCCTGCACTTTCCTGCCCGTGAAGATTGGTAACATACGCGAGCGAAGCCTTACAGACATCTGGTATAACTCTAAGGTTCTCAAGGAGCTTAGGAAACGCAGCCTGCTAAAAGGAAAATGTGGCATATGCGAATATCGCGAAACATGCGGCGGCTGCAGAGGAAGAGCCTACGCTTGCACAGGCGACTACTTGGAAACAGACCCCGTTTGCCTACGAGAGCTACTAATAGAAGAAAGGATACATCCCTCTAACATAGAAAAGTTCGGGTTCTGTGTGGGCTAAAATAGCTAAACAGCCTAAAATTTTTCTACATACTCAACAATATTTTTATTTGAGTCTCAAGCCTAGAATCAGCTTGCTGGGGTGGCCGAACGGTTCAGGCGGCAGCCTGCAGAGCTGCTCTATGTGGGTTCAACTCCCATCCCCAGCTTCATCATGTAGGGTTCAACTCTTTTCCTTCGCCTTTTAGCATCCACGAACCTTCCACTTTAGGGAAAAAATTGAGCGAAATACACGACTTTCCACAGCGAGTAAAAAGGTACAAGCGTCTTATCGCAACGCTTGGAGAAAACGCCAGCTGGCGCTATGCTTCCTCGACCACTTGGCAAGCCAAGGGCTAAGCCAAGCAAGAATAGCCAAGTACGCCTGCCACATACCGCCGCTGCTGAAGCTAATAGACTTCCGCCTCGCAGATGCAACCCGCGCAGACGCTGAGCGGGTGGTTTCGGCTATACATGCGAATCCGCGCTGGAGTGAATGGACACGGCAGGACAAGAAGTTGATTCTGCGAAAGCTTGTGCAGTACGCGAAGTATGGATGCTGCACACGCGAAACGCCGGTGCCGCCTGAAGTGACATGGATACGTGTAACCGCTAACGTGAAAAACACGCGTGTCACTCCTGAGCGGCTCCTAACAAAGAAGGATTTTGAGGCCATAGTGAAGGCGACTGAGAACAGACGCGACAGGGCGATGCTCTACACGCTGTTTGAGGGTGCCTTACGCCCGGGAGAGTTGTTGAGCATGCGCATAAGCAGCGTCAAATTCAAGCAGGCCGAAACAGCTCGCGTCGAGAACGGCGCAGTCGTGAAGGAGAAAGTGGATTACTGCGTGATCAGCGTGAATGGGAAGACGGGTTTGAAGGTGCTGCCTTTGGTGGCCAGCTACAGGCCGCTTCTTGAGTGGCTGGAGGAGCACCCATACCGCGCAGAGCCCGAAGCGCCACTATGGTGCTCGCTGAGCCGATACAATAAGGGCGCAAGATTAGGCTACATGCATTTCCGCCTAATAATAAAGCGAATCGCGAAAAAAGCCGGCATCAGCAAGGCAGTGTGGCCCTACCTTTTCAGGCATTCGACGCTTACGCAGCTGGCGAAAACCTTCACCGAAGCCAAGCTGGAACGCTACGCAGGCTGGGTACACGGCAGCAAAATGGCCGCGCGCTACGTACACTTCTCTGCACGCGACCTGGAGGATGCGGTGCTCGAATTATATGGCAAGAAGCCCGTAAGCGAAACATCAGGTGTGG
>JAWCNL010000002.1:0-128996 GCA_038848695.1 Bathyarchaeia archaeon
CTCGAGGAAGCGAAAAACTTGGATAACGCGCAGGAAACATGGACTTGCGCGGGAGAAAGGGAGACAAAACAGCAGGATGCTAAAGGCAAAATTGCAAAATACCTATGGCACCTCGGAAAAGAAGGGCGGAAACTTGCTACTATAACGGCAAGGCGGAAAGTGCTGTTTCGCTTACTGAAGCATGGAGCAGACTTAACTAATCCTGAAAGCGTAAAGGAAACCATAGCGCGTGAGCAGGTTTCAGTAAACACTAAAAACCATTATGCCGTAGCCTATGATGGATTCGCAAAATGGCTAGGGCTTTCATGGAGTAGGCCGCAGTACAAGTTTGAACGGAAATTGCCGTTTCTACCTACAGAGGCAGAGTTGGATCAATTAATAGCAGGTTGCAACAGAAGGCTTGCAGTTTTCCTACAGATTCTTAAGGAAACGATGGCTAGAGCAGGTGAAGCATGGATGCTGAAGTGGACGGATATAAACGGTAATATACTCACCATAAACGCGCCTGAGAAGGGAAGCTTGCCGAGGCAATTCAGAATAAGCGATAAACTTGTAGCGATGCTTAACAGTTTGCCCAGAAAGGATGAGCGAATATTCGGACCTAACATGAGCCTTGCAAACTTTCGAACGACATTCATTAGAAGGCGTAAACGCATAGCACAGCAGCTTGCTAATCCACGGATCAACAAAATAACATTTCATACTTTCAGACATTGGGGCGCTACAATGCTGTTCCATAAAACTAAAAACATACTCTACGTGAAACAGCAGCTTGGTCATAAATGCATAGAAAACACGATGGTTTACACGCAGCTACTCAACTTTGAAAGCGATGAATGGCATGTAGCTCATGCAAGAACCTTAGAGGAAGAAGATAAACTCATTCAAGCAGGCTTTGAATTCGTAAGGTACAACGAGAAAGAGCAAGTTGCAATTTATAGAAAACGGAAGTAGAAAAAGCCAAGGTACTAGTGAAATTCACATGGGTTTGAAGCAGTACCTTGGCCACTGGGGCCACGGCTGCGCCGATGTGCATGCGCCGAAGTCTACTGTGAGCGCCATGCCTATGTGGAGCTGATCGTGCGGTACGCCTGTTATCATGCCAGGCAGTTTTAAGCCGTTCTCAAGCTGCACGATGCCCACAGCGTACGGTGCCATGGCTTGGAACTGCAGTGGAGCTATGTGGATAACTGTGAAGGATACGAGTGTGCCTTTCCCGCTGATTTCCGTCCAAGTGAATTCTTGTCCGTGGCAGTTGTCGCAGAGCGGTCTGGGCGGCAGGTGGATTTTGCCGCAGCGCATGCATTTTCCAGCCATAAGCTTGCCTTGCGCCAGGAACTTGTAGAACTGCTCAATCGTGAACGGTGCCTCGGTGCTCATTATGTTTCACTCCTGTAGATGTGCACGGTGGCTGTGGCGCCTGACCCGCCCACATTATGCGTTAAGCCCACTTTGGCGTCTTTGACTTGGCGCCGCTCCGCCTGGCCAGTCAGCTGCAGGTAAATCTCGTAAGCTTGCGCCGTGCCCGTCGCGCCAACAGGATGCCCCTTGGCTTTTAAGCCGCCGCTTGTGTTTACGGGTAAGCGCCCGCCAAGCCGGGTTTCGCCGCTTTCCGCAAGTTTGCCGCCTTCGCCAGCCTTGCAGAAGCCTAGGTCTTCGTAGGCGATTATTTCGGCGATGGTGAAGCAGTCATGCACCTCCGCCACGTCCACATCCTCGGGCGTGACCTGCGCCATCTGGTAGGCTTTTTGCGCCGCCAGCCTCGTTGCCTGTAATGAGGTGAGGCTTTGGCGTTCGTAGAGGCCTATGGAGTCGCTGGCTTGTCCGGCGCCGATGATGTGCACGGGCTGGTCTGTGAAGCGCCTTGCCAACTCGGGTTTTGTGAGGATTAGGCAGCTGGCGCCATCCGTAATCAGCGAACAGTCGTATAGCTTCAGCGGCGACGCAACGACGCGCGAGGTCAGGGCGGCTTCCAGCGTGATTTCCTTCTGCATCTGCGCTTTCGGGTTGAGGCTTCCGTGATAATGGTTTTTCACGGCTACATGCGCCATCTGCGCCTCCGTGGTGCCGTACGCGTGCATATGCGCCGTGGCCATCAACGCGTACAAGCCGGGAAACGTTATGCCATGCCACTGCTCGAATGGATAATCCGACGCCATTGCAAGGTACTCAGTGACTTCTGCGGTGCTCCGATGTGTCATCTTCTCCACGCCGCCTACGAGGACAACATCCGCCAAGCCAGACAGCACCGCGTAAACGCCAGACAGCAGCGCCGCGCCAGAGCTTGCACAAGCTGCCTCCGTCCGCGTGGCGGGAATATTCAGAAGTCCAGCCCAGTCTGCGGCTGCTGCGCCCGTGTGCCCCTGATGCTCGTACGCTTCGCCCATGTGTCCCACGAACATGGCTTTTATGTCGCGTTTAGGCTCCAGCCTTGGGCAGCGGTCAAACGCTTCTTTGACGGCTTCGGCGAAAAGCTCCCGCGCGTATAAGCCTTCGCGCTTGCCGAACTTCGACAAGCCCGCGCTGACTATGCTGACAAGCGGCTTACCAGCAACCAAACAACCAACACCTCAATACATATACGCCTATGCTATGTGCAAACCCACGTTTAAAAACTATGCAACTCCCGTGAGCTAGAAGCTTTTTCATACTCATTGAAAGCAACAATACCAAACCAGTCCAAGCAAAAAACATTTGCTCCTTTATATAAGCGGCTACACACTGCACCACGCGTAACAGTGCCAAGCAAGCTTTAAAAAATCTCCAGCCAATTACAAAAACGGATAAGCGTGAGCAAAATTAACCTGCTAATCCTCCTCTGCATCGCCGCTTCGTTGCTGCTTTGGCTCGCGGAAAACCCAGACGCAGTCATGGCGCAGCTGGCGTTCAGCGGCGAAAACCTCCTCAAAGGCAGAGCATGGACCTTGGCTACGGCGCTTTTCCTCCACGCTGACCCCGCGCATTTGGTCGGCAACATGCTGTTCCTCTTTGTTTTCGGCAATACGCTTGAGAAGGAGCTTGGCGCTGGAAAAACGCTGGCAGCCTTCTTCATCGGCGGCACACTCTCGTTCCTCCTGGGCGTGTTCTTCTATTCGCCGGAAACCTTCCTAATAGGCGCTTCAGCCGCCATATTCACGCTGGCCGCCGTTGCCATGCTGGTTAAACCCCTAAAATTCTCCTTCCTCTTTCTCATGCCCATCGGCCTCGCAGCGCTGATCTACTTCATCTACAATGTCTTCGCCGTCTACTACGGTGCAGAAGGCAATATCGCCTACGTCTCGCACGTCATCGGCTTCCTAATCGGCGTGCCCTTTGGCGCAGCATGGGGCAAAAACGTCCTCCGCAACCTACTAATAACCATAACGCTATTCATTGTCTATCTCATAATCGCCTACGTGCTAATCCCGCAGCTTCTGCAAGCCATAGGTTTCTCCTAAAACTGCCTAAAAACGACATGTTCAGCGGAGTTTCTTCGCTTCGAAGGATAGAATCTTATGGCAGTTGATGCATCGGACCAGAATTATCTCGAAGCCGTTTAGGATGTCGAAGCGTGTCTGCGTGTAGCTCCGCTGCTTTGCATGGTCACAAGTAGCCTGTGCAGTAGAAACAAGCCTGTCCTCTCGCATTCTCCCTTCCCGCACCTAACCATTAGCGCTGCAAGCATTAATAACACTTGCGAAATAAACTTCTACTATAAGGCGATGTTTGTTTCAAGAACGCCGAAAAATGGCTTAAAACTGAATCGCCTCCCAGCTGAAAAGAGCTGAGCGAATCGAAACCAAAAATAGGGGATGCAGCATTACTGGAAAATGAAACTGAGAATCTTACCCTTCTCGCTCAAAGAAGAGACAACTAAATCAGGCTTCTCCTTCTCAAGCGCCTCCCGCGGGTAAACGCCCGTAGTAACCGCGATGCACGTCATCCCCGCTGATTTCGCCGCCTTCACACCGAAAATTGAGTCCTCAAAAACCACGCATTTTCCAGCGCTGACGCCCAGCTTAGAAGCGCATTTCAAGAAGATTTCCGGGTCAGGCTTCGACCGCGCAACATCAGCGGCTGTAAGCACTGCATCAAAAAAGCGCTGCGTATTCGTTGTCTTAAGCAAGTGCTCGATGACTTCGCGGTCGTTCATGGAAGCCAAACCCAATTTGACTCTGCCGCGCAGCTGCTCCAGCAGCGCCAACGCGCCATCGAACAGCCGCACATCCGCGCTTAAGTCAATCTCGTTCTGAATCTTCTTCTCCACAAGATGCCTAATCAACGCCTCGTCGAAAGGCCGATTAGAGCGTCGCAGTATCTCCCTGAAAGTTTCCGCAGCACCTATTCCAATACGCTTCTCAATGAAGTCGCCGCTTATTTCACATTGGATATCCTTTAGCGCTTTTTGGAAAGAAGCCACAACCACGCGTCTCGTGTCAGCTAGTGTTCCGTCCCAGTCGAATATGGCTGCTTCGAACATCACTGAACCAGCGAGCTCTGCTTAAGCGTTGTTACTGCGGCATGCCCAGCATTTCTCGGATACGCTGGCTTTTCTTGGCGGCTTCCTCAACCGCCCGCATAAGCGACTGCCGAATTGAGCTGCCCTCAAGCTGATATATCGCCTCGATGGTCGTGCCGTTGGGTGTTGTAACCATATCCTTTATTCGAGCAGGATGCTCCTGCAGCTCCAAGACCAGCTTGCCCGTGCCCAAAACCGCCTGCGCAGCCCCATACAAGGCCACGTTCCTCGGCAAACCCACCTTCAGCCCAGCGTACATTAAAGCCTCAATTATGATGGAGAGATACCCTGGCCCGCTGCCCGTTAAAGCAGTTATGGCATCCATATATTTCTCATCGATTTCCTCGCATATCCCCATCATATCCAACAGCGCCTTGACCTTTTTCTTGTCCTCTTGGGTAACGTTTTCTCCGCAGCAGTAAGCCGTGTATGACGCTTGCACCATAACCGCGATGTTAGGCATTATCCTAACAAACTTGGCTTCTGGGACAATCTGCTTGTAAAATTTTAAGGGCACCGTCGCAGCCGTGGAAATTACAAGTTTGCCCGTGATTTCCTTGCTTATCTCCCTCAAAACCTTCTCCACGTCGCCGGGCTTAACGCAGACGAAAACTATGTCCGCTTCAGCAGCAGCTTTCCGATTATCCCGTAGCGCGGAGACGCCTAACTCCTCCATAGCCCTAATCCTTTCCGGCTGAGAATCAGTGGCTAAAATCTTGCCTGCGTAACCGCTTTTCAGCAGGCTTTTCACGATGGCGCCGCCAATCATCCCAGCGCCTATCACGCTAATAGTCTCAGTCAACGATTACCACACTCTTCCCTTAACATCTGACCACTTAACTCTTAAACCTTTTTTATGCACACGACCAAAAAGCATCAATTAAGCTGTAGCCTCAAGCCTCTGCACCAGCTTCTGCACAACCAAAGCAGGCGCATCAGTTCTTATGCCCCTTGAATTAAAATGTGTTGGAACTGCCGTAAACCCGTTGTCCCGTAGAACCTGCAGCACAGCATTAACGGCAGGAACTGGTAGGGCTAGTTTATCGCTGATTTTGTCAAGAACGTAATATGTCGCTGGTGCTTCAGCCTCCTCTTTCGCTGTGGAGAGCATCTTCGCGATTTTCAAGCTGTTTCTTAATGCCCTATGCATGTTCTCCTCTGTCATCAACTCGCAGAAGCTCCTTTCAAAGATGTTTTCCAGCCAAAGCGATCCAGCATAATCCATCTTTGAACCGCACTCCGGGCACTCAACGCTCTTAGCGAAAAGCGATTTAGCGGCTTCTCTGTGTAGGCAGTTAAAGCAATGCAGAATGTAACCAAGGCTCTTGACGGAGGCGTCAGCATTTTTCGCTCCGTAGGCTATCTGCGCGTAAACGCGAATGTAGTGGTCTGTGGAGTGGCTGAACAGCACGCGGATGCCAATATCATGCTTTGCTGCAACAGCGGCTATGCAGCCGGCTAATAGGCGAACGGCAAGCTCATGACAGTACTCGGTACGCAACGGTTTCCCGCCATACTTTCTTGCACACGCCTTGGGGTGGACGCCGCAGAGAGGCGCCAAGTCTGTGGCGGTAACGGCCAAAAGCCCATTGTCCCGTAAGGCGCGGATTGCCGAATCCAAATAGGGCACAGGCGACCCGAAAGGGTCCACGTCTACGGCGTCAAATCTTCTCTGAGGCGCAGCATGCTCACTGAGCAAGCGGTTCGCATCCTCGTGCTGCACGGTCACGCGCTCCTGAAGCCCATTTAAACACGCATTGTAACGCGCAAATTCTGCAGCCCTCTCGGAAACATCGCTGATTAAGACTCTCTTGGCTCCTTGGATTTCAGCGGCGAAGCGGATGCCGCGTATTCCCGTGCCAGCCAAAGGCTCGCATAGGATAATCTCTCTGTTAACCATTCGCTGATATGCCTGAAAGGCCAAGATGGCTATGTCACGGTTTAACTCCATGACTGGATTATAGAACACAGGTGCTTTAGAGGGCGCATAATCGGAGGGCTGCTTAACGAACGCGCTGAGCTTCGGGACTAAAACTTTCACCTTCCCTTCTTGCACTATTTCCGCGGGGAAATCCACTTTGAATCCGTCTTCCGCCATCTTTGCCTCACATTGCTAAAGAAGGGAAGAAATTTATGACCATATTAGACTTCTGGTTAATACGGAGGTCACATGCCTTGCTTAAACGTGTAATTCTCTTAACTGGAAATCCAGGTGTCGGAAAAACAACTGTGCTAACAAAAACAGTTAACATCCTAAGAGGACGCGGCTTATGCGTGGGCGGGATGATAAGCCGTGAAATTCGCGAAAACGGTGCGCGCGTCGGATTCGAAATTTTGGATTTAACAAGCAGCCGCTGCGGATGGCTGGCGCACATCAACCAGAAAAGCGGCCCTCAAGTGGGCAAGTATCGCGTAAATTTATCCGACCTCGACTCCATCGGCGCAGCAGCTATAGCGGAAGCATCAGAAAAATGCGCGGTTATCGCTATAGACGAAATTGGGCCAATGGAGCTATTCTCAGAAAAATTTAAGAAGGCAGTGCAAAAAGCGCTGGAAAGCCAGAAACCTGTCGTAGCAACAATACACTGGAAGGCTGCTGACAAACTGATCAGCGTAGCTAAAGGCAGAGAAGACGCCGAAATTCTTACAGTTACGCAGGAGAACAGGGACAAATTACCTGAAGTAATCGCCCAAAAGATGCTTAATATTCTAAAATAAAAACTGATGAAACACTGACAGTTGCCAAGCAAACGCTTCTTCATATTTGGCGGCTATTAGCGGTTCATTGCAGAAACCTATAGAGGGCAGGTCTGCAGCACCTTTTTTAGCTATTGAATAGTGTGGTTGCAACGCGATGCTAAACTGCTGTTGATGATACTTAAAGTGGCAGGCTAAGCATGGAAAATTGATAAGCTCATGCAATATTTTTTTAAACTGCCAAATCCTTTAGGCTGTTTTATGCATGAGTGGGCTTTAGCTGAAGCGGTAATCGCTGCTGCGGAGAAAATTGCTGTAAAAGAAAATCTGCGCGAAGTAAAAGAGGTAACCATAAAAGTGGGTGAACTGCAGCAGGTGGAGGAGGATATACTGCGCTTCGCGCTGTCACAGCTAAAGCCAAGCAGCTTCAAAAACGCTGAGTTCCACATTATCAAAGCGCGGACAGCACTTAGATGCCGTGCTTGTGGAAGCATCTGGCTTTTCAGAAGAAACAATCTGGACGAAGCCACGGCAGAAGCTATACATTTTGTCCCTGAAGTCGCGCACTCCTACATTAAATGTCCCAAATGCGGAAGCCCAGACTTTGAGATCACCGAAGGGCGGGGAGTGTGGCTTGAAAACATAAAGGGAGTGCGCTGAGCTTGATTGATCCGCGAGCAGACATGATAAACGAGCGCTTAAAAGAGATAAGCAGGATAATAGCGGTTTCAAGCGGAAAAGGCGGCGTGGGCAAAAGCCTCGTTGCAACCACGCTTGCACTGGCGCTGGCGCGCAGAGGCTACAGGGTAGGCCTTTTCGATTTGGACTTCACAAGTCCTTCAACGCATCTTATTTTAGGCGTCAGGGATGCGCAGCCGAAAGAGGAAAAGGGTATCGTGCCGCCCATAGTTAACGGTTTAGCGTACATGACGCTGGTTTACTACTCCGGCGATCAAGCAACGCCACTGCGAGGCGAAGATGTCTCAAACGCCTTAATTGAGTTGCTTTCAGTTACGCAGTGGGGCAAACTGGACTTTTTGATTATTGATATGCCGCCGGGCATAAGCGACGCCGTTTTGGACTTGGTGAGATTTGTGAAGCGCATAGAATTCCTTATAATTACAACGCCTTCGCTTTTGGCTTTTGAAACCGTTAAGAAACAAGTAAGCTTGTTGCGTGATCTTAAGGTTCCGATAATTGGCATCGTGGAAAACATGAAAATGAACGCTGCACGAACCATAGAGCGGGAAACGGAAAAACTCGGGTTAAAATTTTTGGCAGGCATACCGTTTGACCCGAAAGTGGAAGAAGCCATAGGAGACACCGCAAAACTTTGGAGCACCGCAATTGCAAACGCAGTCAAGCAAATAGCAGAAACAGAGATTACGCTAATTTAAACAAAGGAGAGAAGCTGAAAAAGTGGCGCAGGTTAAGGTTGTTGTCACCGATTATATTGGCACCCTCGTAAACGCCCGCGGCTATAGCATGGAAGCTTCACGGAGAACACTGCATAGGGCGCTAGTAGAGGCTGGACTGGAAACAGATTATGCGAAGTTTCTGGAAGCTTATAAGTGTGCACATGAGAAGTATCGCGTGATACGTTATGAACAATTTAGAGAAGTAACGAACGCCGTTTGGGTCTGCGAGGCGCTGAATGATGCCGGATGCAAAGCAAGCATTGAGGATCCGCGGGTTAAAACTGCGTTGAACGTTTTCTTTAAGGATTACGTGGATTCGCTTGAGCTTAGGCCGTACGCTAAGAAACTGCTTGCCCGAATAAAAGCGCATGGCAAGCTTGGCTTAGTCTCCAACTTTACTTATGCACCTGTAGTTTACGCCAGCCTTAGGAAACTTGGCATAAGCCAGTTTTTCGATGCAGTTGTGGTTTCTGAAGAAAACGGCTGGCGAAAACCGCACACACAAATCTTCAAGGACACATTAGAAAAGCTGCATGCTCTGCCAGAAGAAGCAGTCTTTATCGGCGACAGCCCACTGGAAGATATCAAAGGTGCAAGAGAAGTAGGGATGAAAACAGTCTTCGTTGTATCACAGTTTTACTCTCTAAAAGACTTGCAGGACAGTGGTGAAAAGCCCGATTTTATCGCCGCAGATCTACATCAAATTTACAGCAACTTTGAGAAAATTATTGGTGAACCTTCAAATCAGGAAAGCTGAAAAAGTCTATTTTCCAAGTTTTTCAACGAGAAGCCGCTCGGCTATTTCCAGCTCCTCCAGCGTGTTGACGTTGACGGCAACCTCTTCCCGATCAAGCACGCAAACTTCTTGATCCAGCTCGCCATCATCGATTCGCCGCCCATCGATAACGTTTATGCCCGCCGGAACCACACGGGCGCCTCCAAAGTTAAATGCGTATTCACAGCTGAACCCTAGGCGCTTCTTAGTTTCAAATGGAACCACAACGCTCAAGGCAGGCTTCCCGCAGCGCTCATAACACTTCATCACCTCATCGATTACTCCACCGCTGATCAACGGCAGATCTGCGCCGATGGCCAAAACAACATGCAAATTAAGTGCTTTTACAGCGTACTGCATGTCAGACACGTATTCCTTCCCAGGTGTCTTGACGACTAGAACTGGAAAGCGCCGCATGTGCTCAGCAGTTTTAGGCGTATACCCGCTTACAGCAACAACGATGGAGTTAATCTTTTTAGCTTCTTTAAGCGCGGCGATAATGTATTCGATTATGGGTTTGCCGCCTACGGGAATAAGGGGTTTCTCTTCTGAAAGCGCCATACGGCTGCCCTTTCCGCCGGCCATGACAAGCGCGGTTACGCCCACCTAATCACCGCCAACAAAACTACCAGCGACGCCATGCGGGCAAGCTCGTTCATCGCGCCCAACACGTCGCCTGTTACACCCTTAAAGTGCCTGTGCGCTATGCCTACCATAACAAAGCTTGCCGCCATGGCAGCAAGCAGAGTTAGGGCGCCAGCTAGTCTCAGCAATGGTAAGGCTATTGCGAAAGAAATTGCGACGGCTGCAAGCAAGCGTGCATTGCCGTTTTTGCTGTGCATAGCTTCAAGAAAGGCGGTGCTCATTCCTTGATGAACAGGGTTGCCAGCCCAAGCGCCGATGACCATGGCTAGTTTCGCCGCAACCTCGGCCAGAACTACTGCTTGGATGATTACGCCTTTGTGCAGTTCAGCGATGGCAAGCGCTGTGATTAGGAATGTCATTATACCTAGGGATAGGCCGCCTGCGCCGGTTAGCTGGTCATGCATGATTTCGATTTTTCTTTCCGCGGAGCCGTGAGCCATGATGCCGTCGCCGAAATCCAGCAAGCCATCCGTGTGATGCAAGCCTGTGATTATCAGCAGAATGCCCAGCACCAGCGCGCCGACGACAAGGCTTGGAAGAAAGTGAGCGGTTATCCAGCCGAATAATCCGGCTAATAGCCCGATGAAGGCGCCGACTAATGGGAAGAGGAACATGAACCGCGCCGAATCGGTCAGGCAATCCTTGTCCATGCTTACTGGAATTATCGTGAGAAAGGATATGAGATTCTTGATTTCTTTAAGCATTCAGCCTCATCACTTTACGCCCATTAGCAACGCATAGTTTCGCTCGATTTCCCGTAGCAGAATCTCCTTATTTACTGCGCCGCCTGTCTTAGCCATTGCCGCTATGGCGGAACCGCCGGCGCCCACACCCTCCTTCACTATGCCTTTCTCGTAGGCTCGCAACCCTTCAAAGCGGGAAGGCGCAAAATCTATGTCAGCCGCCAGCACAGGCACATCGGCTATCTGGTCGACAATGCCCTTAAGGTCGGATGAACCGTCCCTTATGACCCATCTTGTGGTGCCAATAGCCACGTTGCATAGGACATCAGGATTCAACGCGTTGATGACGGCTAACACGGCGGTCATTTGAGTGCCGCCAGCCATTAGCACCGGAACCTGCTGAGCAGCGCCGATGACTAAGCCCGCGAAAGCTGGCATCATAGGGTCGCCTAAGCATGCGACAGCTTTAACAGGGTTATTCGCTAAGCCGCCGAAGGCTAAGCCGACTGCTGCTAAGCCTGCGCGAACAGTTTCAGTTTTTAAGCCATGCGGATTCTCCGGCATGCTGCTGCTAACTTTGCCTTCAGCCTTTACGCCCATGGCCGAGAGAACACCTAGAGCAGTTGTTGTTCCGCCGGGTATGCTCTCGCCGATTACGAGGTAATCAGCTGTTTTAGCCAAGTGCTCGCCTGCTAAAGTAGCCCGCTGAATAACTTCCTCAACATTGTCTACTGCTTTTCCAGTTCTTATGTCCCTGCCTGGGCTTCCGCCTAAATCCAAAAACGGGATCTGCGGCTTCACTTTTAATCCTCCACTTGCGACCAGCACAGGTATGTCCGCAAGCCTCAAAGCTGACATGGTTATCAACGCAGGAGTTGGGATACCGTCTGGCGTGACTGGCACGCCGGCGATGCACTTGCATTTACCCAACAGGAGCAGTTCAGCGTCTGCTGGCGGCGTGTAGTCGGTGAACTCGGGATATTTTCCAGCAGCAGAGATTCCTTGAATTTTGGCGGTTTCTGTTGTGGCTATGGTGCAGATGAAAAGCGGTTTCTTTCCCTCTATCTCTTTTAGGAACGCTTCTGCCTTAGGCTCGTTTCGCGCTAATATTACATCAAAGATTTTTTTCATTTATCGAACTCACCATTTTTTAGGTTTAACTGTGAAACTTTTAATCACTAGGCGACCATAACCGTTAAGCTTTACCTTCTCGCTTTCAAGAATCTCGATCCGCTTTCTGAAGATTGGCCCATCTTTTATGAACGTGTGAAATTCTCCATGCTCGCCGCAGGGGTCAACGGTGCCGAGTCGGCGCAGGTCGTCAAAGAACGCTTGGTTTATTTCTCTTCCAAGCCATTCCATTCCCAGCAACTCAGTTTTCACTCTAACCAAAACAGCCTTGAAACCAGCATTTATGAATTCTTGGAGAATCTGGGTTGTATCGAGATGCCACAGAGGCTTCACAGGTGTTAAGCCGACTTCTTTGCAGATGCGGTCTAACCAGCCAGCTTCATGCTGGGCAACGTCGAAAACGTCGCCTGTAACGACACCTTCTACTCCATTAGCTTTCAGCTGCAGCAGCGCCTTCTTGAAATCTTGCTCATATGTTTCCGGCGTAGTTACCCGCTTAACTATTGGAATGCCAATGGCGTCTGATTGGGCATCCAGCATGTCAGCGCGTATCATATGGAAATTTGATTTGCTCGGGTCGGACATCATAGTCAACAAACGCGATACATCATGCCCTTCCTGGATTGCTTTGTAGAGTGCAAAGCAGCTGTCTTTGCCGCCACTCCAAGAAGCAACAACCTTCATGCATTCTTTCCCTCCTTATTTTTTCTCACCTTCACCATGAATTTCAGGTTTCAGATGAGCAAGAAAACGGGCTTTTTCTTCTCTCGCAACCTTCAGTTTTTCCGCTGACACGTTAAGCATGGATAGAAGCTCATTTTGACCCTTAACGAACACGGCGCCCTTATTTTTCAGCTCGGCAAGCAGTACTTTCGCCTTGCCCTTGGTGAAGTCTCGGCTTTCAATGGGTACTTCATCAATAACAAACGTGGGGATTCCTTGCTCTAATGCTGCGAGAGCGGCTTCCAAATTTTGAAGGTTGCCGAAGCCGAAGGGAACAGAAGTCACCACCACCGTGCTTGCCTTCTCAATCATGGCCAAATTATCTTTATGCGCTTTCTCAGTGATGGGCGAGAACGGCGCTTCCGAGACCACGGGAATCTTCAAGAACTGCGCGGTCTCAAAGTCTGTATCCAGCACGTTAAGAACGCCTGCTGTTACGCTGTAACCTTCATCCAGCAGGGTCTTCATAAGCGAGGTGCCGGTGCCTGCGCCGCATATAAGATGTATTGCGCATTTTCTAGAAGGTGGCGCTTTCTGAGGCGAGAGCGGGATGACGAAAAGGGAGTTGGTCACAAGGTGCCGCTTTACTATGGCGTCAACGTCGAAAACGCTCTTTATATTTTCACTTGTTAAAACTTCGTCTAGACTGCCAGCGGCGAATATCTTACCTTTCTTAAGCATGATGGCTGACGTGCAGTAGCGCGCCGCTAGATTCAGATCGTGGAAAACAGCCAAAACTATCAGCTTCTCATTTACGCAAAGCGACTTCACAAGATCCATAATTTCCAGCTGGTTAATGATGTCCAGATGCGTTAGCGGCTCATCCAGCAGCAATATTTTAGGCTCCTGCGCTAATGCACGCGCAATTATTACACGCTGACGTTCGCCGCCGCTGAGCTCGTTGATTGGGCGTTCTGCAAACTGCCACGTATTAGTCAAGAGCATGGCCTTTTTCGCAATGGCTAGGTCTTTGCTGCTTTCCATCTGGAACCGTGAAAGATGTGGATTTCGTCCCATCAGCACGACGTCCAGCGCAGCGAAGTTGAAGCCTATGCTACTATCCTGCGGAACAACAGCTAATTGCCTCGCGACGTCCACGCTTTTGAGAGAATAAATATCTGCCTCATTGAGCAGAATAGTGCCTCTATAAGGCTTGAGTGTTCTGCTTATGCTCTTAAGCAAGGTGGTTTTTCCAGAACCGTTAGGGCCAAGTATCCCAACGAAGTCTCCTTCTTTCACCGAGAAGCTTACATTCTCCAAGACCTTCACAGAACCGTAGCGGCATTCAATTCCATCAACGTTCAACACAACCATGAAGTATCAGCCTCAGAGCGCATAGCTTTGCTTCTTTTTTCTAAACAAAATAATGAAGAATGGCGCGCCAGCAAGCATCGTGATTATGCCCACAGGCAACTCGAGTGTTGAAGCAAACGGCGTCGCAATAACCCGTGCTATGGCATCGCAGACAACGAGGAATATGGCGCCGACTATTGTGGACGCGGGGAAAAGAATGCGATGGTCAGGCCCGATAACTAACCGCGTTATATGCGGGACCATTAAGCCCACAAAGCCCACAAGCCCGCTTAGCGAAACAGCAGCCGCAGTCACCATCGAAGCGAACACGAGCAGAATCTGCTTCACGCGTTCTACGTTTACGCCCAAGTGCTGCGCGGTTTCTTCGCCTAACGCGAGCAAATTCAAGTCACGAGCATAGAAGTACACTACTGTGATGCCGAGAATTATGAAGGGCATTACTGCCCAGATGTCTGCCCAGAGAACATTTGAGAAGCCGCCTATTAACCAAAACACTATGGCATGAAGCTCGTCGCCTGCTATCACTTCTAAAAGCGCGACAACCGCGTATAGAAAGAAGTTAACGGCTATGCCGCAGAGCAATAAAGTTGTCACAGGCACTCTTGAGCCCACGCGGGATATGTTGTAAACGAGAAACATAGCGAATAAGGCGCCGAGAAAAGCGGCTATCTGCACAAGCCTTAAACCGAAAATGGCTGTGCCTGAGCCGAACAGTAGCGAGAAGGATGCGCCTGTTGCTGCGCCTGCAGAGACGCCGAGGATGTATGAGTCGGCCATTGGATTTTTGAATACGCCTTGATATACGACGCCTGACGCTGCGAGGGCAGCGCCTACCACTACGCCGGCTATTATACGTGGTAGCCGTATTTGAAGAATAATTGCTGATTCTCGAGGCAAAACCACAGATGAGTCAATGTAGTTGTTTAGAAAAGGAATTTGCTTACCTAAAGTGGCCAAGATATTTGCAAAAGGAATTTGCGCATACCCTATGTTAAGCGACACTATAACTGTCACGAATAAAGCCACTAATAACAAAAATATGATTAACTTCCATCTGGACACACGCTGAAAATATGTTCCTTCAACTTCGGTGGTACTCATGTCGTTCACACAAAAAAAGTGAGAGGGGCTTAAAAGAGTTCTGGATGGAATGCTTTGGCTAGCTCCTCTATGGCATCGGCAACTCTTGGGCCTGCTCTTGAGAGGATATTAGAATCCACTGTGCATATCCGGTCATTTTGTACAGCGCTTATCGTGCTCCAGCCGGGTCGCGATTTGACGGCGTCTATGCTTATCCAGAAGGGTTCGCCTTTGCCCATACCTTCTTTAGGTAAGATTATCACGTCAGGGTTTCGTTGAATAACCGCTTCTGCACTTGACTGGAAATATTCCAAGTCCTGATCAGCGAATATGTTAACGCCGCCAGCCTTTTCTATGAGCTCATTTTGCCATGCCTTTGCGCCTGCGGTCCACAATGATGTTGGGTCATACCAGACTTCATAGTACACTTTCGGTCTGGATGCGGCTATTGCAACTTTGTTAACTACAGCATCAATTCGGCTTTGTATGTTGTTGATAAGCTCAAGCGCTTCTGCACGTTTGCCAGTTGCATTGCCAACTAATTCGATGTCCCTCAAAACCCCAGTTATGTTCGGTGGGTCTAACACTAAAACCTTGTAGCCCAAGTTTCGCAGCGTAGTCACGGTTTCTCCTTGAACACCTGCAGTAGCCAAGATCAGGTCAGGTTCAAGCGAAGCAATTACCTCAAGATTTGGGTTTGAGAAGTCTCCGATGCTGGTCATGTTTCCAGCCGCAATCCACGCTGAAAAGTTATACGGATAATCACAGTAGTCACTGACACCCACAACTTTTTCATCCAAGCCCAAGGCAAACACGATTTCGGTTGTGCTCGGCGCAAGCGAAACAATCCTGTTAGGAAACGCGTCTAAGCTTGTAACATAGCCTCTATCATCCACTAAATTATGCAAGGCTTCAAGCTGCTCATTGCTTGGACCTGGCCGATAAACATATACAAAGGCGGCACTGGCGATTAAAGCTACAATTGCTACCGTAACGATGGCTAATTTTGTGTTCATTTCTTCTCTCCCTCTTTGCTGGATGGTTTATCCATGTGTTCCTATAAAACCTTACGGAAAATCCAAAGCCATGGAAAAGCAAACAGAGAAGAAACACTAAAAACTCAGAGAAGACGCGCAACACTTAAAATGAACCCCGCAATAAGACAGAGGCTGATAAGCATGAACGCCGACTCTCCACCATTACTCGCGTATCTTGAAAAGAAAGGCATAACACTGGACGACCTCATATCAGCGGCGCTCGAGCTTTTCGTTCCACATCCAGGCGTGGAAACGGAAAAGGAGGCTGCTGCACTTCTTCGAGAAGAATTTTACGACATATTATCTGACGTGAATGTTTCCTGCCTTGTAGTCGCCTGCTTCCGAGCGCAGGAAGACGCTGAAAATGGGCGGATTCCAGGCTTATCAAAAGAACGCTTCCTGGGCCGCCCTGGTCTTGTGGCTGATGAATTACTGGGGCTGGCGATAGCCAACTACATTGCAGGTGTAAGAGGCGTATTTGAGTTCACGAGATTTGACCAAGCAAAACCCGGCATATTGAAAAAGCTTGGACCAATCACCAACGATGCCATAGGCGGATTAGTTGCAGGCGTATCCTCAAACATGTACACAAGAGCCTTTAGGCGTGCAAAATAAGCCTTGCTCAGAGCTCTCCGCGATTTTGAAATGCGTCTAAAACGCCGTGGCAGTCGCATGTAGTAGCCACAACGAATTTGTCCTGCTGTTTAGCCCAGTCGAAGAACTCTAGTAGCTCGCTGCCTTTAAGCGCTCCCATGCCAGGCGCCATCGAATAGCTGATGAGAATAAAGGCGTCAGCGCAAGCGAACTTGATCAGCTCGGTCATGGTGCATGGTTTCCTAATGTTCGAGGAGGGACAAACCCTGGGCATGGAGCATTTTTCTACGCAGCTGTTGTCCCGGTTGAAGCTTACTATAAGCTTTCCTTTTCCAGAAGCTAGCACAACAACTTCTGGCAGTTTAGGTAGTATGGCGTTTATGGCTTCAGGCCACGACTCAAGCTTAAACTTGAGCCTTGCCAAATCTGCGGCAATATGCACTGGCGCTGTGGGAAACACGTACTCTGGCTGGAGCGTCTCTATTAACTTCAAAACAGTTGCAAGATCACCCTGAATGAAGTGCTCTCCATCAGAGGTTATCTGCTCTGAAGATGTAAAGCTAAATTGTTTGGCGGCGAGGCAGTTTGCGTCAGTATCAACTAAAACGAAGCCCTTGCCTTTCTGTCGGAGATATTCAATTGCGTAGCATCCGTATTTTCCGCCGCCGATGATTATGTTCATTTTCCATGCACTTTCGAAATGATTAAGCCGATGGCTATCTCAACCAATCATGTTATAAAAACTTTAATCTATCGGTACTTGGCTGTTTTAGCATCATTTTCACGTTAATTACCATAAGGTTATAATATTGTGTTAAACCAGTGAAATTTACGCAGCTGAAGCATTATGAGCAAAACAAGCTTATGCGTTGTCACTCATACCTTTCTGCCCCACGTAGGTGGAATAGAAAAGGTCGTTTATGAACAGTGTAAACGTTTGATGCAGAAGCAGTTTGAGCCGCTTGTTGTGACTCATAGAAATTACACGGCAAAAAATTACGTTGTTGATGGGATACCCGTCAAATGCTACGAGTCGGTAAACATTGGATTTAGGCTGGGAATCCCCTACGCTATCCCGCAGATCAGCAGTCTCAGAACTTTTTTGGAGACCATCCGAGACAGTGACCTCGTACATGTGCATGGTCATCCCTATCCTTCTTCGCTTATTGCCGCGAAAATTGCCAAGAAATACGGAAAGCCTGTGGTGCTTACTCAGCATAACACGTTCATAGAATACGCGAACAGCCTCTGGGATCACGTTGAATGGCTAAACGACTGCGTTATTGGAAGAGAAGCGCTGAAGGCGGCTGATAAGGTAGTTGTGGTTAGCCGTGCAACGCGAAATTACGTTTTAAGCTTAGGTGCAGATCCTAAGAAAATCAATGTGCTCCATAATGGCGTCGATGTAGATCATTTCAAGCCCTTGAATGGAGTAAGAGATGCTATGCGGAGGAAACTGGGAATATCAAAGGCAGCAAGCGTTGTCTTAACCGTGAGGCGAATAGTTTACAAGAACGGCGTTGACACATTGATTGAAAGCGCAGAAAAGGCTATTCAAAAGAATCCGCGCTTGGTATTTCTGGTGGTGGGTAAAGGGCCAGATTTTGAGAAGGTCAAAGAAAAAATAGCGCAGCTTGGACTGCAGGAAAATTTCAGGCTTGCAGGCTTTGTTTCCGACGATGACTTGCCATGTTACTATAATGCCGCAGACTTTTTCGTTTTACCCTCAAAGTCAGGAGAGGGCTTGCCGCTGGTGGCGCTTGAAGCCATGGCTTGTGGGCTACCAGTTATAGCGACGAACGTTGGAGGAATATCCGAAATAATGAAAGAAGATTACGGGAAGCTTGTGCCACCTGATTCGCCGGAGGCTCTTGCAGAGGCAATTTTAGAGTTTTCTCAGAAAGAGTGGGCTGCCCTTCGAAAGGATCTGCGTGTTATGATTGAACAGGAGTATAGTTGGGACAAAAACGTGGAGAAATTAGTGGAAATATACGAAGAGCTTATTTAACCAAATTGCGGAAACTATATGAAACTTACGCTGGAAGTTGCGCATCAATGGCATTGAAGGTAGACATGGTTTCAGTGGTAATTCCAACACTGAACGAAGCCGGAAACATTCTTGAAGAGTTGCAAGCAATTGAGAGAGAGGTGAAATATCCTAAGGAAATTATAATTGTAGACGGCGGCTCAACTGATGGAACAACAGAAATAGTCAAAAAAGCAAACTGTAAGCTTATCATTGAGCCTCGACGCGGCTACGGACTTGCATTGCGAATAGGGTTTAAACATGCAAAAGGCGACGTCATCGTAATGGTTGACGGTGACGGTACCTATGAGGTAAGGCACATTAATCTCTTGGTCGACGAATTAGTAAAAAAGAATGCACAATTATGCTTGGCAACACGGATGTATGATCCGAACAAGGCGATGGGGTTTATGAATTTTGTCGGCAACAAAATAATAACTTTCTTTTTCGACTTTTTTTACGGGCAGTTTCTCAGCGATTCGCAGTCTGGTTTTCGCGCCATATCCCGCGCAGCAATAGAGAAGGTAGATTTGGAACAGACAGACATGGCATTCGCAACGGAGATGCTCATACAGTTCGCCAAAAAGGGCTTTAAGATGATTGAAGTGCCTTCAACGTATAAGGCAAGAAAATATGGAAAAACCAAGTTGCGACGGATTAAGTCAGGAATAGAAATCTTCACTACAATAGTTAGAGGCCTTATAAGGTGAATAAGCTCTCAAAAATAAAGCAAAAATTTGCTGAAGCATTAGAGCTTGATAGTAAAGGGCACAGAATCGCAGTGGCGCTTGCGCTGATATTTATTTCCAGTCTTATTTTGAGTTACTATTTTGTTTCAAAGCTTCCGCCTGAAGGATACAACACAATTTACTTGCTGGATTACCAGAACAAGAAAGCGATAGATTACCCTGAAACTTTAGTGATTACTAGCGACGGAGAAAGTAAAGCGGTTAATGTTTGGGTTGTAGTTGAGAATCACATGGGCACAAGCCAAACGTATCAGGTTTTGCAGAAAGTGGTTAGCAACTCGATTCTATCCCTCCCAGTCGAAGCAGAAGCCGCCCAACGCTATGTGAAAACCCTTGGGGCTGGCGAGAAGTGGGAAACATTGGCAACAATTTTGCTAAATAAAGCAGGAAGTTATTCTGTGGTATTTGAACTTTGGATTTATGACTCTGAAGCCGAAACCTTCAAGTTCTCTTACAATTATTGCGTTTTAAACATCGATGTTATTGCGCAAGCCTAAAAATCATTGAGCTTGTTGCACACAATAATTTTCTTCAGTGGCTATTCTGTGAACATTGTTGTAAGCGCAGAAGGGGATAATTTTCAAGTCTGGAGTAACATAATGAACCACGCATCTTCTAACGCGGTTTATGTCGAATGTGTATGGATCCATGAAGGCCATGCAGCCCAGGAGGAAGATTCTTCTCCGTAAATTGGCAAGCGACTGATAAGAGGGAGAAATATGCATCTTGAGAATGGTTTTCGTTAGAGTGAAGATGCCGATTTCTTTGGTAACTAAGAGCCAGTTTAAAGATTGCATTGAAGCTAGGAACAGCGAGGAGAGTATAGAGAAGCGTCCTTTGGTCTCCACATTCTTCGCTGTTTTCTGCAGAATGCGGAAGAAACGGTCAAAATTAACAAAATGATTGATAGGGATAATCTTGCCACTTTTTGACACGTACATCCAGTTTACAATGCCGCATTGCGGGCTGCAGGAGAATAGGGGCCATGGTTTTTTCATGAATTTACTCATAACCTTTATTGGGCCTGTCATAATGGAAAGGGGAAAGAGATCGGTAGTTTTAATTTCACCGTTGGTTTGCGCTTCAACTTCCTCAGCGAAATTGGTATCGCGCCAAGCTTCTCTGAATGGATTATCAACAGCGCGGCCAGTAAACGCTATAGGTTGGAAGATTATGCCTCTTATTATGTAGGAATTCTGCGCTGCGAACCTTATGATGGCACCAACTTCCTTGTCGTTTAATCCGCGGACTAAAGTGTTAACAAGTATTACCTCTATGTCATACTTACGGCAGTTTTCTATGGCTTTCATCTTGGTTTGTAGCAGTTTCTTGCCGCGCATTTTCTCGTAAATTTCATCACGGAAACTGTCAAACTGCAAATAAACAATATTCAAGCCTTTTTCCTTAAGCTTTCTAACAAGTGCCTGCGATTCAGCTAGCTTGATGCCGTTGGTCGCCAAGATAGTCATGAAACGCAGCTTATGTGCCGCGGCAATTATCTCTGGCATATCCTCGCGTTCCAGCGGTTCGCCGCCTGAAAACAAGATTGCCGGTGGTTTAGGATTGCGGTTGCTTAAGAACTCCAGCATTTCCACGATTTTCTCTTTGCTGGGCTCATAGTCAACTTCATGGCCAGAAAAAATGGCAAAGCAGACGGGGCATCTCAAATCGCAGCGTTTTGTAACGTCAATGACGCCGATAACTGTGTTTGAAGCGTGTTTATCACAAAAGCATGTGTAGGGGCAACCATCAGGATTTTTCGGAAAGTTTGCGTCTCCAAAATATTGGAAGTAATCAAAATTCTCAGCAAATTTGAAGACGCGCGGGCTTTCCCAGTGAGCCGCGGAGAAGGTTCCGTGTTCCTTACAGGTTTTGGTAAGCAAAATTTTACCGTTTGCCTCAGTTAATTCTGCGTCTATTTTTTTCTGGCATACGGGGCAGATGCTTTTTGTTTTTTTCAAAGGAAACCTCCAATTACAGGCGAGAGTGCCTCGATTATCAGCGAAAGCGGAAGCAGAATCATTGACATTGTTATTAACCGCTCGTATTTTCGCACGTTATCAACTGCTGAAGCAGAGGCTATGAGGCGAATTGAAGCGTAAACTAGAAGAATGCTCCATATCAGCATGAGAGGCAGGTAGTAAACAGTGAATTGGCCTAGCAGGTAGGGCAGAGGAGCAGATACACTTGTTATTAGGAAGAATACGACAGCGACGCGCACAGCATTGGCTGTGCCGATTTTCTGCGGCAGCGTTGGATACCCAACTTTAGCGTCGCCCTCCAGACTCAGGACATCTCTAAGAATGTTGCCGCCTATTGTGCCAAATGCGATGGGGTATAGGCTTAAAGAAGCAAGAAGTAATGACGTAGGCATAATAACGTCAGCGCCTAATGTAACTGCTTCACCATACAGGAAGGCGGTTCCGGTTAAAATGCCAACAAGAATGTTTGCGGCAAAACCTGATTTCCGCTTGATAAATGCTGAATATATTATAAGCAGGATGGAGTCTACAATCAGGATTATGAGGCAAAACTTGTTTATCAGGGCGGCAAAACCGAGACCTATAACTAAAAAGAGAACAGCAATCGCTACAACCTGTTTTAGGGACAGGGCGCCTGAAGGTATCGGGCGTTTAGGCTTAATCACCGCATCACTTTCTCTGTCAAAATAGTCATTCAGCGCGAAACCAGCAGATGTAATAAAAGCCATAGAAAAGAAGGATAACAGAGCAACTTCAACGCTGAGGAAGCTTTTGTTTATGGCGAAGGCTGTCAGAAGCGCTAAGCCGCCTGTCATCATCCAGTAGGGAATACGCAAAAGGGCGAGGACGCCTTTAGCAGTGGATGCAGTCATGCGAGCATTTTCCTCTCCATGATGAGTTCTCGCAAGTTATCTTCAAGGCTTATTTTAGGCTTCCAGCCTAAGACCCTCTGCACCTTGCTGATATCAAACCAAATGGTATTTATGTCACCTTTCCAGGGAACATTAGTGGTTGTTATAACCGTTTTATCCAATAAGCCGAGAATTTTCAGAATCATCTTAGCCAGATCTATTATCCTTGTTGTCTTACCATAACCAATGTTAAAAGTTTCTCCTATTGCAGCATCGCTTGTAGCCGCAAGAATCAAAGCGTCCACCACGTCGAAGACATGGACAAAATCGCGGGACTGCATGCCGCTGCCTATGATTTCCAGCTTTTCTGGGTTTCTACTGATTTTATTCAAAAAGTCCTCGATGACGCCGTGGCATCTGGGCCCATAAACGTTAGCTAACCGTAGAATGGCGATGTCTAAGCCATATTGCTTTGAGTACATGTTACAGTATTGTTCGCCAACCACTTTGGATAAGCCATAACAAGATGCTGGGCTGTAACCATAGCTTTCAGGCGTCGGCAGCACAGGAGTATTGCCGTATACTGCGGCACTTGAAGTGAAAACAACTCTTGCGTCATCTTTTCGCGCTTTCTCCAGAACGTTTAATGTCCCACGCGCGTTGGTTTCAAAATCTTCTATTGGATTCTCCATCGAGTATGGCACAACAACCTGAGCGGCTAAATGGAAAATTACATCCGCCTTCTCCTGAGACTGAAGCTTCTTTTGGTCGCGTATGTCTGCCTTCACAAAGCGAACTTGGGGAATATGCTTGACATTCTCCACCTTGCCGCTTGACAAGTTATCGTAAATTATTATGTTACTATTTAATTCAGATAATTTCTTGCACAAGTGGAAGCCTATGAAGCCTGCGCCACCTGTCACAAATATTCTTGCTTCATTTAGTTGCCCCATGTAATTCACGACAAAGTCTATATCTTTATTTGGGTTAGTGTGTAGGCTATATGTCGAAGATGAAAGCTATAAAAACTTTTAGGGATTTACTGGCTTTCCTAACAATAATTCCGTTAGGCAAAACTGACGATTTCGTGATAACTTCTGCTGAAGCAATGTTCCTATTTCCCGTAATCGGCGGATTTATAGGCTTGCTAGCTGCGGCATACTTCTTCGGCTGCAGCTTCCTAATCGCGCATATCCTCACGTTTATAACCTCGCTCATTCAATTGCCCACTAAGCCATTGCTAAATCTTCTTCCAGCCATCATGACGCTGGCATTTATTCTAGTTTTAACTGGGCTCCAGCATTTTGATGGGCTTGTGGATATGGGCAACGCCATAGGCGCAGGCGGCGTAAAAGAAAGACGCGCAGCCGCGCAAGTGTGGACTGTAACTTATAAAGGTGCTATGTTAGCGATTCTCGTTGAGTTTTTGGCGGTTTTGGGGCTATTTTTCATAAACGCGGCAAACGCCTTCGCCGCAATAATTGCCGCAGAAGTCGCGGCGAAACTTGGCATGGTTACAATTGCCGTGCTTGGGAAATCGACGCACAGCGGGTTAGGCTCCCTTTTCGTTGAAGCTGCAAAGCGGAAGCGCAACTTAGCGGCTTATTTTCTGGCAGCCTTAATTATTTATCCACTTTTGGGTTTGAGGGTTGTCTGGGTGATTTTGGCAAGTTTTCTTTTAGGCGCTTTCATGAGCGGCGTAGCGCAAAAAATTTTTGGGGGAGTACCGGGAGACGCTATAGGCGCAACAAACGAGGTTACTAGAGCAGCAGTTTTACTGCTCATGTCATGGGTGCTGATGCAATGAGAATCCCCGCGTTGATAATGGCTGGCGGCAAAGGAAAAAGAATGGGCTTGAAAATTGAGAAGCCAATGCTGCCTTTCCTCGGCAAGCCGCTAATCGACCGCGTTGTGGAAGCCGTAGCGTCGGCGGAGAAGATTTCAGAATTTTATGTTGTAACCAGCGAGAATACGCCTGAAACCGAGAAGTACTGCAAAAACAAGGGCTGGCGTTTTCTACGAACCGACGCCAAAGGCTATCACAGCGATTTGAAGCAGGCTGTCCGCGAGGCTGGCTTAACGGATGCGGTGATGACTATTCCAGCGGATTTGCCCGCGCTAACTGGAAAATTCTTAGACAAGGTAGTAAGTGAGTTCGAGGTATGCGGCAAAGACTTCTTGGCGGTTTTTGTTCCCATAAAAGCGCGCGAGTCATTGGGGCTCTCCGTTTCCTCAGTAGACGAGTATAAAGGTGTTTGGCACGCAGTTGCCGGCGTCAACATCGTGAATGGCACAAAGATTCAGGGAGAAGGGAAAATTGAGACAAGCGCCATAATAACCGAGGAAATTGAAGTTCTTTTAAACATTAACACTTTGAAAGATTTGGAGATCGCGGAAAAACTCATGCGGCAACAGGGAAAATAGCAGGTCAACCTGCACATAAAAATATTTTTCCTATCTACCAAACGTGAAGAGTCGCTGCGGAAAACTGTATTCTTTTTCCATTACAACTATGTATAGGTCTTAAAAGGTTTTATATAACATGATTGCGGAGCAATGGCGCAAAAACAAGGAGCTGAAACAAAACGTTCGATGTAACAACAATTGTGTTAATTGTTACGGGTTTGTCTTCCCTTTTTGCGGCTTTTGCTGAATATGCCTATCAGCGTAGAAGAAGAAAGTGAGCAGGCGCGGCGCTAAAAAAGCGTTTAGGCTGACTGGTTACGCCAGAATAGGTAGACTTTAGTTTGGGCTATGAAGCTTAAGCGTTTAAGTGCCTGCGCCAAGGTATCTGTGCTCATTGCGGAGATTTTAGCCATGAATTCTTCATGTTTCGGGTAGATGCTGCTTAGTCGGGCTAGGCGTCGGTGCACGGCGGCGTCGCTGCGGGAAAGCGTTTCTAAAATGGCCAAGATTTTCTCGTGTCCTGTTTCGGTGATTTTTTGTTTGCAGTATCCTGCACTGGCGAGCAGTTGGGTGTCGAAGCCGAGTTTCTGCAGTTGTGCGAGCGCGTCTGTTACGGGCTTGCTGGGTTTGCTTTCGGCTATGCGTTGCATGCCTGCTTTTTCGAAGAATGGGTTGTAGCGTGCCATGACTGCAACTGCCTCTACGTAGGGTGTTTCTGCTTGTGGGAGGGTTTCGGCTACGAGTTTGGCGCCTAGGCCTATGCTTCGGTACTTTGGATGTACTATTACGCGGCTGATGGTGCTGATTTCCTGTTGTAGCTGCTTAAGCGTGCCTTTCCAGACTTTGCTGCGTCCGAAGCATACGGGCGGCGGGTAGCTGTAGACGATTACGCCGACGGTTTCGTTTTTGCGTTTTAGCGTGAAGATTTTTCTGTGTGGCGGCAGCTGTGTGGTGCGGTAGTGGAATTGGCTTAGCTGCTTGTAGTCTGCGATTGTGCCTTGTGCTGTGTGTATGTGCCTTGTTAGGCTGCAGCTTTGCGCTTTTGCGTATGGGTTGTAGCTTATGCGGATTTCTTTTCCGTAGCGTTTGTGCACGTGCACGTTCGGCGCGAGGTCTGTTTTTATGTCGGTGTGTGTTGTCGCGGCGATTACAGCTTTGCCGAGGGTGCGTGCGTGTTTTTGGAGGTTGTAGGCGACGATTTTGGCGGTGTCGCGGTCTAGTGTGCTTGTGAATTCGTCTAGTATCCACCATTGCGCCTTTGTCTCGGCTAGGCGTGCGATTTGGTAGCGGTGCTTCTGTCCGTCGCTGAGCTGCGCGTATGTGCGGAGGAATAGGAAGGCGTCGTTTAGGCCGACTTTGCTGAGGAGTTCGAGGGCTTCGGTGGTGTCTGCGCCTATGGTGTCGATTATTGGCGTGTCTGGGTTTATGTGTAAGTCGCGTGGGTCTTGTGCTGCGGCGCCGAGGTCGGTTTTGATGGCTTTTAGCAGGGCGCTTTTGCCGCTTCCGCTGTCGCCTGTGATGAGGACGATGTCTGTTGGGCGTATGTGTAGGCGTACGTTGTCGTAGAGTGTGAAGCGTTGTGTGTTGTCGGCGCCAAGTCCGAAGGCTTCTGCGACGGTGCGTGTGCGGTCTGTTTGCGTTGCTAACGCGGTTTCGTAGCTGATGGTGTAGGTGAAGGTGTTGGTTTTTTGGTTGTAGGTGTGTTTGAGCGCTTGGATGCGGAAGCGTTCGGTTTTGCGGCTTGTCATCTTATGGTGCCTTCTGTTTTGTGGCGGTTTAGCTTTTGGCGTAGCTTGTTTAGGCGTGTTTTGCCTGTGTTTGTTTTTGGGATTATCCAGAGCTGAGGCGGAGGTGGCGTGCGTGCGGCGTAGACGGCGAGTGCGAGCGCCCAGAAGCGGTCGTCGTGTGTGCCTGGCGGGTGTGAGAGCTGGATTTTTCCGTCTTTCGTTAGCGCGTAGCATTCGATGTTTAGTTCGGCGATGAGTTCGCTGTCGTATGGTATGTGTAGGCGCTTTTCCGTCATTGTTTGTTTGAGCCATTGGGCCATTTCCTGTTTTGTTTGCTGTGTGAATTTTGTGGCTTCTGTGTTCGCTAAGCCCGTGTTGGTCATGTCTTCGGTTATGTAGTCGCCGACGCCGCTGCTGTCGACGAGGATTTTGTGGTTTTTTGCCAGCGGTCGTTTATGGTTTTGACGTAGCCGATGACGCTTGCGTATGGCGTGCCCAGCGGAAAACGGTGCATGTGCGTCAGTTTTAGCGTGTTGTTTTCTGCCTTTACTATGGCGAGGACGCTGTGGTCTCTGTGCTTGCCCAAGTCTAGGCCCGCGTAGAAGTCGCCTGCCTGCGCCTCTTGGAACTGGGCGTATTCTAGTGTGTGGTCGATGCATTGGGTGATTAGCGCTTGTGGGAGCCATGTGTTTTCGTTTTCTGCCCATTCGGCTTCCATTTCGCGGCGCCATCGTGCGGGGTCGCCTTCGAGTTGGCGTTTTATGCGGTTGAGTATCTGCTGCTTCAGCGGGCCGTGAGGTTCGAGTGCTTGCTCCCAGGTCACATGGGATTTGACGTAGTCGGCGTATGCGGGGTCGTGGAAGATTTTGTGGAAGATGCTGTCCGTGTGCCACGGGGTGCTGGTGCAGATGAATTTGCCGTTTGTGGTGCCGAGCGTGAAGAGCATGGCGTCGTAGAGCTCTTCATCATTTGGGATGAAGTTGAATTCGTCTGCGTAGACTATGTGGAGTTTTGGGCCGCGTATAGTTTCGGGGTTGTTCGGATAAGCTTCGATGGTGCTGCCGTTGGTGAGTGCGACGGCGGTTTTCTGTGGTTTCTTGTAGGCGCTTCGTGGTAGCTTGGCGAGGAAGTTGTTGATGTGTTTGATGATGAGTTTGGTTTGTCTCCAGCTTGGTCCGACTATGCCGATGTTGCTGTTTGGGTTTGTTAGCGCGTAATGCAGCAGCAGGGCGCTTATGATGTGGCTTTTTCCTGTTTGCCGTGCCCATCGTGCGGCTATGAATTGGCTGGTTTGGAATTGGCGGATGAGTTCCGTTTGATAGGCTGTTGGTGTGAAGCCGAGGGTTTCCTTGCAGAACTGGAGCGGGTCGGCGGGGAAAGTGTGCTTTTTCATTTGTGCGGTTTTCTGTTTGAGCTGCTGGAGCTCCCGTTCCAATCCTGCGAGGGTCATTGTTTTTCGAGTTCTCCTATGGTTTTGCGGAGCTGCTCCAGCTCGTTTTTGATTTGGGTGCTGTCGTAGGTTTTGCTGATGCTGTTAATGACTTGGCTGATGTAGGCGGCCAAGCGCACCCAGTTCTGCTGCTCAACGTTTTTTGGTCCAGTTTTTGAGTGTATTTGCTCAATGGTTGTTTCCTGTAGAGCCTTAAGCTCCATGATTAATTGGGCGCGTAGGCGTTGGGTGTCGCCGTCGAATTTTTCGGCGAGGTTGGCTATTCTTTTCTCCAAGAAGCGCTGTGGATGGCGTTTTGACCTACCCTCTATAGGTTTCTGCAATGAATTTCTAATATGCGCCAAATATGTTCGCCTCCACGCTATGTTTTCTGCGCGATTAGGATGCCCGTTATGGTGCCCGCCAAGCCCGTTATGGCCGCGAAGACTTCGCTGTTCCACGCGCCCAAAAGCGCCAGATACGCGATTTCCAAGGCTGTGAGGCTGAAGGTGAGGGCGATGGCGAATTTGACGCTGAGCACGAGGCGCTCGCTGGGCGGCACTTCCGCTTCAGCAGCGGTTTTGTCGGTGGTTTTCCGCGTTAACGCCCGCTTTATCCAGTCAGTCATGGTTGCGCACTCTCTGCTGCCTGAGGCATCGGCCTAAGCTGGGCTTCTTGCTTTTGGCTTTCTCGTTAATCAGGAAACTGTTCAGCAGCTGCTTCGCCTCGTCAGTGGAGACATGCGCCTTCGCGATTACGGTAACGCCGATAGCCCACGGCACCGGAACCGCCGTATAATCAATGTCGTAGAGGCCGTCCGAATAGCGGAAGCAGTTCTGCGCCAAAATGATGTGCCGGTGCTTCTGACCCAGCACGCCAACATAGACACCCCAGCTCTTGACGGGCACGTCTATGCCGCTGACACCGTTGCTTAAGCTCTTGCCGATGCTGGCGTCATGCCACTCCAACATGACAAGGTCGCCAGCAGCTAAGCACTTAATCTGATTGAGGATTTCCTTCATGGGTTATCATCAAAAGAAAACGCGCCTAATCGCAAATATAAAGACTCACGAAATTTACCAATTCACAAATTTACAAGCAACAGCAGCAAACACTAGAGACAACATTGAGTAATATAGTCATCCATAGACCTTAGTTTATCCAATTCTGAATGTTTAGCTTTAGCCTTGCCAATAAACTCTCCATATAATTGATTGAGCAAAATCACATCACTTAAAAATGTTGAACTAATCACCAGGCGCCCAGAGGGATAACTGAAATGAGAATAAGTGAAAGTTTTTCTCATATCGTTTCGAATTTTAGTTGCTTGTGCTATTATCTGCTCTTTCAGGTCTGTATCTTCTGACATTACTTCATCGCTAATTATCTTACCAGTGGTTGGTTTAAAAGGATTAGGCAAAGAATAAGCTTGCATTAAAGCTACTTCTACGCTATGCAGATTTAAACCTTGTTCAATGTTTATGGTGACATAAAGAGTTATCCAAATCTAAAATCTACCACCCCGTAAAAAGTTGAACCGTTTCTGCTTACACCAACTCCCATAAAACCGTTTGATGCAGTTAGCATAATTTCTCGATGAGGCGGAGAATTCAACCACATATCAACAAATTCTCTCGCCAATTCCGATGGAGAATATGTGGTAGGTATTCCATTTATGCTCCCACTCGTGAATGAGCCAATAATCTCACCACACCAATAACGTGAGTAGCCAATGCTGGCTATCCTGCCTTCAAAATCTCCATGCGTAAGAGTATTCATTGAAGCTAATTGATTACTCCAAGAGTTTGAAATAGAAACAAGAGCTGAATCATTGCCCAAAATCGGCAACCCTCGACTTGCTCTTTGTTCATTGATGCCTTTAAAAATTGCATCTCTAGTTTAACTAATGCTGATAGAAGATGTGATCAGTCCGCCTAAACCACCAAAAATAAAGCCAATTATGAGACCAATTATCAAAAAACCAACAACACCAGTCACAACAGACACTATTTTTCCAACAAGAAGCCGTCTTTTTATTCTCTCAAGTCTGTACGGCCTTCTTTCAGTTTTGTAGGAAAAAGGTGTTTTCTTCTTAGAATGAAACTCACCTTCCGACTCCATATTGCCCCATTTATGCTTTCTTGCTCTTCCGATTGTATTCTTGGGCTCCCAATAACCTAACGGTGTTCTCGGTGGTTGCCCTCTGCAATCGTGGTTTTCGGGAAGCCTGTGCTCCATACAGAAGTGGTTTCCGCAAAAATTACACCGAAAAGGAAGCGTCGCTTCTGCTCCACATTGGTCGCACTTAGTCATATTTGCCTAATTTTAGCTTCTTTTAGCTTTTAGTTTTTTGTGCACCTCTTAGGTCTAGCGTTATTTTTGTTAATACAGTAGTTAGCCGTAGCAGTATCTGCTTGGTTCTGCGGTTAGAGCAGTTTTGTGAAGTTGTCGTATACTTTTTTTCTGTGTCCGATGAAGAGCACTATGACTCGGTTTTGGTCTGCGTCTATTTCATATATGGCTCGGTAGTCGCCTGCTCTTGTGCTCCAGAAGTCAGAGGGGTGCAGTGGTTTACCAGCTTTCCACGGGTCGATTGTAAGCTCTCCAAGCGCCTTCCGCATTCTCTCCCTGTTTGCGGCATCAAGTTTTTTCAGAGCTTTCGCCGCGTTCGGATGCAACAGAACCCTAAAAACCAAAACGCTTAGACTTCCTCTAACGGAACAAGCTGTTCAGGATGCTTCCGCGCTTCCTCGCTGCGCTTGACCAGCATCTGATAGAACTCGCGGGTTTTCTCCCTCTCCTGGTAGAAGTTTATGATGCTCCTTATGGCGTCGCTGCGGCTTTTAAACCGTCCTTCCGCTACCCAACGGTCAATCTCCTCAAGAGTCTTCTCGGATAGCCTAAGCTGAACTTGAGTCACGAAAGCTCACCGTAAACAATACTGTTTACAGAACACTTAAACCTTTCCCCTCCAAAAAAAACGACGCGTAGCTATAATGGTTTCTGTAGTGCTGAATTCAGAAACAGAGTAAAATATCCAGCTGCACCATATACAATGCATGTGAACAAGGATGCCGCCGGACACGCTTTTAACCAACGAAGACCGCGCCTTGCTAATAAAGGTAAGCAGTCTCATAGAGGAAATCATCGAAACCATAAATGTGCAAGAAGACAGAGAAACCATGAAAGCCATAAAGCAAGCCGACAAAGACGTCAAAACCGGCAAAACCAGAGACTACGACGAATTCCTCGCGGAGCTGAAGCAAACTGAAGAAATATAAACTCAAAACCACCCGCACATTCGAAAAAGGCTTCCGCAAACTAGACCTTCAAACAAAAAGAAGAATAGACCAAGTCATAAGGGAACTCGAAACAAACCCGCGGCTTGGAAAACCACTCAGAGGCAACCTCCGCGGCAAATGGTCCCTCAGAAAGGGAAGATTACCGCATCATCTACGTCATAGATGAAAAAGAAAAAGCCATTTTGCTCTACGACGTAAGACACAGAAAGAAAGCATACAAATAGCCTTTCCTTCATTCAAAAGGCTCTAGACTTCACTTGTTTTGTTCTTTGAAGCGTTTCAGCACTTCCTTCGGCATCGGATTAACATAATCTAAACCCACGTGCTTGCACAGCCGCTCAAAATCTGTGTCCGTCGTAACTATCGCTTTGGCTTGTTCTTGCCGCGCAAACGCCACATACATGCAGTCAAAAACATCATGCTTCAACTCCTCAGCCAAACGGAAGCCCTCAAGAATTGTTTCCCGCGTCAAGCCCACATAACGCGGCGTCGCATACGCCTTAACAAAATGCTCAACCGCCAAGGCGCTCTCCCGCTCGGGCAGGCCCCACCTGCGCGTCATAACCCAGTAAGCCCGAACAGGCAAAATATCCAAGATCAGCGGCACGTAGGCGCCCCGCAGCCCCGCCTCCACAACAGGCGAAACATACCCGAAGCCCGGATGGCCCTTAACCAGGAAAATGGCTAAAATGTTAACGTCAAAAACCCGCTTCTCCACGCCAGCCGCGCTACTCGCCAAACGTAGCCTCTCCCGAATCCAAAAACGCTTCCCTACCCCATTTCTGACGCTTGCTCTCAACACGCACAGGCTCAGGGATGACGGGCTTCAGAACCAAAACGCCATCCGCTTGAACCAGCTCAAACTCGGAGCCAGCTTTCAACCCAAGCCTCTCGCGCGCATCCAAAGGAATCAGCACTCTACCCCGCTCATCCATCTTAATCTTACCCACTAAACACCACCCACAAAAATAATGCACATCTTACCCACATAAACCTTCCGCAAAAATGGGCACCAGCCCAAACAATTAGAGCACTATTACTTCGTTTTGGTTTGCGCCTGTCTTCAAAGCAGCTCGGTCGCCTGCCCTTATGTTCCAGAAGTCAGAGTTGCTATTCATATGCTCTTTCTCTTTGCTCGATTTTCAGAATAATAATCGTCCCAGACGGCTTGTCCACCGCAAATATCACTCTAAGCCTGCCGCTACGTAAACAATAAAAACCTTTCATCCCCTCCAGCCTAACAATGTCTAAGCGGCTTCTGCGCTCAGAAAAATCCGCCAAGCACAAAATATCCTCAAGCAACCTCTGCTGCGTCTTCTTATCAAAGCCGTCTAAAGCCTTCTCAGCTTTCCTGTGAAAAACCACGCGGTATTTAGGCACTTCGTTTTGCCTCGTGCTTCTCCAGCACTTCCTCAAGAGGCACACACTCGCCACGCAAAGCCTCCCGCTTTAACGCTTTCAACTCCTTCATCTCTTCAGGGCTCACCTTCTCCGCGGGAACCAGTGCCTCCCTGAGGCTTTCCAGAGTCTTCTCTATAGAATCCAACTTCTCCCGCATACGCTTCATTTCAGCGTAAACCTTATCCAAACTTGCCTCAGCAGTCAACAGGACACACAAAGCAATTATACTACACGCACACTAATAACTTTTCACCAACAACGTTTCACTAACTCCAGCCACTCTCATAGTGCGTCTTCGCCAAAAGCTTATATCCACTATGCACACAGCAATTGCTCAAGGAACTTGAGAGTATGAAAGGGGCAATTGTGTTTCTCGCCGTCTTCGCCATCGCCGTCATAATAACCATAGGCGACACATCCATACCACCCGGAAAAGCCATCTATGACGCGCTACTACCAGGCACCGAAGCAGCCGCAGGCTACCTCGTCGGCGGCCAAATAGACGCCGTAACGCTGATAATCGCGGTGTTCAACGGCGTAATCTACGGCTTCATCGCCTGGCTAATCTTCACAATCGTAAACTCTGTGTTCAAGAAGGATAAGAAGCAAAACATACAGCAAGTCGTAAACGTCAACATCAGCGACAAAAACAAAGACGCCACAGTAAAATAAGCCTAAAGCGCAAACACGCGCAGCCAAGCTCCAATTTTTTCACTTAACCACAAAACCAGACAACACTCTTTTGGAGAAGAGACACATAACCAGCGGTTCACCGTCCGCGATGGCGCTTAGCCCACTCCAGCCGCTGCCGCAACTTCTCCAAAAGCTCCTCCTCGCTGATGCCCGGAAACTGCGCCCTAATGTCCGCCTCGCAAACACGCACGCAAAAATCACTCATCTCAATGCAAATCGCCACTTTCTCCTCAGGCTTCAACCGCCCCAGCCGCTCCGCCTCGCGATTCATGAATAGAATATTCGCTTATCAGCCTAATAAAATTCTTCAAGCCTCCGCAGCCCAAAAGGACGGGAACGTTTTTATGAAATGCCGCGTCATCATGCTTAGCCAAAACAAAAAAATGTGTGGTGAAAGAGAAGATGAATGAAACCGTAGAAGCCAAAGTGCAGAAAGCCCTCGCCGAAATAAAACCGCAGATACAAGCAGACGGCGGAGACATCGACCTCGTCTCAGTGGAAAACGGCACCGTAAAAGTCCGCCTCCGAGGCGCATGCGCAGGCTGCCCCATGTCCATGCTAACACTTAAGCAGGGCGTGGAACGCGTCATAAAAGCAAAAGTGCCCGAGATAAAACGCGTTGAAGCCGTATAACCAACAGAAAAACGCCATTTTTTCCCTTTAAAAAACAGTATTTTCCCCATGCGGCACCCCGAGCTGAAGCGTCCAAGCTAAGGCTTAGCCGCCCGCCTTTTTCGCCTCGACCGCGCAAGCTTCCGCCAGCACGTCATGCAATAGACAGGCTTGTCACCAGCAGGCTTGAAGGGCACAGCACAGGAGCCGCCGCAGACACTACAAACCGCATTGAAAAGTGCATCTTGATGGAACTGCCGGAAAAGCCGATAACGCTTCAGCCGCGGCAAAGCCGTCTTCGCATACCGCAGCATGCCGGGATTCGCCTTCAACCAGCCCAGCATGTGAAAGAAGCTCTTCGCCCGCTTTTCCTCCCGGTCGGCAAGCGGCTCATAACCCAAATTCCGCAGCTCGTCCAAGTAAGCGATTTCCACAAGCCGCTGCGCCTCACCCGCCACGCGCACGCGCTTAACGCGCTCTTCGCCGTAAACACGTTGAAGCTCCACAGCCGCCACATCAAAAACGTAGCCCTGGCACACATGAATCTCCTCCGCAAGCATAGGCTGCAGAGCCGCCACAAGCCGCAACGTCACGCGGGAAGCCTCCTGCAGATAGGCTTTCTCAGCGTAAAGCGCCTTGTCCTGATAAAACCTGACGTTTACAATATCGTATTTGAATTCGCCGGTTTCCTCGCGGTAAACACCTACCACCACGCCGAAAAGCAGATCGCCGCTGCCTGCATCATCAACCACAAGCGTCATAGAAACCACCGAGCCTCCTTTACCCCTACGCATAAGCCAGACATATATAAAAAGCAGTATTCCAAGAATTAGGAAAACCTCCACACAACACACCTCACGCCGTAACAGCATATTTCACACGTAGAAGACACAACCAGAAAAAAGGGAGCCACGCCAACAATCCCTAGAAAATCCAGCATAGTACAATGCAGAATTATCCTATAGCAAACATTGCTAGAAAAGTAGTCGCCACAAATACATAACTAACCCCGCAACAAACTGTACTATTCTTTGGTACAACTTGTACTAAAACGTAGAAATAAATAACGGATTTGTTTTAAATGCTAAAAGAAGCGCGGTGTCTACGGAGCAAAAAATCAGCTGCAGAGATCGTTGTTGCAGCAACTTTTAGTGCAGTATTGCTTCTTCTGAATGTTGGCTAAGAGCCACGCAATCGGATCCTTATCAGGATACTTCTGTACAAGCTGCTTGCTATCGAAGAATAAACCTAAACTATTATGGTGACCTTATTTACGATTTTGGAGATGATTGGGCAAGCGGTGCGATGGGTAATGAACACTAGAGCTCATGGGACACGGCCTACTCGAGGTGGTCTTGTTGAAAAACAAATATACATTTTTGTTGGTGACCTTACTGTGCATATGCATAGTTGCCACCTATTTTGCGATTATACAGCCTCTGCTGGCTGATAATGGATCAGCTTCAGATGGGCAGACTCTAACTTTCACGTTGTCTGGCGACCAAGAGTTGATAGTTGATTGCACTTTGCCTTCAATGCCGACTGAGATTCCACTTATCAGATGCCGGCAAAAAGCGGACATAACCGCTGAAAAGGTTTCCTTGATTGCAAAAGATCTCTTCGGCTTAACAGGGCCTCCAGTTCGCTCTGAATACTTCGATGCATATCGGATACGTGAAGGTCCATGTGACCTTTGGGTAACAGATTATGGTAGCATAGATTATTATGTATCCGGGCTGGAGTTCGCGAAGGACCTGTCTACGATGAGCGAAGCTAAGTCAATTGCTGAAGAATTCTTGGAGAGAGTAAAAAATTATGGTTTGACTCCGCAGAATCCGCAGGTGCAAATTGTATTCAGCGATGTCATAGCTGGATATGAAAGCGGCACGGCAGATAACTTAACTGTTCAATACTGGGATGTACTTTTTGCTGTGAAATTCAATGGGAATATCAATAGCTGAAGCTAAGGTTTCGGTGGGAGATAATGGCAGAATAGTAGGTGTTCAAGGTTTCTGGCGAGAAGCAGAGCAAGTAGGAAGCATAAACATAATAACGCCAAGAGAAGCCATAGAAAAAATCGCTGCAGACGGATACGCAAAGCGCATATCGAATACTCGCGAAATACAAATAACGCAGGTATCCCTAGAGTACTGGGACGATAAAACCGTGCTAGAACAACAAGATTACCTCAAACCAGTATACATGTTTAAGTGCATGCTAACCAACGATGAAGGAAAAACTTCAGCTTATCTGAGAATAACCGCTACAGCATAGGAATCGCCGCGAACTGTTATCTAAAAAGGCACATCACCCTTTTCTCTCTCTGATAAATTTAAGCACAGATAAAATTTAGTTAATCCGCAGAATTTGCGCCGTATTTCACAGTAATGATAGATACAGAAATAGATCTGGCTATCAGATTGCTATCCTGTTTTAGCCATTTCTCGCCTATTCATTCGATTTAGGAGAAGCCCCGCACCAACTATAGCACTTGCGATACATGCGGCCAATCCGATCCAGCCGATTGCCCAAACTATCTGTTTCGCCAGTGGTTCTGGTTTGGGGGTTGGCATGGGGATTGGTTCTTGCGATGTTTGTTCAGGGAAGAGAATGTAGCTTATTCCTATCAGCAGAAAAGCTAGCGCTACAGCAAGGACTGCTGCTGCCGCCATTATCATTTTTTGTCCAATCAAAGTTTCACGCACTTATCCGCTATTCTTACGTTCAAGGTCTGCTATTTAATACTATATTTCTGTACAGGGCGTACTAAATATTTGTACACCTTCTTTGAAGTGCCTTTGAACAGAACAAGTTTTAATTGACCCTTACATTTAATTAGATTAGGCGCTGGATTTGAGTGACAGAGAATCCAAGGATATCCTTAGGGGAACAACGCTTGAAATCTACCGTTTATTATTAAAAACCAATAAACCGCTCGGAATTAGAGAGATCCAAAGAGTCCTGAACTTGAGCAGCCCATCTCAAGCGCAATATCATCTTAATAAACTTGAGGAAGCTGGTCTGCTAAAAAGGGAAATGGGCAATTACGTAATAAACAAGGTTCTCTTGGAAAACTGCGTAAGAGTCAGCCGGTTCCTCATTCCAAGGTACCCCTTTTACTCCATATTCGCCATCGCAATCTTACTTATTGAGGTCGTCCTTCTCAGGCCAGCTGTTCTCAACCGCGAATATTTCTTATTTGTTGCTGCAACGGTAATATTTGTTTTAATTTTCTGCTATGAAACCGTGAGAGTTTGGCTTAAGGGAAGCCTATAGCAAACCACTTTTGACATAACTTTTCAAAAAGTCGATTTATGATTCTCAGCAGTCAATAGTCTGTCCTAAAAATTAGGACACAGTGTCCTATTCTGATCAGTCTACAACACCGCCCTCGGCATCATCAGAAAGCAATGGGGCATCAATAGATCTCAGCATGGTAGCGGTAATAGCGATTGCAGCAATAGCAATCGCAGTAGTAATAACCACTTTGCTGGTTAAAAAAAGAAGTAAATAACAAACTCTTTTTTGCCCGTGCACTCTGAACCTAGCAGATTACCATTATGACGCTTGTAAACGGCGCCGCCGTCTTCTTCGGACGTAAACTATTCCCGCGAAAGTTGCGGCTAAAACAGTGGCTACGTTAACGTAGGGTGCCAGCAGTTCGCCGTAATCCGCCGTTGCTGTTTCTTCGCCTTCCGAGCTTTCAGGCGGCTGCATTGAGCTGTTAAGCGGTTCAACCTTCAGGTTTTTGAATGCCACCGCCCTTTCTGTGTTATTTGCTATCAGCATAACCAGTCCCTCAGCATCTGTCTCATCTTGTGTAGCTACTGCATTCTCCAGAAAAGTGCCATTCTCATCCTGCAACTGCGCAGACACCTCTGTATCCGTCATCTTCGCCGCCACCCGATACCACACGCCTTCTTCTATGCTTCCGGATATATTCATAAAAGCCACTTTACTAAGCGCGCTTACTTGAGCTACCTCACGATAGTCCAATCCTCTAACGTTCAACGTATAATTGCCGCCGCCGCTGTTCTGCAGGATAAGTACAAACTGATTATTCATTGTCTCAGCAAGGTCCTCAGGAAGCCTCATCGGCTGAAAACCCTGCGGTATCTCGATTTTCTCCAGAACCTTCGACGCCTCTTCATCCGCGGACACCGTGATCACCTGTCCGCTTCTCAGCACAATGAATTCGCCAGTAAGCAAGACGCCGGCGCCAGAGAGCTGAGCATCAAGGAAATCTTCAACGCCCTGCCTTCTGCTAAGCTCGTAATGGGCAACGTAGGCGCGGCCGTAGGTGTAATAGTAGCCGACACCTTCAAACTGAACCAGCGAAGGAGGAAAGCCTATGAACACCGTTAACGCGTCGCTGTCGGCGCCGGCAAACGCTGCATTGCCGCTCCAGCTTGTCCGCACATAGTAGGTGCTTGGCGAAGTAACGTTCCAACTGAAAAAGTAGCCCCCGTGAGAATCGGTTTCTGTTCGATACGCCGCATAGTCGATGCCGTTTCGGCTGACATACATGATGATGGTTTCGTTTGCTTGCGCAGGTATAATCGAGCCGGAGATTATTAGCCGCCGCTCATCAAGGCTTACCTCTGCCGCTGAAGATAAATCGATGGTTAGAGATGCCGAAGGCAATGCGCTGCCCCAGCTTGCCGAAACCTGCGCCGGCGATGCAGGCTCGTAGTTCTCAAGAGGAATAATCCATGGTTGCTCCTTCGCCAAGACGGGCGGCACGTCGCCTACTTTCCACTCCATTGCGGCGGTGCACTCGGCTATCCAGTATTTTCGGCCGTTCCACTTGTAGCCTGTAGCAGGCAGCCACCACCATGTGCCAACGGGCGTATAGGGTAGGTAGACGCCGACGTTAATGTGATGTGCCTCCTTAAAGTAGAGTAGGACAACGTCTAAGCCGCCTGCCTTCATAATTGACGCAGCTAGAAGCGAAAGCGTGTCGCATTTCCCAGAGTTCTCCACAAGCGTCTCAACTGGATATTTGATGTCGCCGCTGGCGTAGGGAATCTGATGAACCAGCATTAGCACGGCGTTGGCGAATTCTTCATCAGCGCGGCGGCTGTCGGCGGTGGCGCTGCGGAGGCACTCTGCAAGCGGCTTAAACACGTCCGGGGTGACAAGCGCAGCGTAATCGCTGTCCGTAACAATTTTAGGGTTTTCAGCAGCATAATAGTCATAAAGCGAGTATGGCACGGAAACATGCAATTTCTGACTGGCAAGGCCGAATTGAAATTGAAAGCTGAAAGTCCGTTCGTAATTGTCTGCGATAGAGGCTGGAGTGGCAAACACCAGCAGCAAAATGGCAATAAGCAGAACGCCAAGGTTTCTATGCTTAAAACGCATCTGAACTCTATAATAATATAGTGTGGCATCTGATACTTAAATGTTGATGACTTCGCATCTGAATTTGAAAAATGAAGCTGCAATTCTGTCAAAAACCAGAAACAGAAATTCCTCTGGGTTACACCGCTTAAAAAAGGAAGATACCACTATTTTAGTTTCAGCCGTTTGATGAGGGCTTTGACTTTTTCCTTGTCCGAAAGCGTGTCCTCGATAATGGCGTTTGCAAGCTCGTATATGCGCAGGTCATTTAGCAAAGCCAACTGCTTAATTCGCTGATGCAGGTCAGCGCGGATTTCAACAACTGTCCGCCTGCTCACGTTCATCAGGCTTTAGCTCCTTGCAAGCTTATACCGGCTGAGGCTGTCTGTTCGGCTCTGCAGCCTAAACAGGTAGTCCGCGAGCAGTGATTTCTCGCGGCCAAGCTCCAGCGCGGTCTCCAGCGTCTGCGTCTTAGCGTCAACATTGTATTCGACGCTTAGAATGCGGAAGTCTCCGTCAACACCCTCGTTAGGTAATGTAACGTGCACTTTGTCGCTTGGCAGCAACGGTGATTCTCAGCGAGTTGGCTAGGCGACTGGGCGCCAGCGAGAGCGAGACCTTGCGGTTGGCGTTGATGGATTACGCTAAAGAGTTAAGTTTGATGAAAGAGAGTATCCATCGTGGAAAAAATCAGAATTTAAATTTTTAGTGTTCTTCAGCTGTTAATTCTTCATGTTCCGATTCTGTGCATACAAATAAAGCTAAAATTTAATTAACTTTAAATGTATCACCACTATAACAATAAACATCAAGCCATTGAAGCACTACTGCTCAGATGCAGCGAGGTGCACGAAAGTTGGCAACAACCTCTGATGAATTCGATAAACTTTTACTAAGCGCCATTGACGAGGCTTTAACTTCTCTAGGCGAATCAGTGAAACAATCAATCTACTTTCACATAGAAAACAAGTTCAATGTGTCAAGAGACGCTATTCCCAGGAATCTTGAAGAATTTCAAGGAGGCCTAGAAAAGATCTTCGGCACTGGCGCGCGGTTTATAGATATTTTGATCATGAAAAACTTGCATTCAAAAATTGGGCTTCCCCTCAAAATAGAAGGTGAACAGCTTGAGTTCGTTAAGTATGTGGCTGCGGCTAGGAAAGGCTTTCAGAAAAAACACTGAAGACGAACCTTAACAGTTTTTAAGCGAGTTAATGCAAATTCATATCAGTAGTTCATAAAGGCTTTATCAATGCGGCAATTCTTGTCTAAAGCAAGCTGAAGTGAAGAGGCATGGGTGAAGTGGCGAGAATCTTGGTTATTGACGATGACGAGAACATACGAAAGGTTCTGAAAACAATCCTTGAAGATGAAGGATACGTTGTTGATACAGCGGAAACCGCGAAAGAGGGCATACAGAAAAGCGAGAACTCATTCTACAACATCGCCTTAATCGACGTCCGCCTTCCCGATATGGAAGGGATTGAACTATTATCAAAGCTACGCGACACTAAGCCGAAGATGCGGAAACTCATAGTCACAGGATATCCAACACTTCAGAATGCCATAGCCGCGGTGAACAAAGGCGCTGACGCCTACGTGGTTAAGCCCTTTGAAGTGGACAAAATTCTCGAAACCATCCGCGAGCAGCTGAAGAAGCAAGAGGAAGAGAGGCATTACAGCGAAGCAAGAGTCGTTGAATTCATTGAATCACGCATCAAAGCTTTAGAAGCGACAGGCGAGGGTACTGCAAAAAAGGCTTAAGCCACCTTTCTTTTGATTGCTGTTTTTCTAAAAAGCATTGCTTGTGTACTAAAGAGTGATCTTCAGAATTAAAGGTTTATGCACGTTTCTTGCTTATAATTTTTTTCTACTGCTTCGAAAATATACGTGGCATATATTCAGGTATTTCGAGAAATAGGCGTTGAAATGATTTTTTTGAGTTTATATAGCGATATCTGCCTCTGAACGAGTAAAGGGGTATGATAAGCTTTGACTTAGCTTTCTCGTACTCAACGTAGTCATGTATATTTTAGCTATAGGCGAGTCCATTTATTTCATTCTAAATGTAAACAATAACTAAATAATACACTATAAATAGTGTAAAGAGTGTGCTGCTATCCACTATTGCTCATATGTGATTAACCATGAGATGTCCATATTGCGGGTCTGAGGAATTCAAAACTTTGGAAACACGCGACTCGCCAGACAACACAACGCGGCGACGGAAAGAGTGCATCAACTGCGGGAAACGCTTCACCACCTACGAGTATGTGGAAACAGTGGAGCTTATGGTGCGCAAGAAAGACGGAAAACTTGAACGCTTCGACGTGAACAAAATAATCCGCGGTTTGCAGAAAGCCTGCGAAAAACGACCCGTAACCATGGAGCAGATCAACGAGTTAGCGAGTCGCGTACGCCAAGACCTCATGCTGAAGGGCAAAGAAGAGGTTTCATCCCGAGAAATCGGCGACTTAGTCATGAAATACCTGAAAACGCTTGACCGCATCGCGTACATTCGCTTTGCCAGCGTCTACAAGCAGTTTGAAGAGCCTGAAGACTTCAGGCGAGTACTCCTTGAGGTGAAAAAATGAAGTTTGTACGAAAACGTGATGGAAAATTAGAACCCTTTGATCAAGAACGTATAACAAACGCCATTTGGAAAGCCGCCAAAGCTGTGGGCGGAAAAGACCGTGAACAAGCCAAGCGCATAAGCGACCAAGTGGTCGCTGAGTTGCACAGGCGCTTCGGCGAAGACGGATGCCCCACAGTTGAGGAAATTCAAGATATAGTTGAAAAAATGCTTATCGAGAACGGCCATGCGCGAACAGCCAAGGCGTATATCCTCTACCGAAAGCAGCATCAGGACATGCGGGAGCTCGCCGCGCTTTTAAGCTCCGCAGACATGGTTGACCAGTACTTGGAAATTGAGGATTGGCGGGTTAAAGAGAACTCGAACATGAGCTACTCGCTGCAGGGCTTAAACAATTATCTCTCATCCACCGTCATCGCCAAGTACTGGATATCACGGATTTACCCCTCAGAAATCGCTGAAGCACACTTTTCAGGCGACATCCACATCCACGACCTAGGCGTTTTAGGCCCCTATTGCGTCGGCTGGAACATCAGCGACCTGCTGCTTTCCGGTTTCGGCGGCGTCCTAGGCAAAATCGAGAGCAAGCCAGCCAAGCATTTCCGCACAGCGCTGGGCCAAGTGGTTAACTTCTTCTATACACTTCAAGGTGAAGCAGCAGGTGCGCAGGCATTCAGCAACTTTGACACGTATTTGGCGCCGTTCATCCGCTATGACCACCTAAGCCAGAAAGAAGTGGAGCAGGCGCTGCAGGAATTTTTCTTCAACATGAATGTGCCAACCCGCGTGGGCTTCCAGACGCCGTTTACCAACGTGACCTTAGACTTAACAGTGCCAGATTTCATGAAGGAAGAGGCGGTGCTCTACAATGGAAGACTTACCGAAGACACTTACGGCGATATGACTAAAGAAATGGAAATGTTCAATTTAGCTTTCGCCAAGATTATGCAGCAAGGCGATGCGAGAGGAAGAGTTTTCACTTTCCCAATTCCCACGTACAACATAACCAAGGATTTCCCATGGGACTCGCCTGTTACGGAAGCAATTTTTGAGGTAACAGCCAAGTACGGCGTTCCCTACTTCTCAAACTTTGTGAATAGCGACTTGCATCCGGAAGATGTACGTAGTATGTGCTGCCGCTTGCGCATTGACAACCGTGAACTGCGTAAACGAGGCGGAGGATTCTTCGGCGCTAACCCGTTAACGGGCTCCATCGGCGTGATAACCATTAACATGCCGCGGATAGGCTACTTATCCAAGGACGAAGAGGAATTCTTCCAGCGTTTAGAGGCTATTATGGAAATAGCCAAAAACAGCTTGGAGATTAAGCGCAAGGTGCTTGAGGCGTTTACCGAGAAAGGGCTGTATCCATATTCGCGACGGTATCTGCGCAACATTAAAGAGGGCTATGGCAAATACTGGAAGAATCATTTCTCAACCATAGGATTAGTCGGCATAAACGAGGCCGTTCTAAACCTCTTGGGCGTGAACATTGCAACGCGTGAAGGTAAGGAATTCGCCATCAAGATACTCCAATTCATGCGAGAGCGACTTGCAGACTTCCAAGAGGAAACGGGCAACATCTACAATTTAGAAGCCACTCCTGCAGAGGGCACTTCCTACAGACTTGCACGCATTGATAAGCGCAGGTACCCAGAAATCGTGGTGGCAAACGAGCGCTACGTGGCAGCTAAACGGGCTGAACCATTCTACACGAACTCTTCGCAGTTACCCGTGGACTATGAAGGCGACTTGTTCGAGGCGCTGGAGCATCAGGAAAGTCTGCAGACGCTTTACACCGGCGGCACAGTCTTCCACATCTTCCTCGGAGAACGCCTGCACTCATGGAAGTCAGCTGCAGAACTTATCAAGAAGGTAACTTGGAACTCGCGTCTGCCTTATTTCACACTGACGCCAACGTTCAGCATATGCCCCACGCACGGCTACATAAGCGGCGAGCACAAGCAGTGCCCCGTATGCAGCGCCAGCTGCGAAGTTTACTCACGCGTGGTTGGTTATTTGCGTCCAGTAGACCAGTGGAACGACGGGAAACAAGCGGAGTTTGCAATCCGCAGAACCTTCGACAAGTCCGCCATGACGGTGACTGTGCCTGTTTCCGCCTGAAAGAGTGACGCGGCATGAAGTTCAGCGGTCTGCAAAAAGTCAGCCTAATCGATTACCCGAACAAAATAGCGTCAGTGCTCTTTACACCAGGCTGCAACCTCCGCTGTCCCTTCTGCCATAACTGGCGTATAGTTGTTGACCCGAAGCCGCCGTTTCTGCAGGAAGCCGTAGCGCTGGAGCTGCTGGAAAGCCGCAAGAAATACGTGGACGCTGTCGTGGTGACTGGCGGCGAGCCGACAATGCATAGCGAACTGCCCAAGTTTTTGGCGAAGCTGAAAGAGCGCGGCTTCGAGGTTAAGCTGGACACGAATGGCTTCTACCCTGAAGTGCTGGAGGAATGCTTGCCCCATGTGGATTACGTGGCTTTAGACGTGAAAACATCGCTGGAGAAGTACAAGCAGCTGGGCGCGCAGGACACGGGGGGGCTGATGCGCACGATTGAGATTTTGAAGACGGGCAAAGTGCCGTACGAATTCAGAACCACGGTGGTGCCTGAGCTGGTCACGGCCGCGGATGTGGAGCGCATAGGCGAAATAGTGAAAGGCGCCAAAACATACGCGCTCCAGCAGTTCGTGCCGCAGGATACGCTTGACAAGCGGTTTGAAGCGCTTAGACCATACGCGCCAGAAACCATCGCTGAATTCGCAGAAAACATGAAAAAATACGCTGAAAGCATTGTTCTACGGATATAGGCTTGGCATCACTCCTTTTTTAAACTTCAAGAAGAGTCAATAACCGTTCCAAGCAGCTATCCCACGATGGTTCTCAGTTAAACCGATAAAATAGATGTTTAGATTTTTCCATGCGCTAAAGACTCAAAGTAAAACCGAAAAAGCTCAGTTCAATCCACAGAACCAGCGACGCCACTGCCACTTCAACGATGGATAAGACGGAGCCCACCTTCAAGTAGTCTTTTAGGCTTATTTTGACGCCTTTGCGCTCCATTGTCTCCAGCCACATAAGAATCGCTAAAGAGCCTAGCGGGAAAAAGTGCGGGCCAAGATTGTTCCCGATGATGTTGGAGAAAACCAGCCCAGTCAACGCTTGCCCGCTCAAGCCAGCAGTTGCCGCCGCTTGCCGTATCGCCATCAACCCGAGAATGGTCATTGGCCAATTGTTCATGAAGCTTGCGCCGACAGTTACTACTAAACTTGGAGCCAGCACGCCGAGCAGCGAGGGAAATGCGCTGGTTGCCATAAGTGTGGAAGCCAGCAGTTCAGTAACGCCTGCATTCCTTAAGCCTTGGACTACAAGGAAAATGCTAAGCATGAAAAGCACGATGTCCCAGTTTATTTCCTTCGCCAGTGCCCTCAAGCCTTTATGTTCGCCTCTAAAGGGTGCATCACCATGCAGCGACAGCCAATAAGCAGCCATAAGGAACAGTGCTCCTGAACAGATTACTATGGAAACGGGGACTCGGCTCCACGAGGCTAAAACGTAGCCCGCGTCAATCGCGATTAACGTGGCGATGCTCACCTTCAAAAGTGCAGGCGTAATAGGTTGTGTTCCATTAGACAAAACACCCGCAAGTTCTGCATCATATGTCTTCGGAATTTTCTTCCTAAAGAAGACATAAACCAGCAGCAGGCTGCTTGCAATGGTTGCAGCTGCAACTGGCGCCATAAACATCAAATGGTCGATGAAGCTGTACTTGAAGAAATCGGCGCTCACAATGTTAATCGGGTTACTCGTGATTAGCGGCATAGCTGCGGTATCCGCGATAAGCCCTGCGGAAAAGAGATATGGCAACCGCCCGTTTGCGTCAATCTTCAGCTGGCTAATAATCTCGAGGACAATGGGTGTGAGAATAAGCACGGCGCTGTCATTGGCGAATAATATGCTCACTGCGGCCGTCAGCAACGATACATAGAAGTAGAGGCGAATACCGCTTCCGCCTGCCAGCTTTACCACCCGCAAAGCAGCCCACTTGAAAAAACCCATAGCATCCAAAACTACCGAGAAGGCAACTATACCGATGAACGCCAAAGCGGCATCCCAAATATCTATAAACGCTTGCGCCGCTTCATCCAGAGACACCGTGCCAAGCAGTAGCGATACAGCAGCGCCTATGCCGGCGGCATAGCCCAATTTTAAACCGCGTGGACGCTTAATCATTAGAAAAAGCGTAGCCACAAAAACGCCCAGCGACGCCGCACCCAAGTAATCCATGAGTTAGGTCCCATGTCCGTTTCTTTGGAAAGAAGCGCTGCACCATCAAATATAAAAGAATAGTGTGCAAAGCAACTGAAACCTAACGAGATGATTCGCTGCATTATTTCAATGCGCGTCAAGAATTTATTTTCCAGCGCTAGAAAAGCTTAACTGTCAAGCAAGCATTTGCTAATTTGGAAAATTCCTTATTTGCAGAAAATAGTCCAACCGAAAATGCATGGTGTGAAGTGAGGTGAACAAAGCATGGTGGATATAATAGTTGATGCGTCTGAACTTAAAGAAGAAGGGAAAGACACAGTTCAAGCGCTTGTAGACTTCGTGAAGGAGAAAACAACAGCAGAAGTCATCACCGACTCAAACAAGGTTACAGTTAAAGGCGAAGTCCCCAAAAAACACCTACGCGTGCTGCTGAAGAAATTCTTGCATAAGCAGAGGCTGAATGACTACTTCAGAGTCATAAGCGACAAAGAAAACACACTTAAGATTAAAGAAAGAAAACTTGAAGAAGACTAAAACATACTCGGTAAGCACGCGCTTCCTTTTTCCGCTTCGAGAAAAGAATTTCCTTTTAGGTTTTTAACCAAAATTCTCAGTTGACGGCGTTACATAACCTTAGCTCAGCAGCACGGCATAACGTCTACTCGTCTTATTTTTAAGTAATAGCCGGTTTCCTCCAGTGCAGGAATACCCCCTCTATAGGTTTCTGCAATGAATCTCTAATATGCGCCAAATATGAAGGTGCTTCAGCTGCTGTTATTCAAGTTTGGCTTAAGGCTTTTATTCTGTCTGTGTGTTAAATACGTTTATGATGCTTAATGTCTGAAGCATTCGCTGAGTCCGTTGTGAATTTGCTTAAGGCAATTATAGTTCTCTTTATTATCGTAGACCCTTTTGGTAATGTTCCAATTTTTATGAGTTTAACCGAAAAAATGACTGAAACTGAAAAAAGAAAAGTATTCAATACCGCAACTCTTGTTGGAATCATCCTGCTTCTGGTCTTCGCTTTCACCGGCCAAGAAATCTTTCTGATCTTCGGAATTTCCTTATACAGCTTTGAAGTTGCCGGCGGCGTGCTTCTTCTAATTATTGCTATAAGAATTTTGATTTCCGGCTCAATGCACGAAAGCGTGGAATCTCCAGAAAGCATAGGCGCCGTGCCCATAGCTATGCCTCTTCTCGTCGGTCCAGGCGCTATAACCACCACTATTCTCAATCTTCAAGCCTATGGAACGCTTGTGACAATAATATCCGTCTTGGTTGTGCTTTTCATAACCTGGATTATCCTTAGATATTTGAGTGTGGTGTATAATTTTCTCGGCAAGACCGGCGCTATAGTTATCGCGCGGGTTATGGCTCTGCTAATAGCAGCCATGGCTATACAATACATATTAGGCGGAATCTCAGCTTACTTTGTCAATCTGACTTGAATTCTGATGTCCATCCTTCTTTTCTTAAATAAGCTTATTTGCTGCATGCACCATTACCTTTCACTCAGAGAGAGTGAATGCAATGAAATATGAGGTCAAGTATAAGCCTTCGTACTCGATGCTTGTTGTGCATTTAGATCAAGGCGAAACCATAACTGCTGAGTCAGGCGCCATGACATACATGGATCCAACCATTGAAGTGCGCACGCGGAAAAGAGAGAAAAGTCTGCTGGGAAGCTTGGGGCTAAGCATAATCGGCAGCCAATCCTTCTGGGTTAACGATTACACAGCAATTAATGGTCCAGGCGAGGTAGGGTTTGTTTCTGCGCCTGTGGGCGACATAGAAAAACTGGAGGTCGCACCGGGCAGAGGCTTCATTATACAGAAATCCGCGTATATTGCGTCGTCGCCAAACATAGACTTAGACGTGAAGTGGGAAGGCTTCACTAAAGGCTTATTCGGTCAAGGCCTATTCATGATTCGCGCCACAGGCACAGGAGACCTGTTCATTAACACTTTCGGCGCCATAGACAAGCACCAGTTGAAGGCTGGGCAGACGCTGATAGTTGACAACTTCCACCTAGTAGGCTTCAGTGACTCATGCAGCTACAAGGTTACACGATTCGGCGGGTTAAAAGAAACACTACTCGGCGGCGAAGGCTTAGTAACCCAAGTCACAGGCCCAGGCGAAGTTTACATACAAACTAAAAACCTACGGGAGTTCGTGGATTGGCTTTGGACATTGCTTGAGCCGCGCGTGCGGTCAAGAGCTCGCTAACTCTGCCTTTTTTCTTCATTTTAAAGTGCGCGAGTCCGTTTTATCTCTCCAGCGTGAACGATTTCTCGCCTGCAATTTTCTCGGGCACGCGGTCTAAAAGCATCTGTCCAGTTTTCCTGCTTAGCACAATGGGCTGAAGCCGCTTCGCAAGCTCAAGAGCTGCCTCTAACTTGCTGCTTCGTTCCGCATAAATCTCCAGCATTACAGCGTCTTTCTTTACTACGTCGCCTAGCTTAGCCTTAAGCACGACTCCCGCTCCCTTCTCTTTTGGCGCACCAGCTACCTTGGCAATTTGCGCTATGTCTTCAGTGCTGATCCATAAAACGCGGCCTGCTTCGTTAGCCGTTAATTCAGCCTTGGCGGTGCCTACGGATATTTCCTCAGGTTTTATCCGTGAATTTCCACCTTGCGCTTCTATTATTTCCCTGAGCTTCCTTTCAGCTTTTCCAGTGTTTAAGATATGCTCAGCTTTCTGTTTCCCATCCTCTATGCCTACCATTTCAAAAAGCATCCCTGCAAGAGTGACTGCCTTCTCCTTAAGATCTGCTGGCCCATCTCCCATGAGCGTGGCTAAGGCTTCTTTGGCTTCCAGCGCTGGGCCGACAGCGTAGCCTAGTGGTTGCTCTCCAAAAGTCAAAGCGCATTGGATGGTTAAGCCCAGGCGCGTGCCTAGGTCCACGAAGTCAGAAGCTAAAGCATGCGCTTCAGTCATGTTTTTGATTTTGGTGCCGCTGCCAGTTGGAATGTCAATGGCGATGTGGGTGGCGCCTATGGCTTTCTTCTTGCTCATGATAGACGGCAGAAGAAGCGGGTCAATACCAAGCGGATACTCCACCTGTATAAACAGGTCGTCTGCAGGCGCCAGATCCAACGCGCCGCCCCAAACAAGACACCCGTTAGTTTTTCGCACCACCGCTTTTATCTCGTCCACCGATAGGTTTACGGGGCATAGGGTTTCAACTCTGTCCGCTGTTCCGGCAGGCGAAGTTACCGCGCGTGAGGAGGTTTTCGGAATTGTGAAGCCAGCAGCCGCCACTATGGGCACCACAAGCAGTGAGGTTTTATCGCCTGGTATCCCGCCTATGCTGTGCTTATCCAGTATCGGCGCCTCGCCGAAATCTATTGTTTTACCTGTTTCCACCATGGCTCGCGCCAGCGCTTCGCTTTCGCCTAAGCTTAAGCCGTGAATTTCAAGCGCGGTTAGGAAAGCGGCGATTTCAACATCGCTTAAATGGCGTTCAATAACGTCTTTGACTATGGTTTTTAGGTCTTGCTCTCTCAGCCTTTTTCCATGCACTTTATCCCGCACATACCTTAGCGACTCAGGAAGCGGCGCCAACTGCACATCCACAGCTTCGCCTTCTTTCAGTTTGAGTGTTTCAGCGGTTTCCTCGTAGAGTCCAATGCGATTTTGCGGAAAATGCGAGGCTATGTTCGCTATAGCAATTATCTGCTGGTCGCCATGCGCAATGCGGATTCTGTCTGACGAGTGCACGCCAAGCTGGCTTGCGTTTTCTTCAGCTATGATGGCGATTCGTTTTCCACCCGCTGTGATCTTCAAGATTTCAGCCTTAAGCTCCATTATGGCTCACAAGCATAGATTAGGCGGAGCGATAGTTAAAGATTTTAAGCAAAACGCAATCACACTATGCAAAGGAGAAGCCTGTTTTGAGGTACATAGACTTTGTGGACTTAAGCTACAAGCCCGCAGAAACAGACTTGATCTGCACCTTTTACGTTGAGCCCGACGGCATCAGCCTCAAAGAAGCGGCAGGCGGCGTTGCCGCTGAAAGCTCCATCGGCACGTGGACTGAGCTTACCACCGCGGAGCCCTATGTGAAGCGGCTTGCAGCCCGTGTCTTCAGCATAGAAGGCGGCGTGGCGAAGATAGCCTATCCAGTTGAGCTTTTTGAGAGGGGAAATATGGCTAACATTCTTAGCAGCATTGCAGGAAACGTTTTCGGGCTGAAGGCGCTGAAGAATCTGCGACTCCTCGATGTGGAATTTCCTGCGGAACTTGCGAAAAGCTTCCATGGTCCACAGTTTGGCATCCAAGGAATCCGCAAGCTACTGAAGGTTCCTGAGCGCCCTTTGGTGGGAACAATAATTAAGCCGAAGCTGGGCTTGAAGACGAAGGATCATGCCCATGTGGCTTACGAGGCATGGGCTGGCGGCTGCGACATAGTCAAAGACGACGAGAACCTGAGCAGTCAGCAGTTTAACCCATTCGAGGGCCGCGTCATAAAAACGCTGGAAAGCAGAGACAAAGCCGAAGCGGAAACAGGCGAACGCAAGGTTTACATGGTCAACATAACCGCCGAGACCGAGGAAATGCTTCGACGCGCCGAGTTCGTGCTTGCACACGGCGGAGAATACGTGATGGTTGACGTCTTAACATGCGGCTTTTCCGCGTTGCAGACGCTGCGCAACCAGAACTTCAAGCTGGTTCTTCACGCGCACAGGGCTGGGCACGCCGCGTTCACCAAGAACCCGAAGCATGGAATAGCCATGCGTGTGCTCGCCAAAATGTTGCGCGTCATCGGCGTTGACCAGCTTCATGTGGGCACAGTGGTGGGGAAAATGTCTGAAACCCTTGCTGAGGTTGCCGACAACATCGCGGCGCTGAAAGCCGACATGCACGGCTTAAAGCCCGTTATGCCCGTAGCCTCCGGCGGATTACATCCCAGGCTTGTGCCCGCATTAATGGAGATTTTCGGAAAAGACTTTGTTATGCAAGCAGGCGGCGGAATCCATGGCCACACAGCTGGCACCCGCGCAGGAGCCACGGCCATGCGGCAGGCCGTTGACGCAGCAATGCAGCGTGTAAGATTGGAGGAATACGCTAAAACGCATAAGGAGCTTAAAGCAGCATTGGAACTTTGGAAAGATTAAACCTGGCAATGCCATTTCACGCCATCTTTACATTTTTGGCTTAAAATGTTCACTACTGCCTTTTTCCGTCTTAAATTCGAGTTTTCGTTCAAGTTGCTTTTAGCCCCATTCGGATGTGACCTATTGGAAGTTGAATGAAGCATATTTTTATACGCATTCGTATTAATAACGTGCAACCGCTAATCTGCGAAATGGGAGCCCTATTAAATGCAAAATGCCGCTGCAGCCGACGCGAAGAATCGCCCAGCATCGAGGCTTGCTGTTTCTGCTGTCGTGTTCATTTTGGTGACACTTGTGGCTTTCTTGTTTGTTTATTTGAATACACCACGTGAGGTGCCGCTTACATGGGACGGCGGAGAATGGAGCAGGCTTCTAGCTGTAAACTGCAATGCGCCCACGATAGTTGAGTTTGAAAATAAAATCTACATGTTCTACTCCGTAATCACCGAAAACGCGGTAGGCAACACTGCTGCTGATGAGGAATGGGCAGGAAAGCAGGCTTTAAAGGACATCATGTACGTAGTATTCGACGGAGCCACCTTTAGCAGCCCAGCTTGGCTGACAACGCCAAACGACGAAATCAGCGTTAACGGAAGCTTTTTCGTTTTCCAAGGCAAGCTGTACGCTGCGCTTTACGAATGGCACATAACCGCCAACTCCACTTCCGAGGTTAAATCGCGTGTCCGCCTCGAGGTTTTTGACGGAAAAAGCTGGAGCGAAGCTGAAGCGCCATTAACCGAAAACGAAATGGACCGCAATGCCGCGCCCCTATATCTTGTTGGTTCAAATAAAGTCTGGATGATCTATCAAAACGTCGATGCGCAAGGGCGCTTCGTAAACGGCTTCACGTACAAGACATTTAACGGGCATTCGTGGAGTCAAGCACAAAATTTCACTATACCAACTCCGCAGCCAAATGCGTGGATGCCGCTTGTTATGGATGATCAGCTCTGGTTTGCGTGGGATAATGTGGGCATCCAAGCTGATGCGCAGATTAAGCCGCATACTGATGTCTGGCTTGGCTGTTTCAACGGCGAAAACTGGCGCAACGTTACAAGACTGACGCCAAACGATGATGAGGGCGAAAATTGGGGTGTTACTGCTGTGAAGTATCAAGGTTCGTTGGTTGCTTTCTGGAGCAGCAGCTACTTCAAATCACCCGAGCCTAAAGACGGCGGCTGGGTTCTAAGGAGTTTCAGTCTCAGCGACGGTGCATTAGGCGAGTTAACTCCAGTTCCTTCAGAAAAAGGCTACAAGCTCTCGCCATGGAGCACCACCGTATTCGAGGGGCGGCTATATGTACTCTGGTACAGCGATTACGAGAACTGGCGAAGTATGATCGCCGCCTTTGACGGTGCCCAGTGGAGCAGTCTCTACCGCTTCGACAGAGGCTACGACGCGGAGGGCCTATTCGTTTATAAAAACAAACTATGGGTTTACGGCACATACGAATCATCCAAGCCGAACGAGGCAGGATGGACTTACCTAAGAAGCTATAGCCTAACTGGGTAGGCGCTGCGCTTTTCATCGCTGTTTTACATGAAAATCCACGGGTATCTTCGGCGGGTAACCTCTGCCACAGAATGCGGCGGAATCACGCCTTCCTCGCAGATTACGCCATGGATGAAGTCGCGTCTTGTTACATCAAACGCTGGGTTCCTTATCAGTAGTTTTTCAGGCGCGTTCTTCCAAACCTCTTCTGCGCTGCGCTCTTCGATTCGTTCGTAGTCTCCGCAGACAGTGGCGGGGTCGAACTTCAAAAGCTCCGAGACAACGTAGAATGGCTTCCGCGCTTCATGCGCTAAAAGCGCAACGGTGCCGGTGCCTATCTTGTTGATGACGTTTCCCTCCGAGGTTATGGCGTCTGCGCCCACCAGAACGAGATCAGCGTTGCGTATGAAGGAGCGCGCTGCGGAATCCACAATAAAAGTTGTCTTAACACCCAGCCCCAGCATCTCTTTAGCGGTTATTCTACCCTGAAAGGCTGGTCTGGTCTCAGTGCATATCACCTCGAAAGTTTTGCCCTCCTTTGCTGCTTTGCTCAAAAGATACGTTACGGTGGACGAATGGCAATGAGTGAAAACCACCATGCCGTCCAGTATCCGCTTGGCGCCTATCTCAGCAATGCATTCTTTGGAGGCGTCAAGCTCCTTCAAAAACTGGGCAGCCGCAGAGGACACCAGCCTAGCAAGAGCGGCAACCTGTTGCGCATGGCTCTGCTCCACTTGGCTGATTATCCATCGAACCGCATTACGCATGAGCGGCTCCGTTGCTCTTGAAGCAAACAGCAAGCCACGGGCTTCATCAAGCTCTTTAAGGAATTCTTCCCGCGTTTTTGCTTCTGTTTTCTCGGCTAAGGCTTCGAGCGCTTTTATGGCGGCTATGGCAACGTTTCTGGCGCCCTGCACCTCAAGACGCCTAATCCTTTCAGCGGCAACGCGAACTGCCTCTGTCACAGCGCTTCACCCTCTTTCACTATTGCATGGCGAAACATATAAGGCAATTTAGACAGAAAAGCTAAGCAGGACTCTCATGATGCCAGAAGAAGACGCTGTTAACGCTATTCTGAAGCCAATAATTGGCCCTTGGTATGAGTCGATTGAGAATCCGAAGAAAGCACAGGAAACCGTCCTATACGACCTTCTCAAGAGGTACGCGATTACAGATTATGGCAAAACGTATAGTGCAGGTCAAATCTCCGGCGTTTCTGAATTCCAGGCGCGTTTTCCCATAGTGGATTACAGGGCGCTTTCACCCTACTTGGCTCAGGTGAAAGAGGGCAACTATAAGGCGTTTCTGTCGGAGCCGCCTGAATGCTGGGTGATGACCCGCGGCTCAACGGGCCACGCGAAGGTTCTGCCTGCCACGCAGACGCATCTAAGGCAGATTTTCACTTGTGGCGCAAGAGCTCTTGTGAACTTTGCGCTGAAACGTAAGAATTTCGAGGTCTTCACAGGCTACATATTAAACCTGAACTTTCCCTCGCAAGTCCACACCATGACTTCGGATGGGCGTGAGGTTACTTACGGCTATAGTTCTGGCACGTACGCGAGGCTTAATCCCATGTTTGACCGTGTCAGCCTCGTGCCTCGACAAGAAGAGATTGACGCACTTGGCTCGGGCATCAGCCGCGCTGACTGGGAAAAGCGCTTTGAGCTGGTTTATCAGCAAGCGCTTGGCAAAAACGTAACCGCCACAATGGGCGTAGCACCCGTAATCCTTGCTTTCGCCAGATACATCAAGCACAAGCATGGGAAGAAGCCCGCTGACCTGTGGCGGTTTCAGGCGTTGTTCTGCACCAGCGTGCGCAAGATACAATCCAAGTACGCGCCGATTCTGCGAAGATTCTATGGCGCCGTGCCTGTTGTGGAGATGTACACGGCGACTGAGGGCGTTTTCGCCCAGCAGCTGGACGACCTGCCCTATGTTACGCCTAACTATGATGCGTACTTTTTTGAGGTTGAAACTGGCAGAGGCGTGAAACTGCTGCATGAGCTTAAACGCGGCGAATGGGGCAAGCTGATAATTTCTTCGTGTATGCTTCCGCGCTATGATATTGGTGACATGATAGAAGCTGCTGGAAAAAACTATTACCGCGTGTTCGGTAGGCGAAATACCTTAACGCTTCTGGAGCATCGCTTGTATCGGTTGTTTCTCGGCTGGCTTCTCTAAGACGGCGGCGGAGGAAACCGTTTCCGTGCTCTCATGCTAAAGTACACAGCAGAAATCAATATGATAATGCCTGCTAAGAGGAGCACGACAGCCCATCCTAACCCCGGAGGAAGATAGCCTGCAACTTGAAGCAACGCAAAGAACCCTAAGAGTATAAGGACTGCGCCACCTATTAACCAGCCAACGAAGCCGTATTCCCCCTTCTCATGTTTCTCGCTTTTTTCAGGCTCCTGCTTCTCTTGCTTTTCACTTTTTTCCTGCTTCTCTGCCTTTTCCGCGCGTTGAGGCGCTGGAGCCGACGGAGCTGCTGCTGTTGCTTTTAACGGTGCGCCGCATCGTGGGCAAAAAGCCATAGTCTCGTCAACTTGACTACCACATTTAGGACAATACAATTATACCCTCATCCCTAACTTACTCTTGTAGTAAGCATTAGTATTTAAAATATGCAGCTGCCACATGTAAAGGTAGGGCAAGTTTTATGTGCTCTTGCCTCCAATATACCATCGGGGGAGGGCCGGAATAAAGTAAATGTAAACGCGCAGACGCGCGCATATAAGCTAAGCGAAGGCGTGATTTCCGCGATCTCAGTGGGCGCGGTTCTTATCTTGATTGGAACAGTTTTTGTTCTCGCGCAGCCTAACAGCCTATGGGATAGTATAGTGAACTTTTTAACATCCTTCACCGTCAGCTCGGTTCCGGGCACCAACATATATTTGCCCGCGCCGGCAAACACTGCTGTCCACGGCGCCCTGTATAATGCCGCATTCCAGTTCTGCTTAGGCCTCGGCATCCTGCAAATTCTGCTACTCATGATTAGGTTTGCTGTCCATTCACCAGTTGCCAAGACGGCAGAAACCGTTGGAAACCTTGTTTTCTGGTTCGGCGCTGCGTATCTAATAATGCTATATCTCAGCTCCGCGCCAAGTTTAACGCAGTGGTTCATGTTTTGGGCTTCATTACTGATAATGCTGGGTTTATCGTTTTTCGCCAGAGCGTTAGTGTTCCTCACCAGAAGGAAATAGCCGCGTAAACTAACGCTATTGCTGCCGCTTCAAACGCCACCAGAGCTTCAACGCTTGCCTAAACATGCTCATCGAATCCTTTAGCAAGCGCACTTTAGTTTCGCGGCCGCTCCTCCACGACACAGGAATCTCCTTTATCCTGTAACCTTTGCGGTGTGCTCTGACTAGAATTTCTGTGTCCCAGAACCAGTGGCCCGCTTCAACCTCATCAAGCAACCGCATGAGCGGTTCTCTGCGGAACGCCTTGAAGCCGCACTGGTGATCCCTGACTTTGGAGCCTAATAGTGTTCGAACCATAAGATTGTAGGTTTTGGAAGCCAAGTTCCGCGTAAAGCCACGTTCAACATCGCTTTCAGGAAGCATGCGTGAGCCAGTGGCAAAATCGTAGCCTTCACCCGCGATTGCCTCAACCAGTGGCTTCAAGTACTTTAGGTCTGTTGCGAGGTCCAAGTCCATGTAGACAAGAACCTTGCCGCTGCTTTGTTTAAACGCGTTCTTTAGCGCGTTGCCTCGCCCAAGCCGCTTTTTTCTATGGATATGCTTCACGTAGGGGAACTGCTCAGCAAGCGCTGCTGCAAGCTTGTCCGTGCCATCTGTGCTTCCGTCTTCAGCAATGATTATTTCATATGCGCGTGTAAACTCGCTGAGTGCCATTGCGACTTTCGCCACTGTGGTTTCTAACGTGGCTGCTTCGTTGTAGGCTGGAAGAACCACCGAAACCTCCACTGAGCTAGACTTTGCATTCATTTTTAGAAGACCCATCCGTTAAGCCACTTTAAGCTGTCGATGAATGAAGTAGATGCTGGCCTTCCAGAAATTACCGGGTAAAATAGCGCGAACAGTGCCACTGTGCTTGCGAAGTATGCCATAGCCGCCACCTTAACCCACCTATTACTCCAGTAGGTGCTTATGAAATAAGCTGCTGCCAAGCAGAGAAATGGCACGTTAACGTAGAAGTGGTAGAGAAAGGTAACTCTGGAGATTAGCACGTAGGGAAGCCACTGGAAAAAGAAAAACGCCAAGATAAACAGGGCAGGCAAGCCTACCGCGTGGATTCGCCTTTCAGCCGCTTTTCTGAACCTGTTCACCGCAAAAATGGCTATGCCGATAATACACGCGAAGCCAATCCACCAGACCGCTGGGTTCCCAAGAAGCACAATGGTTGACTTGACGTTTAGCGGTAGGTATGATACGTAAAGCCACACTGGCCTAAGCAGAAGTGGCCATGTCCACCATGGAGACGAGAAGGGATGTGATGCAGTCAGCGTTGCATGATAATTTAGCATACCGCCCTGCAACCCAAGAACATTTACTATGGAACGGCCGGCAAGTATGTCTGGAATGTAGGTTAAAAAGTAAACTAGAATCGCCAGCAGCAGAAACGCTACAACCGTGGCGAATGGCGGGTCAGTGAAGGCGTAAAGTTTGCCTGTTAATCCCTTGTCAAGTTTTGCCACTTCCCGGAGCCTGAGCGCGGCGAGAATTGCGAGTTGCGCGGCAAAACCGTAAAGCACAATCCATTTTGTTGCGAAGCCAAGCGCGAAAAATAGAATCGCCCAAAACAGCGGCTTAACCGATGTGCCCCAGCCGCTTTTGAGTACGTTCTTGAGGTAAAGTAGAAAGAAAAGCTGTGATGCCAGCGAAAACAGTACCACGTAGGTGTCAGCGGTTCCCATCCGCGCCATGGTGAAATGCATGAAATCGAATGTCAGCAAAAAAGCTGCGGTGAAGCCGCCTATCCAGCTTTCAAACAGCGTCTTTCCCAGCATGTAAAGCACAGGTATCATTAACGTAGCCGCGATTACGCCCATTACCCGCCAGCCGAACGGGCTATAGCCGAAGAGGGCGATGCCAGCGGCTTGAATGAGTTTTCCAAGAGGCGGATGAGTCCACTCGTAGGGTTGCTCCAAGCGCAGATAGTTCTCCGCGGTTCGCGCAAAATAAACCTCATCGAAGTAAGTTTCTGACATGTACGTGGGCGGAACCTGCACCAGCGCTTGCTCATCAACCAGCTTCTGCAAGCCCTCGCCTATTGAGTCTTCGCCGTTTACCGCTGCGATAGAGAGCTTCTGATTGGCTTGGCCAAGAACTGCTAACTCGAGGATTTCTGCAGACGCCTGCTCAAATTTGAAGCGCACATATCGTGTTTCGCTGTTAACCTCAATTTTATTCCAATCATAATACGCAAATGGATACTTGAGGCTAAGGTTGCCTCTAAAGCTCCAGCTTCCAGGAGAACCCGTATAAACCTGAACAGTTGCAGAACCGTTTTTCACCAGCATATAAACAGTGCCTACGCTTTGAGCCTCGCCGAAGTCAATGTAGAACGTTTGGCTTCCATTTACCTGCCAAGCAGTAAGCGGCACCTGCCTCTCGCCGAGGTTCCATGCTGCAACAGAAAAGAAAATTACGCAAAGCGCAGCAATAGACAGCAAATCCTGCTTATTCACGTACATTATCCTCCACTTCTGCCTCGACGCTCTCGCCTATTCCTATGGAGCTGATTTTGAGCCACGCCTCGCCTTTTAGCTCATGCCACAGTAGCAATAGCGTGTAAATGAATGTTACTACGTTAATGAGGCTTACTGTAACTGTCACATGGTCACCTGTGAGATTCGGACCGTATTGATAGCCTACGGCAGCGTAGACATTAAGCCAGTAAAGAACGTAAGCAGTGTTAGCGAGCAGCGTTGCTGTTAAAACCGCATATAACAGGCGTGCCTTTTTCAGGAATGGAAACATCAGTGCAAGCGTGCTTATGGCTGGGAATAAGTAGCGTTCATGAATTCTTGTTGGCAGCATGAAAAAGCCGAAGAAAAGCATAAAGGCCGCGAAAATTGCCAGTAACTCGTCTGACTCGCCGAAGCGCTTGTGCAGAACGTATAGGGTAAACGCGGAGAAGCAGCCGAATAATATCCAGCCTACAATGAAGAAGCCTCCATCTGGCACCCATAAGCCGCCTAGAGCCCAAGTGTTGAAAGCGTTTATTGAAGTGTAGCCATAGCCGCTGTAGGCGCCCAAGTAAATTCCGCTCAAGAAAGCTACGGGATTGCTCCACTCGAATGGGAGTATCACCGCGAAGACTGTTGCTGCTGCAGCGGCAAGCGAAGCAAAGAAACGGCGCAAACTATGTTTTCTGAGTATAAGATAGGCGATAAGCGGCAATAGGGCTATGCTCTGAGGCTTCGTCAATACGCCAAGAAAGTACGCTACAGCCGAAAGCTCAGGTTTAGACGCTAAAGCCAACATAAGCGCGAGCACGAGGAAGAACGTGTAAATCGCGTCGAACTGGCCCCAAACAGCCGCGTTAAAGACTACAGCGGGATTAAACGCGTAAAGCCCAGCAGCTAAAAGCGCCATTTTGAAGTCTAAACGCTTCCTCACGAAAACAAAGATTAAACAAACAGTTGCCAAGTCAAAGAGGTTGGGCGGCAACTTCATGACATAAGTGAAAGCGGCGTTTCCGTAAAGCGAGAGGCTCTTGGCGAGTAGGCCGAAGACCCAGAAAATGTAAATATTAAACGGCGAGTAATCGCACCATGTTCTCGCGTAAAAGGTTCGCGGTCCATACTCTGCTGCGGTTTGGAACCAAGCCATAAAATCCTTCGTGTCCACTGAGGCGTATCCTTGGTGTGAGAAAAATGCAAATCTAACAATGAACGCGAGAAAGAGCAGTGCAGCTAGGGCGGCGCTTTCACGCCTTTTGAACAGTACGCCGATGGATATCGCCCTCTCCGAACTTTTTTACTCACAAGTGCTAAATAAAATTGCTTTTTATCCGCCCTTTGCCTGCATGTAATGCCGTTTCAAGCACAGCGTGCTCTGTTAAGCCTTGAGTATGATAACTCATTTTAGGACATACAACATTATTTCTATGCAGTTCATAATGCACGCCACAAAAATGGGAGCAAAGAGTGTTGAAGTTGCCCGATAGCAAACCGCGGCTCGTGGTTTTTGATGTTGAAGGTGTGCTTGTCCCAAAAAACCGCTTCATCTTCGATGCCGTCAAAAGCTTAGGTGTTTCACGGCTGCTGAAAGTGATTTTTATCGGTTTTCTCTATGAGATAGGCATTGTTACGCTGAAATCAACTTTGAAGCGGATATTCCGCATCATGCAAGGCTTAGAAGTGGAAAAGCTTGAACAAATTTTTAACGAAATCCCCTTGAAGCCCAATGTGGATATTGTTTTTTCTCAGCTTAAGGCGCGCAACTGCAAAATCGCGCTGATAAGCTCGGGCCTGCCCATGTTTCTCGTTAAGAAATTAGCCAGCAAACTCGGCGCAGATTACGCGTTCGGCGTTGAAGTCGGTGTTAACGACGGCAAGTTGACAGGGGAAGTCTGGGGAGACGTTATAGAGGCAGGCGGAAAACGCAAAGTGTTATCGCAGATACTTGCCGCTGAGAAACTTGCCCAAAAAGATTGTGCGGTAGTTGCGGATGATAGGAACAACTTGTCCATGTTTCTTTCTGGAACGCTGAAGATAGGCTATAACCCAGACTTTGCATTGCGCTTGATGGCTGACGAGGTTGTAACCGGCAACCTCTCAAATGTTCTGCCACTAATCGATGGTGCGCCGAAGCAGCGGATTCTCCCCTCAAAAAATGATGTGCTCCGCGAGATTATTCATGCTTGCGGCTTTTTCGTGCCAGTTTTCGCAGGTTTAATCGGCGTTTATCCTATTGTGTTGCTGATTTGTGCAGTAAGCACACTTTACGTGATATCTGAGTTAGCACGAATGAAGGGGAAAAATATGGTGATTATAGGGGCAATAACCCAGAATGCTGCAACACAAGCGGAATTGCATGAGTTCGCCGCTGCGCCCTTATACTTCGCTTTGGGCATACTGTTAACCCTGTTGCTGTTTCCGCTTCAAGTAAGCGGCGCCGCCATTGCAATATTTGCGTTAGGCGACAGTGCTGCCTCAATTTTCGGCAGTTTCTTCTCGAAAACGCCTTTACCGTTTAATAAAGGGAAATCCCTGGAAGGTTCGCTTTTCGGCTTCTTTTCAGCCTTTTTGGCAGCCTCCGCTTTTGTGCCGCCAGTGCCGGCGTTTGTTGGCGCCTTTGTGGCTATGACTGTGGAGAGTTTGCCTTTGCCTGTGAACGATAATGTTTTGATTCCATTATGCGCGGGGCTAGTGTTGACGCTTCTTGTGCCGATTTAAGGCGCATATGCCTTATTTGACGCTAATTTTAATTATAAACTGGTTTTTTAGCATCGGCATATTTTGTTGTGTTCTTTCATTTTGCATTGTTCGCAGAGGTTAGAAGGCGGCTCTTTAGTTGTTTTCTGGTAGATGTAGAGGGGGTATTGTGTGCAGTTTTTGCACCAGTGCCATTTGTCTCTTTGGCTTCCCCTAACATACTCGACCATTCTGATCACCTTCTTTAAAATCTCCTGCGTAATTTTGAATAGCAATTATGTAATAGTGCCTTTTGTTGCAAGAGATTAGCTCTGCAATCACATCTTGAATCTTACTTATTAATAAATATTATTGTCTACTCGTACAACACAAATACAAAAACCGCGACTACATGCCAATTTATACTCAAGCCATGTGAACTAAGGATTTTTCATAATTCAAAACTAAGAAATTTTTGCCTTTCCTAATTACCGTATGCCCCTCTTGTTCTAAACGTTGCTTCTGAACCTCAACGCCGCCAGGATATTTCTCATTCAAAACTCCACCAGCCTTCAAAATGCGCTAGTAGGGCGTATCCTTTCCGCCACTTTATGCGCGTTCCTCAGCGGCGTGTGCAGCAACCCAAGCAAATATGCCAGTTGTCAGCGGACAACCGATGATGGCGCCGTGTTTTCTCGCAAGCGCCGCACGAATTTCATTAATTGTTACAAGCTTCCCTACAGGCACTTTCCTCATTAGCTCATCAACTTCAATTGGCGCGGGAATAACCACCGTGCCTCTGCCCAGCGTTTACTCATTTTTTTCAGTGATTTCCTCAACTTTAGGGAGCTCCTTGTTGTCGTTTAACTTTTCCACCATGATTTCTTCTTTTTTGCTGCCAAAATCTCCCGCCAAAACCTAATTAGCAGCATCGGTGTAATCGTTTTCCCTTAAGCACGATGCGTGTCTGGATCTTGTGAATTGATCAAATCAAGCTTTTGCTGGCGCGTCATTTTCTTTATTTCTCTTTCGCGTCTCATGGCCTTTGCTCTTGAGTCAAAAAGTTCAACATAAACAACCCGTTCAGGCTTATGTATCCTCGTATATCGAGCACCTTTGCCTCTTACATGAAGCTCTATTCGCATATCTATGTTTTTGGTGTACCCCGTGTAGAAGCTACCATCCTCGCATAGAAGTATGTAAACGTAAAACGGCATGTGCACCCTTTTCCCTAAGCGGCTAAATTTGCGAGTAATCAAATATGATGCCGCGACTTACCGAGCGGCGCATATAAGCCTGCGGATCAATCTCGTAAACTTCTGCTCCATCCACGTCGATGATGTAAATTTCTTGTATGCGTGCATTGCAGATTTCTTCCTCTGTAACTGGAGGATTCTGGTAATACATGTCACAGAGCTTTTTTATCGCGGCTATTTCCTCCGCCGTTCTGTTTCTAGGCGGCTTAGCTAATGCCCGTGGAAACGGTAAAACATAATGTGGCGGCATGCCCAACGCAAATTTGCCCGCGAAACTACTATACCGGATTATCTTGCTGGCTAATCGCGCTGAAGTGTAGGTTAAGGGGCACAGCGCATATTCCGGCGGGATAAAGCCTGTTTCTATCTCCACTATGAGGTTGCCGTAGCCCTTAACGGAGTACAAGTCGCATGTTAAGATGTCGCTAAGCCGATGTTCAAGCTGCACCTCATAGCCCTTCAGAATGAGGTGTTTGGCGCAGACAAGCTCCATCACCGAATGATTAATCTTAACAACATTCTCCATCTGCAGCTTTACCAGCCAATCCTTAAGCGCTGTGAGCTTATCCGCCACTTCTTTCTCAACGCCAACTATTAGGCGAGATAGCAGCACATTCAAATCATGTTCGAATCTTTCCCTATTGTTCATCTGCCACTTCCTTACCAATTGCTGTGGACGCCGCATTTACTTTGGAATTCAGACAATATGTTTAGCCGTTACAATATATAAACCCAAAAAGCGCTCAGCTCCATAAGCAGCACCATGTTTCCCCTTTTCGGAATTTAAATATGCTCCATCATTCTAATTAGCTAATTTAAAACATCATTCAACAGTTTCTGCGTTTTTGTCAAAAAACCATGACATACAAATTTAAATTTGGTGCGCCTTTGTTCAAACAACTTTATATGGGATAAAAGCGCCTTAATATAATTGCTAAGTTGGGGAGCAGGCTGGAGCGCATCGGCAAAGAACAGCTGACACATCAACTGGCTGTTCACGTCCCTTACAAGCGATTACATCAAATGAAGGGGATGAGAACAGTTAGTTAGAAGTCAGTTGGACAATGCTGTGCGTTCGGGCTTAGACTCAACTTAGCAATCTAACCTCTTTTAGCGCCTTATCGCTTCGGTTTTGCACTAATAAACTAGTCAACCATTGCTCTTATGCTTGTTGAAAAAGCAGAAATACTATTCTGAACCAAGCAAAAGTAAACCGCTAATAATGTTAATCACACCTAAGACAACGATAACGACCAGCGCAATAGGGCTTAACGAAGAAGAAAACACTTGAATTCTCATCAAGTACAGCACAAAAAAGACTGTTACCAGCGCTCCTGATAACAGCAATAAGGCGCTAAGGTATTTTCGAATCGAAGCCAAGGCTTCAAAAATTTGAAAGCGCTCCTTACGCGTAGTGTCAATAACCAAGTTATCTACATCAATTGTTGGAGGTTCATAGTTAATATAAGATTTCTTACGTTTGTGCCGCATGTAATCCCAAAAAAGTAGGTGCCCCTTAGTCATATTAAAGTTTGCTGAAACCTAAATTTTATGCTTGCTGCCGAGTGCCGTTCCTCCTTTAATGATCTGGTGCAAGCAGGTTTAATACGCCAGCTATAATTTGAACTGCGCCTACGATTAAGAGCACAGCGAAGGCTAGTGTTGTCAATCCTTGCGGAGCACCCTGCAGAACGATTGTGCCTGCGGCCAATAAGTACGCTGTGAAGCATACACAGGCGCCTAAGCCCAAGCTTATTCCTCCAAATGCTATTCGAATGCGGTGATAGCCAACCATTCTGATGTAGTAGACTAAGAGTGCAACAACGATGAGTTCAAAGCCTAAAATTAACACGGAAGGCTCTATGAAGAGCATCAGAAAAATTGACGCAGCTATCCCCGCTATGGGTGTTAGGGGATAAAGAGGCGCCTTGAACGGTCTTTTCAAATGCGGCGCCATTTTCCTAAGCCTAATCACAGCCAGATTAACAATGGAGAAGCCGATTATGAAGCCAAAGTTAACAGCGTAAACCACAAAGTTCACCAATCCGGTCGCAGCGAAAATCGCAGTGAAAATTGCGCTTATCATGATGGCGACATATGGCGTGCAATAGCGCTTATGCACTTTGCAGAGCCCCTTAGGCAGGTAGCCGTCTCTGCCCATGGCGTAGAGCACACGCGACTGCGCCATGATCGCCTCGTTGGTCGCCGCCAAACCTGTAATTGCCAAGCCTATTGTAACCAAAATTGCGCCAGCCGGCCCCATGGCTTGTTCCGCAACATACGCGATTGGCGACGATTGCTGACTTAGAACTTCTGGCGGAGCAATGCCTACGGCGACAACTACAACGCTTGTGTAAAGCGCCATTAAAATCACCGCTGACAGCACTATTGCACGTGGGATGTTTTTTCCTGGATTTTTCACTTCGGCCTGCGCTGCTGCAACAGCCTCCGCGCCCAAGTACAGCTCAAATAGGTATGCGGTGGCGGCGAAGATGCCAAATAAGCCTATAGGCGAGGCTGTCTGCTCCGGCTGGGCGCCTTGCATAAAGGACCAGCCGCTTACTACGAATATGCCTAATATGGCGAGAACCATTAGGGTTATGATGGTTTCTGCGGTTGCGGTTTCTTTTGTGCCCATCAAGTTGATTATGGTAAAGACTGCTACCACTACCACTGCAGTTAACGGTATATTAATCTGCGGAAAAAGGTAAGAAACCACGTAAGCGAAGCCTATGGCTGACAACGCAGTGTAAAACATGTTACTGAGCCACTCAAACCAGCCTGTGAGAAAGCTTGTGAAGCCGCCGTAGGCTACTTTGGAAAACGTGTATTCGCCGCCTGCCAGCGGAATCGCTGTGCCTAACTCGGCGTAGCTGAACATTGTTAAGAGGCTGATAATGCCGCAGACGATGACTATGGGGATGATGGCGTAGCCTGCCATTCCCGCGGCTTCGCCGATTATCACAAAGTTAGCTGCGCTAAGCGATCCGCCTACGCCGAGCATTGTTGTGCGGATAAGCCCAAGGTTCCTTTTTAAGTGCGGTTCAGTCATGCAACTCAACCTTTTGCTTATTGTTCATAGAAAAGAAGCAGACCACTTGTGATAGATAATAAGCCAAAGATGATGAGCACCCAAAGATAGAGTCCAACGTGCGTTTCAGAAGCATCTAAAACTCCCTGCAGCCCAAAAACGTTGTAGAAAAAAATGAAGGCAAAAATTATCGCTGCGGCGCCTACGCTGGCTTGTGCTAAACCCACCATTTTCGAGATTTTCCTTTTATCCATTCTTTACTCATCTCCGTAGGAGAAGAATTATTCCCGCGGCAAAGTCTGCTATGCCAACTGCAAGGAACAGCATCGCCAGCAAAGCCTCTGTTGCCTGGTTTGTAAAGACGGTTACGTCTATTATGCCTAATAAAACGAGTAAAATTGCGCCTGTCAAAATTAAGCCTGCCACCATGAGGAAACCGCCTATGGCGATGCTAAGCCTTACGAGTTTCTGCATACAGCTCACTCAGCTAAACCTTGATAGCATGCTAAATTAAGTATGGCAGAACCAATTTAACACATTCGCTAATTCACGAACAGTAGCGTATTGGCGTTTACCAGCACCAAAAAAGGTGGCGAGTGCTGACGGCGCTTCAGCTAAGACTTGCCAGAACCAGCCTCGTCGAGTTCACGTCGACTTCAACGATTTTACAGTTTTTGAACTCCTTCGTTTCGCCTAGCACGCTTTTTACAGTGACAGTTGTGCCTTCCGCTTTGGCATAGACCACGTCTTTGAAAAGGGTTTTCCCATTCAAGATAACATTGAATTCGCACATTTTTATTCACAAACTGGTAAAATCACTTCTCTCGGTTATAAGCACTTTGTTTCGGTGGCAATTGCAAGGTGATTTAAGCTTTTGAATCCAGATAAGTAATTATAATTCATGAATATTATACACTTTAAACTATAAATGAACTGATGATGACTCAAATGCCTGAAAAAAGCTCCTCAAATTTTGACATATTCCTCCTCTTATCTGAAAACGGAGAAAAAGCCAAAAAGAAGCAGCGGGCGGAGCTTCTGGCAACATCGGGCGTTAAAGAGTTTTTCCCTGAAGGCAGCATCAGCATTGACAAGAGAACCTGCTGGGGCGTGGAATGCAAACTATGCATCAATGCATGTCCAACTAACGCGTTGTACTGGAAGACCGGCGAAGTCGGCGTCGTGGAGGACCTGTGTGTTTACTGCGGTGCATGCGTGCTAAGCTGCATGGTTGACGACTGCATAAAAGTTGAGAGAAAACGCGAAGATGGTACCACGGAACGTTTCAGTAAGCCACGCGAAGTTGTAAAGCTTGCAGAGAAAATTAATGCAAAGAAACGTTGCGGACGCGTAAGCGAACTTTTCCCCACCGTTGAGCGATACCTCGAGAAGTATAAACCTCCGAAATAGCACATATGCCCACCGGATTTTTATTGAAGCTGAATGCACCGATTAATTAGGCAGTTGTGACATTAGTTATTGTTGTGTCCCTATTTGCGTGTGTCTCCGTAAAAATTGGATGCGTGGTCAAATGCCTATTGACAAGCTCTATGAGAAGGCTAAAAAGCTCGTGGAAAGCCGAAGAGTTGAACCTTTAGGGCCAGGGATCTACAACGTTATCGGAGACCATGGAACCTACACGGTGGTCGAAGACCATACTGGAAAGCTTAGTTGCAACTGCGAAGGCTTCTTGAAAAAGGCAAAATGTTCCCATGTGGCAGCAGTAATCATCCTTACAAAAATTAAAAGAAAATAGAACCCGCAAAACTAAATTGTACAGTTTAATCGAGCCGCCTCTTAATGGCGCATGTAACACTAAAAATTAATTACTGACGTACGCCATAACAAGGTTCGGTGTAAAACGCTTGACCGGGAAAGCCATAATACTGATGGGCTCAGAGAAGGATTTGGAGTTTTGCCGAGAAATAGCAAAGTTTCTAAAAATTTTTGGCATACCCTACGATTTTCGCGTCGCCTCAGCGCACAAGACACCCGAGAAGGTGATGGAAATTCTCAGGGAGTATGAAAAGGAGAAAATCGTTTACATCACAGTTGCAGGCCGCTCCAATGCGCTGAGCGCTTTTGTGGATGCACACACATCAAAGCCTGTTATAGCTTGTCCGCCATACTCAGAAAAGTTCGGCGGCGCAGACATTTACTCATCGCTTCGAGTTCCAAGCGGCATCGGCTCGCTTGTCACAGTGGAGGCTGAGGGCGCAGCGATTGCAGCCGCAAAAATTTTGGCACTCACCGATGAAAACGTGAAGAAACAAGTTGTGAGCTACCAGTTGGAAAAGAAGAAGGAACTTGAGAGGGTAGATGAGAAGGTTAGAAACCTAAAATAACCCCTTAAGCCAATTGCATTTTAGTTCTACGTAATTTATGTGTGGAGCGTTATTAATGAGCGAAGAGTTTGAAAACCAAAAGATACCGCGTACTATGGCGACACAGCATCCTGACAACGTGAATGTTCCAGAATGGTGCACTGGAGAAGTAATTGACGGCGACGCGGAAATCTACGAAGCCTTTTTTGCCTACTCTTCTTTAGGCTGCCAAGAAGTGATGTGGGATTCTGAGGGCAAGGATGTTGACATCCGCGTTGTAAGAAAGCTGTTAAATAGAAATATGGCGTTTTTCCGCGACCACACCTTAGGCGAAAACATTTTCCTAACCTACCGAATTCCAAACCCGAAACTTGAAGTGGTAGAGCGTAAAATTGTGGTTGAAACACTTCAAAACATAACAGTAGCCTACGACGTAGCCTCCTCCTTCTATAAAAGAGAGGTTGCGCCAATATTTGAGGTGATTCTGCCCTTAACAACCGACAGCAAAGAACTCCTCCTGCTACACAATTACTATAAAAAGTCCATCGCGGCCGACGGCGAGATAATGCTTGATGAATCCACAAAAGTGGCGGATTGGGTTGGCTCCTTCAAGCCTAAAAGCATAAATGTGATTCCACTAGTGGAAGATTTCGACAGCCTCTTAACCATCGACCGCATAATCAAGCCCTATCTCCGCGCTGTAAAACCCCGCCGCTTCAGAGTCTTCATCGCCCGGTCAGATCCAGCGCTTAATTACGGGCTTGTATGCGCAGTATTACTGTCCAAAATAGCGCTTTCAAAACTACGCACTGTAACGCAAGAGCTAGACATAAAAATTAATCCAATCATAGGCGTGGGCTCAAAGCCTTTCCGCGGGCACTTGTCTCCAGAGAATCTTGAAAATTTCCTGCAAGAATACCGCGGCTTAGCAACTGTTACAATTCAATCTGCACTGCGATACGATTATCCCGCTACGCAAGTGAAGGAGTGTGTGAAAAGTCTTAATGAAAAGCTTCCAAACGGCGAAGCCGCCGTCCTCGAGCCGCATGAAGAGGAAATCCTGCATGGGATGCTTCAGAAATTTAGGCGGCAATACGAGAGTACAATTGAGGCTTTGGCGCCGTTTGTGAACAGCGTCGCGGCTTATGTTCCGCCGCGAAGAGCGAGGAAATTGCACATTGGTCTTTTCGGCTATAGCAGATGTGTGGCGGGCGTGTGCTTACCTCGAGCGATCACTTTCTCCGCGGCGCTTTACAGTATTGGGTTACCGCCGGAATTTATCGGAATGAAAACTCTGACCTTGCTCAGCGATAAAGAGTGGGCTCTGCTGAGGAAGTACTACGTGAAGCTGACGCATGACTTGGGCTTCGTGGGCGGCTATGTTTCCTGGGAAAACGTAAACATGCTGATGGATATGCTAGAGAAAACTGCTGAAAGAGCAGGAATGAACGCTGAACAATTGCGGACTGCTTTGGCAAAGGTTATGGAAGACCTCCAAGGAGTCGAAGAAACACTGGGCGTTAAACTTGGACCGAGGACATTGTCGCAGAGGAAGCATGAAAATTTCACAAATAACTTCCTAATCTCCTATCTAGAGCGTGAGGATGAGGAAGCTAAAAAGGCGCTTCTTGAAGCAGCCAAGCTGAGATGTTGCCTCGGCTAAAAAAGCAATATAAACTGAAACGGGATAATACTCAAGCAGAACTGCAACGTGAAATGGAAGGCTGTTTAAGATATGGGTAGCGTAAAAGATCTAGAAGTGCTTCAGAAGCCGACACGCGATGCAATGGGCATAGGCAGATTTCACTTTTCAGATCGCTACTCGGTTTTCGACTGGGGCGAAATGCCTGACCACATAGACGGAAAGGGCGCCGCACTCTGCTTAATGGGCGCCTACTGCTTCGAATGGCTGGAAAGCGAAGGCGTTGAAACGCATTATAGAGGTTTAGTTGACAAGAACGGCCAACTCGTTACTTTTGAAGAACTCGACGCACCCACCAACATCATGGAAGTTAACTTAGTTAACGTTTACAGGCCAGAAACTCGTGTGGTACGCGGCAAACTCGAATACGATTACAGCTTTTACACGCCGAATCTGAAGAACTTCCTGATACCACTTGAAATAATATATAGAAATGGGCTTCCAGAAGGCTCCTCAGTGTTCAAGCGCCTCGAACAAGGAAAAATCTCGATCGAAGACTTGGGGCTGGATCATTATCCAAGGCCCGGCGAGCGTCTCGTAAAGCCAATTTTCGACGTCAGCACCAAACTCGAGGAAACTGACCGTTACGTGACATGGAAAGAAGCCCAAAAAATTGCGGGCTTAACCGATCAAGAGGTAACCGCGGTTAAGGCTGTCCTCTCAAAAGTGAACGACGCGATAAGCCGCATTGCGTCTCACGCTGGGCTGGAGAATGAAGATGGCAAAATCGAGCTGGCCTTCGACAGTGAAAGGCGACTGATGGTTGTTGATGTTGTTGGCACGCTGGATGAGTGCCGCTTCACCTACGACGGCATACACGTAAGCAAAGAGATTGCAAGGCAATTCTACAAAAAAACCGGCTGGTACAGTGACGTGGAGGAGGCAAAGCGAACCGCCGAAAATCAAGGCGTGAAGGATTGGAAGTCGCTATGCAAGACGCAGCCGCCGAGGCTTGATACACAACTTAAAACCATAATCACTGAAATGTATACGGCTGCGGCTAACGAGCTGACTGGCCGCAAGTTATTTGACGCTCCGCGGCTTGCAGAAGTAATAAAGAAATACCGCGAGTATATAGGCGACAAGAAATGATGGACAAAAAAATACGAGAAGTAATAGAAAGTTATGATCCGCACCGAATTCGCATCGGCGTTTTGGGTTCGCACTCGGCGCTTGAGATAGCTTCCGGCGCCAAGCAGGAAGGCTTCGAAACCGTAGTGGTCTGCCAAAAAGGCCGCGATAAAACCTACACGAAATATTACCGCAATCTTTTCGATCATATCGTACTCTTAGACAAGTTTTCAGATATAACCAGCGAAAGCAACGTGAAAAAATTAACCGCGCTTTACACTATTTTCGTTCCGAACCGTTCTTTTTCGGTGTACGCGGGCTACGAGAACATAGAAGAAAAATTCGCTGTGCCGCTTATGGGAAACAGATACATGCTACGGACGGAAGAACGCAACACGCCACGGAACCAGCAGTATCTGCTTCAGAAGGCAGGTATAGCCACACCAAAGATTTTCAAGTCGCCCAGCGAAATTGACCGCTTAGTAATCGTTAAGGTTCCCGAGAAGGAGCGCGCCATAGAACGCGCCTTCTTTTACGCCTCATCGCCTGAAGAGTATGAGAAAACGGCGGCGGCGCGCATAAAAAAGGGGATAATCAGCGAAGAAGCCCTAAAACAAGCGGTTATAGAGGAATATGTTATAGGCGCCAAGTTCAACGCCAATTTCTTCTGGTCGCCATTAACTGATGAGATAGACCTTTTAGGGTTTGACCGCCGAGTGCAAACTGACCTTGACGGTGTGCTTGACCTGCCAGCCAGCGAGCAGCTGGAGCTGAATATACCAACACAGAATATCGAGATCGGCCACATGGGCGCGACCATGCGGGAAAGCCAGCTGGAGAAGGTTTTCACTGCTGCTGAACGCTTCGTGGAAATATGCAAAAAGGAGTATCCGCCAGGCATGATTGGCCTGTTCGCTTTGCAGGGCGCCGTAACTAAGGACTTGGAGTTCTACGTTTTCGATGTGAGCCCGCGTGTGCCAGGCTGCCCATGCGTCGAGCCCACGTCGCCTTACATGAAGTACAAGTACGGATTCGAAGTTGGCCCGGGTAGACGCGTAGCCATGGAGATAAAGCAAGCCGTAAAAGCAGGAAGGCTCGCGGAAGTGGTAACGTGATAACAGGCAAAGACATAGCTGAAATACTCGGCAAGTATAACTTGGATAAGCTGGCAATAGGCACTTTGGGCTCGCATTCTTCCCTGAACATTTTTAAGGGCGCCAAGGAAGAGGGTTTCCGCACCGTTTGTATATGCAAAGAGCAGGACGTCATACTCTACAAGAAATTTCCCCTAGCCGACGAGTTAATCATCGTTAAAGACTTTACCGAGTTGCTGAATCCTGCGCTTCAGGAAAAACTTCGCAGATTAAATACTGTGCTGATCCCGCATGGCTCGTTCACGGCTTACCTGAGCACTGAACAGTTAACCGACAGCCTTTATGTGCCCATGTTCGGAAACCGCCAGCTACTCCACTGGGAAGCTAACCGCAAATCGCAAGAGGAGTGGCTGCGCCAAGCGGGGCTCCGTTTGCCGGAGACATTTAAAACGCCCGAAGACATAGACCGGCTGGTAATAGCTAAATTGCCTGGCGCAAAGGGCGGCAGAGGCTACTTCCTAGCTAACTCGCCGGAGTCGTTCTACAAGAAGTTTGGCGAAATGGTTAAGCGCGGGCTCCTCCGCAAAGGGGATGTCGACAAAATTCACTTGCAGGAATATGCCTTAGGCGTTAACGTCTATCCCAGCTACTTCAGCTCGATAATTAAGGATGATGTGGAGCTTCTGGCAGTGGATAGACGGTACGAGTCAGCGGTTGATGCGATAGGCAAAATTCCCGCAGGCGAGCAGCTGGAAATCGATGTGAATCCCACGTATACTATAGTAGGCAACTTCCCAATAGTGCTGCGCGAGTCGTTGCTGCCTGAATTTCTGCGCATGGGCGAAAACGTGCATAGAAAGGCTAGGGAGCTGGCGCCGCCAGGAATAATCGGGCCCTTCTGCTTGGAAACGGTGGTGACAGATGACTTGAAAATTTACACGTTCGAGATTTCTGCGCGCATCGTAGCTGGAACCAACGTTGGCATTGGCACGTCGCCCTATGCTTACCTGCGCTATGGCTCAAACATGTACATGGGGCGCCGCATAGCGCTTGAGCTGAAGGAAGCCCGTGAGCAAGGGCGGCTACAGGAAGTTTTGGCTTAGGCATAGAACTATCTTCTATAACTTTTTTCCATAGAAAATAAAAGCGCATGCCACCTCTTCCCTCAGCGAGGAGAAAAGGGTTGGCAGCAGAAAAAGAAACCTACAGTTGGCTATTCGTGAATACAATTCCGCTACTCTATGAGGAGAAGAAAATCGAGCGCCAGAGCAAAATAGAAAACTGGCTCAACCTTTACCAGCTAACAAGAGAAATAGACACACTCATATCAGAAGAACAAAATGGCGGCGCGGTAAGTTACGTAGTCTGACAATTTAAGCAAGGCACACTTGTATCACGCGGCTAAAGTTTCCCCTTGTTCGCTCATTTTTATACTGCCTCAGTGCATCAATGATTGCTTCACGGTTTCTCTCGCCAAGCACCTCCGCCGCTGCTCTTGCTACAGCGCTTCGGCTTGTGAAAAGAAACTGGCAAACTGACGTGACATTCGCAGGTCTTCGGCTTAAGCTTGCAGTTTCAAAATCAACAATCCACGGCTTAGCCTCAGTGTCAACGAGAAGATGCTTAGGCGCATTGCTAAGTTCGCCATGATCTAAGCCGATACTGTCCAGACGCCAGCACTGCTCCAAAATTTCAGTTAAGACTTCACTTACCAGCGTTTTCATTCTATGCGTAGCCAGCCACTCAAGCAGCGCCTTGCCCTCGATGTATTGCATCAGAAGAAAGTTCCTGCTTACGCCTATTAATCGCGGCCCAACATGCACCGCATTAGCCTTAGCAAGCAACTCTGCTTCCCGATGCAAACTATCCCGATCAGCGTCCACCCTGCGAATTTTCAACGCCGCTTTCTGACCATTCAAGTAAGCGGCTATGACAACGCCTACAAACCCCTTTCCCAGCAAGGGCACATTCGAAATTACTGTGCTTCCGGTAAATTCTACCTCGTTAACGCCGTGTTCACGGAGCTCCGTTATGCGGCTCCGCAGTTCCAAGTCGCTTGCTCTTGGGTAGCAGAGGATAGATGCGTAGGGTTCTTCGCTAAGCTTTTCAATCTGAACCCTGATTGTTTCCGCCAATCTTTCCACTTTTTTAGACATCAGAGTAAAATGTATGCATCTCATACATTTATATGAGCACTAAGTCAACTAAAATTCCGCGAACAAGCGTGTGAAGCCATGCCGAAATTCAGACAAATTCCCCACATTCTAAGCTTGATGGCGAATAAAGCGCTTATTCGCAATTTGGGGATAATTGCTCACATTGACCATGGAAAAACCACGCTAACAGATGCATTACTTGCGGGCACAGGGTTGCTGCCGCTAAAGGCTGCCGGCTCAGCCCGAGTTCTCGACTATCTCGAGGAGGAGCAGAAGCGGGGTATAACCATGAAAACCGCCAACATTTCCCTGCTATACAAAGCCGCCGATAGCGGCGCCTTCATCATAAATTTGGTGGACACGCCTGGACATGTGGATTTCACGGGAAAGGTTCCCCGCGCCCTGCGCAGCATAGACGGAGCCATCGTAGTAATCGACGCTGTAGAGGAAATCATGCCGCAGACAGAAGTGGTCCTGCGTCAAGCGCTTGAGGAAAGAGTTCGCCCAGTGCTCTTCATAAACAAAGTAGACCGCCTAATAACTGAGCTGAAATTAACGGAGAACCAGATTCGGGAAAGGTTTGCGCGTATAATACGCGGTTTTAATGATTTAATCGACCTCTACGGAGAATCGGAATTCAAAGAAAAATGGAAAGCTGATCCCGCCAGCGGCAGCGTCGCCTTTGGCTCAGCTCTGCATAAATGGGGCTTCACCCTAGGCATGGCGCGCCAGCAGAATGTAACCTTCAGCGCCATAATGGCGGCGCATAATCGCGCGGCGCACGAGACGTTGGCTGATGTGCTTCCGCTTCATAAGGCAATTTTAGGCATGGCTGTAAGGCATCTTCCAAGCCCTCTGGAAGCGCAGAAGTACCGCATACCGAAAATATGGAAGGGTGATGTAGGCTCCGCGGTTGGACAAGCCATGGCTGAATGCGACGACAACGGCCCAGCAGTTGCCTGCATAACACACGTTCAAGAAGACCCATCTGCAGGCTTAATTGCCACATGCCGCGTGTTCTCAGGCACGGTTAAAAGCGGCAGCCGCGTTTACCTCGTCAATGCACAGGCAGAAGGCGTCATCCAGGAAGTTTACATCTATATGGGCGCCTTTAGAGAGCTCGTAGCGCAGGTATCAGCGGGCAACATTGCTGCCTTCTCTGGGCTGCAGCTGGCTAAGGCAGGCGAAACCATAGTTGCAGCTGAGCACCGAGAGGGCATTGTGCCGTTTGAGCGCATTCGCTACGTGGCGGAGCCTGTGGTCACCGTGGCTGTTGAGCCTAAAAATCCGCGGGATTTGCCCGTGCTTCTTGAGGCTATGCGCAAACTTGCGGTGGAAGATCCTAACCTTGCGCTTTCTGTGAGCAACGAGACAGGCGAGTACCTCCTAAGCGGGGTAGGCGCGTTGCATCTTGAGGTAGCGTTGAAACTGCTGAAGGAACGCGGCGGCATAGAAATCGCCGCTTCTTCACCGAGAGTTGTTTATCGTGAAACTGCCTCCAAAGAAGGCATAATAGCCGCGGCAAGAAGCCCTAACAAGCAGAACCGCTTTGCCGTGCAAGTGTCGCCCTTGTCGGAGGCGCTTGTGCGGCAGATTGAGCAGGACAAAGCCAGCGTAGAGTGCATGCAAGGTGTGCTTGCAGTTGACGATAACCAGAACCTACTATTGAACTGCACAGAAAGCCCTGAGCGCCTACAAGAGATTCTAGATCCCATAATTTCTGGCTTCGCTTTTGCTTGCAAGGCGGGGCCGCTTTGCGGGGAGCCCATGCGTGGTGTCCAAGTTAAGCTAATGGGCGTTCAGCTCAGCGAGAACGCGGCGCAGCATGATCCCGCTGAGGTTATGCGTGGAGTGGGTAAAGCGATTTTCGGCTCCTTTTTGACAGCGACGCCAATACTGCTTGAGCCAGTCTACAGCACGGTCATAACGGTTCCCGCAGAGTTGGCTGGTGAATGCTCTCGGATAATCAGCAGCCGGCGCGGGAAAATCTCCTGCTTCGAGCAGAAAGGCGCTTCCACGGTTATAACGGGCTATATTCCAGTTGCAGAAACCTTCAGCCTCTCCGAGGAATTGCGTGGCGCCACGTCAGGCCGCGCTTTTTGGCAGTACATTTTCAGCCACTGGGAAAGGCTGCCTGAAAAGCTGGAGGCGCGGGTCATTGCTGAAATTCGGAAACGGAAAGGGCTGCCGCCAAATGTGCCTAAGCCCGAGCGGTTCTTGGAGGAGACCCCTTGAAGCTTGGCGATACCCCCTTCAACTTGGATGCTACGCTCTGCTGCGGGCAAGTGTTCCGCTGGGAAAAGATGGGCGACTGGTGGTATGGCGTCACAGGCGACCGAGCTTTCAAGATACGGCAAATCGGTGATATGCTGGAGTTTACAAATGCGAGTGAGCGGTTCATTAAGCATTATTTCGGGTTAGGCGACGACTTGCCCGCCATCAGCGCTGAAATAGGCAAGGATGACTACATTCGGGCGGCGCTTCGGGAGTTTTGGGGCATGCGCATAATTCGGCAGGAGCCGTGGGAATGCCTCATCTCCTACATCTGTGCAACATACAAGAGTATCCCCGCAATAAAGCGCATGCTGTTGAATCTCTCGCGAAAGTTCGGAGAAAAAACAGCACTGGACGGCATGGAGTTCTTCACTTTTCCAACGCCTGAGAAGCTTGCGAATGCCACGATGCAGCAGTTGGCCGAGTGTGGCTTGGGTTACCGAGCACGCTTTGTTCTGGAAACTTCAAAGCGGATTTTCGAAGGCAGATTCAGGCTGGAAAGTCTGCGGCAGTTGCCCTACGAGCAGGCGAAGAAGCAGCTTTGCACTTTGCCCGGCGTCGGCCCGAAAGTGGCTGACTGCGTCTTGCTGTTTTCGCTGGATAAACTGGAAGCTTTCCCCGTGGACAGGTGGATTGCCCGCGTCATCGTGAACCACTATGCACATAAGCTGCCGCGCGGGCTTGCAGAGAAACTTTTGGCAAAAGACTCTCTCAGCAATGCCGAATACGTGAGGCTTAATGCTTTTGGCAGAGAATACTTCGACCAGTATGCTGGCTACGCGCAGGAGTACCTATACCATTACGAGCGCATGAATACTGCGACTGCAGAAAGTCGACATTTGACTATGCTCTAAACTCGAACGAAACGTTTAGCGGCACATAACCGCGGGCTTCTATAGGCTGATGCTCGGAAAACGTTTAAATTCCATCAAAAATAGCAATAGTAAGCGGAAGCACAAGATCACGCGGGCCCGTAGCTCAGCCAGGTTAGAGCGCCAGGCTCATAACCTGTTGGTCGCCGGTTCGAATCCGGCCGGGCCCACCACTTGCGAAGTTTGCTGAGAATTTTCTTACTTCGCAGTTCAAAGCTTTAGCAAGTGTGCGGTTGCTGTTTTATTTGAATTCTCGGATTATTTCGTCAACGGTCATTATTTTTGCGTTGTAAACGTATTCGAGATACTTTAAGCCCTGCTCGTGGTCTTCCTGCGTAAAGGCTTCGACGCCGTCTTTGGCGATTATGATTTTGTAGCCGCGGAAGAAGGCGTCGGCAGCCGTGTGCCTAATACATATGTTAGTGTGCAGCCCGCCCAAGATGACTGTTTTGGCGCCTTCGCCCTTGTATAGGCTGCGCAGAAGCGGATCTAATCCTGTCTCGTAGAAGCCGCTGTACGTTCGCTTCTCTACAATGTAGTCCTTCGCCGATGGCTGAAGCTCGGGGATTACTTCGGCGCCTTTTGTGCCTTTTATGGCGTGGCTTCCCCATTTTCTGGTGACTTCCACGTCCTGCGGATAATGTGCGTCGTTGCTGTAGATTACTGGCACGTCATGTTTGCGTGCTTCTTCTATGAGCCGCTTGAGGTTTGGAATTATGTGCTCTGCTCTTTTGGCTGCCAGTTTTCCAGTGACAAAATCATTAAGCATATCAATAATTATGACTGCTGGTCTGTGTTCCAAAAACAACACCCTTCAATAAGATAATAATGCAAGCAAGCCTTATAAGTTTGCCCTAACCGCTAAGGCTGCCTGTGCTTGGCGCATTTTCAGCAGATTCTCGGCACGGGGTCGCCTACAGGCCTTGTGATTATCCGTTTGCCGCCGACCACCGTCTGCATAGCCACGCCCATAAAATCCCTAGTGACTTCGCCGATGATTTCCGCGTTTCTGCCCTCCTCAGTTTTCTTCAGGAAATCCAGCGCCTGCTCAGCCTTCGCTGGTACCACGCCTACAATAACTTTTCCCTCATTGCCAACCTCAAGCGGGTCTAAACCCAGCATTTCGCAAGCGGCTCGCACATCACGCCGCACTGGAATCTTATCCTCGTAGATTAGTATGCCCACCTTAGATTTTTCGCTAAGCTCATTCAATGCGTCAGCTAAGCCGCCTCTTGTGGGATCTTTCATGGTGACGACGCCGCCGACTTCACCGAGCAAGCGCTGAATAAGGCGGTTCAAGGGTTTAACGTCGCTTTTTATTTCGCTTCCAAAATTTAGCCCCTGCTGCGCTGAAAGCACAGCCAACCCGTGGTCGCCTATGGTGCCCGACAAGATTATTTTGTCGCCTACGCTGAGGTTGGAGTCTAGCACCCAACGAGCCGCGAAGCCGCTACGATGCTGCCTGACCACTTCTAGGTTGCTCTCGAGCGCTTTTGTTCGGCGTCCTATGCCTGAAACGTTCATGACGCAGCCGCCGAGGCTGCCTTTTTCAACAACCTTCGTGTCGCCAGTAACCACGCCCACACCTGCTTCTATGCAGGTTTGCCGCATACTCGCCAAAATCCTCTCCAAATCCGAAAGCGGCAGGCCTTCCTCCAAAACTAAGCCACACGCCAAAGCGTAAGGCTCGGCGCCCAAGCACGAGATGTCGTTGGCGGTGCCTGAGATGGCTAAGCGCCCGATGTCGCCGCCTGGAAAGAATATTGGCTTAACCGCATGCGAGTCGCTTTTGAGCACTATGTCGCCTATGGCTGCGGCGTCATCTAAGGCTTCAAGCGGCACATCAGCGTTGCTTAACCCGCCGAAGTACTTCACAATATAATCCCTAACCAAAGCGTGCATGACAGTGCCGCCCGCGCCATGCAGCATCGTAACCGCATCTTTACTGCCCATTACCCGTCGCCTGCTTTCCTTTTTCAGTTAAGTAACCTTAAGGGTAAAACATAAACACATCGCACGAAAACAAAAGAATAATCAGCAGAAAGCGACAAACGTATAGGTTTTTACGGATAAAATTGAAGTTATCCGTAGGAAGTGTATAGGTTTAAAAGTTTTAAAATTGCATTAGTAGTTCTGCGTACTCTTTTGGAAATGCAAATTAGGCTGCGCGGTTTTCCTATAACTTGGGACAATGAGGAAATCTCAAACCACCCGATAAATCACCCGCTTAAAATCCAATTTCTTCAACAGCTTCCCTCTTTTTTTGCTTGGTTGTTTCTTTATGAGTTTACTACGTGCATGTAGGGAAGGGTGTTGAAGGGCGCTTAGCGTTGAAGTGTTATGTAACAAATTGCGTGTTGTTGAGGTATAGCTTAGCTTTTTTGTTACAAATGGGACATTGAAGCCTCAAAAGTCCATGCGTCAGCGTCGAGGGCTTACGACCGCTACGTAACAAAGCTTCATTTTTCATGGAGAAAAAGTGTTAGTGCAGCAGTTTCAGGAAGCAGCTTTCATGATACCGCCGCCTTGAAGTCTTAATTATTCTATCGCCTACCTTGAAGCTTTCACCGCATAAGTTGCAGGGCTTGATTTGAGCATTGTACTGCTTAAGAACGTACATTCTCATAAAATATCCTATCTCAAATTCTGACTTAAAAATGCATATTTGCATGAAAAAATCATTCATTTAGACTTTTTAATTGCTCTTTTCTTATTTCAACATACTTCTTGAGAAAATCAAGATTATATCTCTCAGCAATAGGCGCCAGTCTTGCGATCTCGTCTTTATTCTCCTCGAGACGCTTCCTTTCAGCTCTCTTTTCTAACCAAGCAAAGAACCCTTTTCCAGATTGATCAACATTAAAAGGATGTTGAAGCGTTATACTCATCTTACGTAATTGATCATTAGGTTGAGGTGATGTAGAATTTTTCAATGGCACTTCTTTAATTATTTTTGCTGGTAACCCCTCAGCAGTTACCATGTATGGTTTAAGCTTCTCAAGAGCTATGTCAGGGTTTGATATTTCAGGATAAAAGATTCCTAATTTACCCTTCGTTGTTATTTGAATAGTGTAATCTTTCAAATCTACGAATTTAAAACTAAGTCTTCCACAAAAATCTTGACCGTCGCCTATGATGTTTCTTGATTTGAGTAGCTTCTCTTTCGTTGCTTCATATCCTAAGTCGGTTTCAAACCACTTTTTCAGTTTCATAACGTCCGAAAAATAGTAGGACTCAAGTCCCTCTTTATACCTTTCGGACAGGTGATAGAATGAAAAATAATCGGATAACCGTCAGGATTGAACCTGAAGAGAGAGAGCAACTTGACCGCTTAATCGCTGAAGGCAAATTCAAGAACTTGACCGAACCGATCTATACGGCGTTGAAAGAAGTGCTCAAAACCGCATAAAGGGAGGTTTTAGGCGCGTGGATTTGCTTTATGTCCTAAAAGTGATTGTGGTGCTTGCGGTTTTCCTCTTCATACTGCTGTTGATTTGGGCGCGAGCTAAGGATGGCATTGATCCGATTTGAGCAGAGGCGAAGCATAATTGAACGCAGAGGATGCACGTAGTAAAATTTGCTTCTGCCGAAACACTGTATCTAACAACTCTTTTTTTATTAATCTCTCTAAACTCATACTGTATCTAACTAGCTACTGTAAGAAAACTTTATTCGTTTTAATCGTTTTTGTGAGGCGTTTCTTTAATGAAAGATTATTCTCAATATGGTTTTCGTGAACATGGCGTCATGCTTTACTTGGATAAGACGCTCTATAAGGCTTTCATTAAGTTGCAAGCTGATAAAGAACTTGGGCGTTCTTATGCTGGTTTGTTACCTTTTGTTGAAGGCTTATTCCATTTAGGATACCTTTCAAAAGATGATTATGAAAAATATGTTCAGAAATATACGCAAGGATTGAAGGAAGAACCCAAACCGTTAACGCTTGAACAGCTTAAAGAAAAGCAGTTACTGGAACATAAAGAGCGCTATTTTCAATCAGTTCTTGAGCAGTGGGATTTGCATCCTGATTCTGAATGGCGGGCTAAGAAACTTGCTGAAGCTAAGCAATGGAAGGATAGAGTGGAATCTGCGAGGCGCCTCTTAGTTGTGCATGGTGAGGTTTAGGCTTTATGGTTGAGGCTTCTCCGCTGCTGCGATGCCCTGAATGCGGCTCAACAGAGATTACTCGTAATGGTAATCGCTACTTAAGCAGCGGGGAGGCTCGTCAACGCTGGAAATGCAAAAAATGCACTTATCGCTTCAGCGAGAAGCGTTTTTCAGATAACGCTTTTAAGGAATGTCAGACAGAAAACGTTAATCGCCAAGTATGCGCTGTCCTCGAGGAAGCGAAAAACTTGAGCTCTTCAACCGAAACCAAAACGGTTGGAGAAATTGGAAGCCAGCGGGACATAAAAGTCAAAATCCTTCAATACGCTGCATATTTGGAAAACAAGGGACGGACAAAGGAGACGATACGAACCTATATTGGCGCGTTATTTACGCTGCTTAAGAAAGGCGCTGACATCTTCAATCCATCCAGCGTTGAAGAAGTAATAGCAAAGCAGCAGAAGTGGACGTTAAGGGCTAAACGGAACTATGTAGACTGGTATGCGCATTTCGCCAAGTTTCTAAAGTTGGATTGGGAGAAGCCAAAATATAAAGCTGCAGATAAAATCCCGTTCTTTCCATTGGAAAGCGAAATTGACCAGTTAATCATTGGAAGCCCGAGAAAAGTCAGCATCGCCTTACAAATTGCCAAGGAAACAGCAGCAAGAATTGGTGAGATAGTGCGGCTTAAATGGACTGATATAGACTTCCAAAATAGCACCATATCTATTAATGAACCTGAAAAAGGCAGCAACACAGGCGTTTACAAAGTTTCTGCAGAGCTTATGGCTCGCATCCAATCTTTACCGAGGACATCAGAGAGTGTGCTTGGAAACACGTCAACAAAGAGCTTAGTCAACATGCTGACTACTGCAAAAAGAAAGTTAGCAGCTAACCTATGCAATCCTCGGCTTGCGGAAATCCACTTTCACACGTTACGACATTGGAAACTGACAATGTATGCTCATGCAGTCAAAGACCCTTTTCTGGTTCAGTTGTTCGCAAGGCATAAGGACATTAAATGCACAAGCCGCTACATACACTACTCCAAAATAGTCTTTGGCAAAGACAGCAATAGTGATGAGTGGATAGTGAAAGCCGCTAAAACAGTGGATGAAGCAATAGAGCTAATGAAGGTAGGCTTTGAGTATCATGTGGAATTTGACGGTGTTAAGCTGTTCCGCAAACGCAAATAAGTTGGAACGATTTCCTATAATTTGGGACGATGAGGAAATCGAGGTACGAAGACGCGTTTGCGGATGAATGCTTTTTCCGCTTCTGAGTCCACAAAAATAGGCTTGCGTGTGTTTACAAATGGGAAGTTAACTATGGCTGTGCGCTTTAGGGCGCGTCTGCTCGGTGAACAAAAGAAAGGAGACTGGGATTATTTCCTTGGTTTACCGTTCTTTTCTGGTCATGTATGCCCATGCTGTTATCAGCACAAGTGTCAAGCACGCGCCGGCGAATCCTGAGACTACCCATTTAATGTTGATTAGCGCTGGCAACACTGTTAGAAGCCATGGGATCACGTAGTCTGCTGTTAGCTGCGCTATTACTCCAGCCATGAATCCTAAGAGCGCTATTACTGCGAATACTTTTAACCTTTCACCCATACATTTCACCTTTTTTGCTTAAGCATTAGATTAAGCCTCTTTTTAGTCTAACTAACATATTTTTGTCTATTACCCTGGCAGTAGTTACCTTGCCTTTTAATTTTCCAATTAAAGCCAAAAGCACGTTTACCTTCCATGTATACTCCTACGTATATACGTGCATATTTTCAACATATTAACAATGTATAAGATTTTCAACCTATCCCTTTGGTGCTTGGAGGTATCAATTTGTCAGAGAGATTCGCGAAAAAATGGGAGGCTAAGCGCGATACCCAGCCGTTCACGGAACGCATCAAAGATGCTGTCTCGCCGCCAGGACCATTGAAGCCGAGGCTTGACTTCGCCGTCAGACGCATCGAACTTCAAGTGCAGAAGCTTGATCAAGCTGCTGAGAGATTCTCACAACGCGATAAGGCAATCTTTGCGAGAATAGTTGACGCTTACACGAAGCATGATACTGCACGCGCAAACGTTTTCGCCAACGAACTAGCCGAAGTCCGCAAAATGGAGAAACTAATCATAAACGCCAGACTCGCCCTCGAACAGATAGTATTAAGGTTACGAACAGTATCCGAACTTGGCGATGTAGTATCCACACTAGGACCAGCGGTAGGCGTTCTACGTAGCGTCCGCGCAGGACTAGTAAGTATTTTCCCTGAAGCAGAAACAGAACTAGGCGAAATCGGCAACCTACTAAGCGGGATCATGATCGAAGCAGGACAAAGCTCAGGCATGACACTAAACTTCGACACCGTAAACGAAGACGCGCAGAAAATCCTTGCAGAAGCCGCAACAGTTGCTGAGCAGAAAGTTAAAGACAAGTTCCCAGAGCTGCCGCCAGGCATGCCTTCAATTGCCACGTCGCAGACAGAGAAAACTTCGGAGAGCTTCTAAACTAAAGGAGGAAGAATATGTCAAACGAATCCAACCTTTTTCTTTCTATTGGTAAACCAATAAAAGACGAATATGGCCGCGCAGTAGGCAGAGTTGCCTCTTTCGCGCTTACGCCCGGTGGAAAATTCGATAGCGTATTCATCGAATATAGTGACGGGAAATTCTCCAAAGTTCCCTTGGAGTACCTGCAGTTTAATGGCGCTGAAGTCACATTCCTCTCAACCATCAAGTCGCAAGCAAGCGTTCTCTGCGACCAGATCCCACTCATATGGCGCAAAGACCAAGCCCTTAAAGACTTGGCTGAAAAACGCAAGATTTCACCAGACCTTTACCAGGAGCTTCACAACAACTTTGATAGCATATTGAGCCAGCTGAAGAAGGATGCGCAAACGCTTATTGAGACTACTGCAAAAGAAATTGCACGTTGCGACCAAGAGATTAAAACTCTGAGCTACGCCGTTGTCAATTTAGAACTGGAGCACGAGATAGGTCAAATTGATGATGAAGCTTACAAATCAGCTTTCAACATGCTTCAAGAAAATCTTAAGCGCATCCACAAAGAAAAAAGCGACCTTGAACTTGTCAAAAGCAGACTTTCAAATATACTCCTAGGCGATTCCAAGCAAATAGAACCAAAGCCAACTGCAGCCCACACAGAGTCACCTGCTAAAAAACCCGCAACTAGCGAAGCAACTATTGTAACGACTGAGCTTCCAGAGCCGCCAGTAGTCGTTTACGTGAAAGAAGTCGGAAAGGCAGGTATCTAGCCTACAGAATGAAGTAGCGGGCGGAGGGCAAAAAGGCGTCATGGGTATAATCCATTCAAACCCTCCACCGATACGGGAAGTTGCCACCAAATCAATACTTACCCTTCGAGTTCAGCAGAACAAGCTGGAGCAGGCAAGTTACAGGTTAAAGGAAAGAGACCGCATACTTTTTGAATCCTGCATGAATGCCTTAAAAAAGAATAACAAGGAAAAAGCGGCAATCTGCGCTAACGAGATTGCTGAGGTTAGGAAGTTAATCAAGTTTCTTTATAATGTGCAGCTGGCCATTGAACGCGTAATTCTTCGGCTTGAAACGATAAAGGAACTAAGCGACATTGTTGTTGATTTAAAGCCAGCTTTGAAGCTTCTCCAAAATGTTTCAGCAGAGCTATTCCAGGTTCTACCTGACGTTTCAAAAGAACTTAATAATGTTAATGAAGCAATTCATGAAACGCTTTACGCCACGAAGATTACAGCCGACGAGTCGCTTATACCTGTAGGTAAAAAGACCGAAGCAGGCGAGGAAATACTAAGCGAAGTATCCAGCTTCCTTGAGCGCAAGCTTTCAGAGACCCTTCCCGAACCGCCAGCTACTTCGCTTCCATCTGAAGAGAAGGCTGCGCCGATAAAGGAGATGGTTGCACTTTCAGCGACTTCTTCGCAGATAATTGGGCGTAAAGCTGCTGATGAGCTTGGTTTCAATTCTTCAGAAACCCTGATTTCTTACAAGAAATCCGAAATTAAAGAAATCTCATTGAAGGTTGAGAAGCCCTCCCTTGAGGATGCGCTTCTCGAGTACGTACGCAAGAGCAATGGCGAAATAGATTTAACCCGTTGCTCAATTGATTTGAAAACTTCCTATGAAGAAATAGAGAAAGCTCTTGAAAACCTTGGAAACCAAGGAAAAATAAAAATTGAAATAAAATCTCCTGAGTGAGAAAGGTGAAAGCGCATGAGTGCTTCGCATGAACTTGAAAAGGCCGCGACCGCTTACGCGTTAGACGCGGTTCGCTTAGACAAGCAGGGCGCAAAAGGCAGAGCCATAACTATGTATCAAAAGGCCATAGAGAGCCTTCTGCAGCTTGTGCAGCTCTATCCTGACTATAGTCTGAACAAAGTTTACGTTCAGAGAGCCATCGCGTATCAGGAGAGAATCAAAGTCTTGCAGGGCTCGGTTTCGCCTAGCGAACTGCGGGCTGAAGCTAACAATGGTGGCGAGGGCGGAGAAACGGCCACCGAAGGCGGAGGCACAAGCGGAGGAAAACAGGGCGAGGAGCTTGTTGTCACCGAAAAGCCCAAAGTAAACTGGTCTGAAGTGGTGGGTTTGGACATGGCTAAAAAAGCCGTCAAAGAAGCCATAGTCTACCCAGTGCAGAGACCCGACCTGTTTCCGCTCGGCTGGCCTAGAGGCATTCTGCTTTTCGGGCCGCCTGGATGCGGTAAGACCCTACTAGCCGCCGCGGTTGCCACAGAAATAGACGCTAACTTCTACTCTATAGATGCAGCGTCGATTATGTCTAAGTGGCTTGGCGAAGCAGAGCAGAACGTTGCTAAACTTTTCAATTCAGCACGCAAGTCCGCAAATGAGGGCAAACCAGCCATTGTCTTCGTTGACGAGCTGGACTCGCTGATGGGTCAGCATCAAAACGAGGTCGGCGGTGAAATCCGCGTCCGCAACCAGTTCCTCAAAGAAATGGATGGCATCGTGGACAAAGGCAAGAACCTGCATGTCTACGTTATCGGCGCCACCAACAAGCCCTGGGACCTGGACTGGGCGTTTATACGGCGTTTCCAAAAAAGAATTCTCGTGCCACTACCTGACCACCACACCAGATTGATGATGCTTAAGCTCTACACTGCCAATCTCCAAATAGCCCAAGATGTGGATCTACATGAGTTGGCGCGGCTTTCCGAGGGCTTTTCAGGTAGCGACATACGCGACGTATGTCAATCTGCACAGCTGAAGATAATAGGCGAATTCTTCGAGTCAGGCAAAGCCCTGGACAAGGCGGCTAAACCACGGCCCATAACAATGAACGACTTTAAGCAGATACTGGAAGAGCGGAAGCCAAGCGTCTCACTGGACATGCTGGCGATGTATAACCGCTGGTTCGAAGCCTTCAAGGCGCTGTAAAAAAGGAATGGAGGGGAAAAAGCACAAACCGCAAAAAAGTTGGGTGGAAAGGTTTGGAGATAACCCCTAATTTTTGCACGCTCTCCCTTCTCCCCCTCAAACCATTTCTCCAAACCCCACAACCCAACAAACCACACCAATTTTTAGCAAAAAATAAACTACACTACACCTTCATATTTGGCGCATATTAGAGATTCATTGCAGAAACCTATAGAGGGTCTATTCAATCTCTACTACGGTAGCGAATTCAACATTTTAGTTGCTTCTTGATGATTTCTTTTGCGGTTTTCACAGCTTCCTGCAGTTTTTCTGGTTGGGTTCCGCCGCCTTGGGCAAAGTTAGGTTTTCCCCCGCCGCCACCGCCAATTATGGACGCAGCAGCCCTAACTATTTCACCAGCGTTAACGCCTTTCTCCACGGCGCCTTTCCCAGCCATCACAAGGACACGTGCGTTTTTCTCGTCTGCCGCAAAGAACAGTGCAACCACCGCCTCGTTTCGCTTTACTATTTCATTCGCAGTTTGCACCATGCGGTTGACATCCACTTCTTGGAAGCAACGTTCAACAATTGTTACTCCACCAATTTCTTCGGCTTGCTCCGCCGCTTTCGGCTGCTCCAGCGCTGCGCTGTCCCTAGCCGCTAACTCCTTGATTAGTCTCCGATTCTCTGCGTTGGCTTCCTTCAGCTCTTTCACGAGCTTTTCAGCAGTTTTATCAAGCTTCTCCAGCGGCGCGCTCAAAATCTCCGACACCTTCCACAGCAGTCGCTCCTGCTGCTGCACCGCCTTTAACGCGTGAAGTCCAACCGCGTACACAAGCCGCTCCACGCCGTCTTGGATACGCTCTGTGTAGAGAATCTTTAGGAAGCCTATCTCGCCTGTCCGCTTCAAGTGCGTTCCAGCGCATGCTTCCACATCCCAGTCTCCTGTTTTCACCACGCGTATGTCCTTTCCAGGCACGGCGCCGCCCTGATAAAGCCTGAAACCGTACTGCGCTTCCGCTTGGCTTCTAGGCATCCACGTAGTCGTAACTGGCATATCCGCTAAAACAGCTTGGTTTGCGAGAGTTTCAATTTTATGTATTTCTTCAGGCGTTAAGCGGCGATAATGCGAAATATCCAGACGCGTGCTCTCCACTCCCTTCTGGGTGCCATGCTGCCAAACATGCTCGCCTAACACACGCCTTGCCGCGCCATTAACCAAGTGCGTAGCCGTATGCGCCTTCATGAGCGCGTAACGCTTTTCCCAGTCAATCACGCCCTTGACAACTACGCCTACTTTGAACGCGGAGGCATCTTTAACCCTGTGCAGGATGACTCTGCCAACCTTCTGCACATCCACAACCTCTACCTTGGCGTCGCCGAGCAGCAGAAATCCATGGTCTGCAGGCTGGCCTCCGCCTTCAGGATAAAAGTAAGTGCGGTCCAAGACAACATGTTGTCCATTGATTATTTTGAGAATTTTCGCTTCGAACTCTCTTACATAGGCATCGGCATAATACATTTGCTCGGTTGGCGGCAAATCTGCCACAGCCGCTTCCAAGTCAGCTTCCACTTTAACTTCTTCCTCTTCCGTGGGCTTCTCCGCCTGCATGTGCCTCTTCGCGATTAAAGTGTAGAAGTCTTCAGGAACCTCCACGGCTATGCCCTCAGCCTCTGCCACTTCTTTAACAATTTCCGGTGGAAGTCCATGCGAATCATAAAGCTCAGAAAGCGTGGCCTCTGGCAAGCGGTTGACGCGTTTGGCTTTAAGCTCCGCGGCGATCCGCTTTACCATGCCTTCGCCTCTCTTCAGCGTCTCAGCGAACTTTTCCTCCTCCGCCTTCAAAAGCTCCATAATCTCGTTACGCATGGCCTTGATATGCGGATAATCCTTGGACCAGTAATCAACCTGCAAATCAACAATGTCATAAAGCCTATCCGAAATTCCCAGCATCTTCAGCAGACGGTAAACTCGGCGGAACAGAAGCCGCGCCAAATAGCCTTCATGAATGTTTGATGGCACAATGCCTTCAGAAAGCATGAAGCTTAGGCACTTGGTGTGATCTGCAACTGCAAAGGCGTTCTCGATGGGCACCAGCACCTTATCCAACTCGTCCACGTCTAAGCCGACGAGTTTGGCCACTTGGCGTCGCGCGTTCAGTCTATTCGCCGTCTTATCGATGCTCACTAACCCAGAGTACTTCGCCACGGAAAACAGCAGGTCATTATCAGGCTTTAACCCTGCCATGGCAAAAATTTTGTCAAGCATGCCGCCATACACTGCGTGGAAGCAGCTTGGCACACCCTGCGAGAGCCACGCGAAACGGTCAAGCCCATAACCGGTGTCTACGGTGCGTATGGGCAGCTTGATGAACTCGCCGTTAACGACTTTATACTGCATGAAAACAAGCGTTGCAACCTCTAAGCCGCCGATGATGCACTCCACATCTGGACCTGCGTTTCCGCCGCCGACCCAAACATCCTCCTTGTACGTGACATCCTCCGATTTGACGCCTAAAACATCCGTGACAAACTCGTGGTGATAGCGTACTGTGGCGTCTTTCCAGTAAACCTCCAAATCAGGATAATTAAACGCGTGGGCGCCGCCCATTTCAAAAATGGTCAGGTGCCTGCCGAACGTTGGCCCCGTGTTTCCAATGTCCACCAGCCTGATGCATGGCTGCGCAATAACTAGTGGGTTAGCAGGCGGCGGCGCAACGCCCTCGGTCACGTATGGCTGGAAGTCAATTATGCTGGCATGTGTCAAGTAAATGTCGTTTCGCCACCTCGCCACAACCGGGTAAGGCTTGATGCGCATATGATTGTGCTTCTCGAAGAAGGAGAGAAACGCCTCCCGCATCTCTGGGAGACTGTAGCTTTTCCTTGTCGGCGGATTCTTCAGAAACGTGTAGCATGCGCATCCATCGGAAGATGATTCGCCACAAGTTTCCTGCTCAGCATTCTGCGTCCAAAAATATTCCCCGCAACCGGGACAAAGCTTTCTAATGAACCCTTCTTCCTTAAAGAACTCAAGCGCATATTCCTCTGCTGGAAACCTCTTCAAACCTCTACGTCACTCCACTTACGATTGGGGCTACCTATTTTAAAGGGGTTACGGAGTTCAACGATTTAAACCATTTCGCCTCAAAACAAAATGGCGATACAGTAATGACTGCTGCATACGCCCACAGCGCTTGGTCCTTGCTTACAAGTAGCCTATTACAAACGCAATTAAATTAGTGGTGTTCTATAATTTAGTACAATTGTTCTAAAATGTAGAATTAAATAGCAGGTTCTATCAGCAATATAGTTGCAAGACAAACAGTCTTGACGGAGACGAGAAGCATGAAGCTTGAAATCAAAGCAGCTGGCATACTGCTGCTCTTGAGCATGCTCGTCTTCTCGGCCTCAGCGCAAAGCGGCATAAAGACTGCTAGCGCAGTACTTAACGGAAGCGTGATTTACGGTATACCTGCCCAAATGGATGCTACAGAGGCACAAGCAACCATCGACGGCTGCGCAGCCATAAGATACTACTTCTCTCTCACTGGGCGCTACGCCTATTTGGAGAACTATTGCGGAGCGAATACACAGAATTACTATGTCTACAGCGTCGCAAACTACTTGGAAACCTATCCTTATGATTTTGCAACAGCCTTCTATAAAGGTCACTCCACATATCTCCCGCCAAATAGTCGCTTAAATCCCTGCGTGCATAATCACACGGTGCTTTATGACAATGATGGCGGCGCTGACGCCGACCTTATCTGGGACAAGGAAATTGGATTACGCACAGTTAACTATAGGCATGATTTCGTGTTCCTTTGGAGCTGCGGCACGGCAAACGAGGCTCAAATAGGCGGCATCAACGGGACTCACACATGGGGCATGGCTGCTTCGTGGCTTAAACGAACAAACCTAAACCTTACCGGTTACACTACGCCTGATGGAAGCCGCCACTGTTTCATAGGCTGGCAATACGCCTCAAAGCCGTTCTCTCAATCCACAGGCTATCTGTCCTATACATACCAGATTTTTGCATCAATGTTCTACTACTACGCCACCTACGGCGGCTACACAATAAATGGCGCCTTGGATAGAGCATCTAGGAATTACCTTGGTTGTCCTTTCGTGAACAGCACAATCTATCAAGGGTGGTGGGAATATTTTCCTGAACAAAACGTTACCCTTCTCTGCAAAATTAGAGTCTGGGGCGACGGAAGCATGAGCCTACCGTAAGGAGCGGATGGTAAATGGATATGTCTATAAAACGGATTTACGTGGCTTTGTTTCTTACGTTTGTTCTAGCCTTTTCACTTGTCCAAGGTTCTACGTGTGCTGCTGAATCAGTTGCCCAGAAGAAAACATTGTCACTTCTGACTGATGTCATTATGCTCGACTTGGCAAAGTACAACGTGACTTTGGTGTACGACCAAGTATCTTATCCTGCAGAATATGGCGGTATTGCTGAAGAGGAAGTGCGCTATAAACTTGAAGCCAATGGAAGTAAACTGGATGCTACTGCCGTGTATAGAAACAATGCTTTGGCATATTGCCTTATAGACGCTCTTGAACGATCAAGACCACCATTTTACACTCAAGCGCAACCTGCTAACCTCATTGACAAAGTTAAGGGTTTCCTTGATAGGTATCAAAAGTGGGCTGGGTCCCCCCGGTATCAAGAACTAAAAGATATACTGGACATGGTCAGCAAGGTTGAAAGTACAACAGTGACGCTGGGCAATGTGAAACTGACCATGTTAGTCGAAGGAAGTTTCGCATCTTTCCAGTGGGCATATTCGTACGATGGCTTTGAACAACCTGGAATGGACGTTAGTTTCCGCGATGGCGACATCTGGAGTTTCGGCGACATATATGGCATCTTCAAAGTGGGTAATACCACCATAAAAGTCTCTCAGGAAGAGGCCATTAGCATTGCGAGAGAGCAGGCGAAGAACTTCTCGTGGAAAGTAGGTTTAGACGCTGATGCAACTGAAGTAAAAGACTTCACAATACTGGAAACGCCTGTCAAAGCGGAGCTTAGCATGCAAGCGCGGGAGCCGTTAACTTTGTATCCTTTCTGGCACGTAACCCTATACCTTGATAAGCCGTATCCTGGCGGCGTTATAGGCGTCATAGTCGGCGTCTGGGCTGACACAGGCGAAGTTAGATACATCGAAGCACTAAGCTACGGCGCCGCCTCGCCTGAAGACACACCTACTCCTATAGAGTCTACATTGCCGGCAATGGATGTGCGCGTGATAGCCGTGGCGACTGCAACAATAATCGCAACAGCCGCTCTCGCAGCAGTAATCCTCCAAAAGAAAAGAAGCAAATAACCCAATCATCTCGCTCCTTTTTCTATTCTACAAGTTTTATTCAAAAGTAGCGTCCTAAACTGCAGAGCTAAAACACTCTTTTCTGGCACACTATAAATCAGTGGATTTCTGTTGCAAAGGATACCTGCTCATTTCACGCTTTTCCTTGAAGGTATTTTTCTATTTCTTTTTCCGCATTGTCTGCCTTGATGAAGATTGGCACGTTCTCGATGCCTGTGGCAATATAGCTGCTGAGCAGCCATTCGCCTGGCGCGAACTCCAGTGTTTTCTCCAGAATTCCCTTGTCAATCATGAATGTGTCGCTTACCAGCGTCCTATCGTATGGTCGTGGCAGCGTACCCACAAAGTAGGTGTGCAGCTGCTGCAGCGCGTTTGTGTTCAGGTATGCGATGCGTTGGGTGGCTATGCATACGCCTAGGCCGTATTTGCGGCCCTGCCGAAGAAGTGTTTCCACATGCTGAGAGCACTTGCCGTCTATTCCGCTTTCTTTGCTGCTGACGAACTCTTGCGCCTCATCGAATACGACAAGTATGTAGGGTTTAACTGTGAATCTCCTTTTTCGCCGCACCAGCAAATCCTGTGTTAAGCTTATGGCAAGCTCCTTGATGGTGAATGGGTCGCTTATTGAAATCACAACCAGCCGCGTTGACTTATCCTCCAGTAACTCGCGGATGCCCTCTGCCGTCAAGCCCGCCGCAGCCTTGTCTTCTTTCTCGTTCCGCCTTTTGAATAGGTCTAAAATGGTGTTCCGCGTGGTGGCCCAAGCATACAATCCGCTCTTATCGTGAACCTTGAACCGTTCAACAATGTCCTGTGCGACGCCATCGATGTAGCTGACAAACTCTTCACTGACCTCTTGACTCTCGCTTAAGCCATGCTTCTCCACAAACTCCAGCACGGCATCGTGAATGGCGTCCACTGCGTTCTGATAGTGCGGCTTGCCGATGGCGTCCTTCCGCTGATCATCAAGCTCTTCCAAAAACGCAGCGTAAGTGGGGATCTTTTGCTTCGGCTTTGTATAATATGAAAGCTTGCCCTGGTCCATTATCGCTTGCAGCCCTTTCTTTGTTCGCTGATCAGTCTCGTACTCGCGCGGCTTAACCACCGAGTTGAAAAATTGCTCCAGCGAGTCAATGCGATGCTCCAGAATAACCTTCGCTTTTATGTTCGGATCTGCCAGCACATCTAACAGTAGAAACGTGTATTCGCAGCTTATATCAAAAATAACCATCTTGGTGTTCTCTTCAGTTGTATGCAGCAATATGCGCCTGAGAATGTTAGACATTAAATTGCTTTTTCCGCCGCCGGTGAAAGCGAAAACGCCAAAATGATACCTGATAAGCTTTTCAAAATCCACGTAAATCGGTATCGCCACGTTGCTGGCTTCAAACATTTTAATCAAGCCAAGCCTCGGGTCAAGCCGCGCATCCTCCACAGTTTTTGTCGGGTCAACGCCGAGCGAGGCGGCGATTTTCTGGTTATACATGCGATTTATCATTTCGCCATTCAAAACGTAAACAGAACTGCCCACTATGGGATACGAAAAGCCCTTAACAAACTCAAACTCGCATTCACTGTTAACAATCAAATCATAATTTATGGGGATGGCATCTATCTGAATCATCATCGTTGAAGTGTCATCTGTCTGCCAGTCCTCTTCGCTCTGCTCGATGATTTCAAACTGCATCGGGTAATAGCCATGATCACCTAAGCCGCGCAAACCAAAATGCTCAGGCCACACACGGCTAATCTCCATCAAAGTATAACGCGTTGAGCCCTCGCTTGCCCGCTTAAAATTCCGCACCGCAAGCAGCATTCCCTCCTCAAGCAAACCCATCAAGTCCTTCTGATACTCAATTTTGACGCGGCATTGGTAGCGGGCGCCCGTGCCCGTAACCTTAGCCTCTTCTCCACCGCCGAAGTAGCGTGGAATAACCGCAGCCAAGCGGCCGCGGAACTTGCCGTCAAAATCCGTGAAGCAACGGCTGTTAATGACTTTCTCTTCTTGCCTGCTCAATGCTTGCTCGCCTCTCTCTGAAAGTGCTCATGTAAAATATGAACTTGCGCAATTTATGATTATTCAAAATCCACGCCGCCGTCGTATCCACGACGCATTTAAATTGGCTATAATTCCACTTAGCCACCTTATCCGCAATAAAAAGCGCTTTGTTATGCCCGAAGGCTTCCGGGATATTAGCGGGCGCCATAGCCACCAGAATGCTCATGACCAAGTTCTGCAGCTTGTTAGGCACATCCTTATCCCTAAACATTATGGTCTCCACAGGCTCCAACGTGTCGTCACTTAGCTCATTACAGAACCGCACAACGCTTTCAGGCTTATAATCGTATTCGGGGTACGCCAAGCGATCAACTAGCAGCACGTTGCTTCGCAGCATCGGATCCGTCTTCGCCTGGCTTAACTGCACGTAGGTTTTCAAGAAAGCCTTTTCAAGGCCGATTTTGTTTTTTATGGCGCCTAAAACGTAGCCTTTGCGCTTTTGCCTATCAGGCAACATAGTTCTAAATGCAGAATCATACTCGATGAGGCTCCATGGCGGCTGAATCTGCTCCGAGTTAAAGATGCTGGCTGACTGGAGTATCATGCGATCCGTATTAGGCAAATCCTGCAGCGCTTCCAGCCTAAGCTGTGTTTTCAATAAGCCTTCCTGATGCATTATGGGGACTAGTTGCCGCTTGAAGTCACGTGCCGCAGTATCCTTTGTGACGCCTATAAGCAGTATGCGCCTCTTCCAGCATTCCTCCATGAGCATGTGCAGCGTAAAAAGCGTGAGAAACGCGATGTCAAGCGTTGTCAGCCATTGTTCCTTGCCGTCTTTCACAATTTTCATGGCGCCTGCGGATTCTTCTCTAGGCGACTTGGAAAATATACTATCCCCTATGGCAACAGTGAGCTTTTTTATGCGCTCCCAGCTGGAAGCATACTTTTCGCTTAGCTTGTAAACTCCCTCTTCCTCGATCAGTATTTCCTTTTTAACGAGATTTTTGAGGGCCCGTTCGATTCTACGGGCTCTTTTCTCATCTTTAACGCCAAATTCTGCCTTAATCTGCTCAAAAGTTACTTTGCCTCTCTTTTTGGCGAGGTTTACTATTGCGTAGCGAAGGTAATCCGCTCTGGGCGGCGGCAAGCCTAAACCATCATTGCAGACGAGATGCCGCGCTAAAGCTAAATCATTAACGTCAACCGCGCCATTGTCCACTTTGCAGCCGAGAATGCTGCATTTTGCAGTCCAGAACTCCATTTTAGACGTGTCATAAAGCAAGCTTGCACGTTCCACTGATAAGCTCCTGTCAAGCAGGATTATCCGTGTTTCTTGTTTTGGATCTGTGGCAAGCTTGAAGGCGAGGTAATACTCTGAAAAAGTCATTATTGAATTAGCGATTGTAGCATTACTTATTATGCCCTCATCAGTAAGCACTTTACTCGGGCTTACTTCGCCAGGCTGCTCCTGAGCAAAGAAAGCCTGATCCACTTCTGGGATTTCGTTAATGTACATGGGCACCACGCTGGATATTCCCATGCTCTGCTGTAGCGTCTTCTTGTCATACCTAACTTGCGGTGCTGTATTCTCCGAAAAAGTCACAGTTCCCGTTGCTGCGTATGCACCGCCAAAGAAGATAACCATGTCAAACATTGGCCGCGAGTACATGGTGCCATCTACGCCGGCGAAGCGAACACTTGTTTTACCGAAAAATTCCTCCGCAGCACGCCAAGCCTCGCTTGAACTGAAACCCGCCCTAATCAGGTCAGCCAGTAACTCGCTATATAGATTTTTCAGCGAGGCAAAACGCTGCTCATATTCGGAGATCTGCTTAGTCGCGCTTTGCTTCAGCGCATTGCACGTTTGCTTTACCGCGTCGCTCAGCGGAGGCACCGACATTCCAATAGCCACCTGCCAACTAACTTCTCTTGTTCAAACATAAAAAAGATTGTTAACACGTAAAACGCTAAAATCAACTGACACGCATCTCTTAATCCGTTTGTGCATGTCAAGTACTTAAGTACAGACACTTACGGTGAGTCTATTTCCATTGGACTTTTACACTTGAACTTTCCTTGCCACCACTTTTAAGAGAGCTATTCCGATTTAAAGTAGCATCGATACCAAAAAATCTCTTTGAAGTGCCGTTGAAAATTAGTTGCAAGCAAAAAGTCAAGGGTAAGAGAATTGTGCATGGCGGGCCCGACGGGAATTGAACCCGCGACCTACGGATTAAGAGTCCGCCGCTCTAACCTTACTGAGCTACGGGCCCGCTTGGGTTCTTTTAAATGAAGTTTCAATAGGAAATATAGAGCTTACGGTTCAAAGTTGCGCTGTGCTATCTTTAGAGGCGCTGCAATCCAGAATCTGGAAACTCGAAGGTTATATAAATTTCATGCGTCTTAAAAGGCGGAGAACAGCGACCATGTCGTCTGATGATGAAATTGTTCTTAAACCTATTGGATACGTCAAAACCGACGCTGTCGGCGATCAAGTAAGGGATAAACGCAGGACCTCACAAATAATCGTCAGAAGCGAGCTTGCTGAAGCATTAGAGGGCATCAACGGTTTTTCTCATCTTTTCGTGTTATATTGGCTTAATCAAGTCAGCCGCGGAGAAGTACGATTGAAGTTTCATCCCCGTGGCAGAGCAGATATGCCATTGCTGGGTGTGTTTGCAACGCGAACAATGTACCGCCCGAACCCTATTGGATTAACGCTTGTTGAACTCGTTAAAGTTGAAGGCAACGTTTTGACGGTTCGCGGTCTCGACGCGTTTGATGGAACGCCTGTTCTTGACTTGAAACCTTTTGACCCATGGGACGTCGCGGAAAACGCTAAAGTGCCTGATTGATGGCTTAAGCTAGAGAATGAAAAAGGCAAGACTGCTTAAAGATAAGCGGTGAATTTAAAAGTTGAATTTTGACGCTATAGTTTTCAGAATTGCCTGCCTGAGCTCTTCACCCTTTAGCTGTGAAGCTCTTAATTCAGCGAGTGCGCCAGCTAATGCCGTGTTTTTGAATACGGTTTTTATCCAGTTTTCAAAATCCTCTCGATATAGATGAAACTCCAATGATGCAGCGGCGACGCGTTTAACTATTTCGTAGAAGTCTTTGAGGCTTTCTGCTGAGAAGCCAGTTGGCTGCCCTATATCCGTGTAAAAGTGAAAGGCTAATTCTTTTGGAACTGGCGTAATAGCCTTTAACAGAGCCCTGCCCTTTTCTGTTATGCTATATCCGCCGTTTATTCGCCGTATGAAGCCAGCGTTGGCAAGGTCTTGCAGGCGCTGCAATGTCTCTTCAAGCTTCAAGCCAACCATCTGCGCAAAACTATTCATGTCAATGCGGTTGGTAACTTCGCTCATAACCTTTAGAACTCTCAACTGATCATCCATCAAACTAGATGCACCTCAAGCACACTTTTATAATTATAATTTTGAATCTTAAATGTGTGTTGCTTCGCGAAAGTTTTTAGAACAAAAACATTAACCCCTATAATGTTCTATGGATTGGTGGTGTAAGTTGACGAAGGATTATGTTGTTGTAGTTGTGACGGCGGCTAATAAACAGGAAGCAGAAAAGATAGCGCAGCAGCTTCTTAAGGAGAAATTAATTGCGTGCGCCAACATAATTGGCCCTGTTTCTTCATATTTCCATTGGTCTGGGAAAATTGAGAATGCAGAAGAATATTTGATGCTCATGAAATCGCGGCGGGACTTGTTTGGCAAGCTAGCGGCTGCTGTGAAGGCTTTGCATAGCTATGAGGTGCCAGAAATAATTACCATTCCAATTGTTGATGGTTCAAAGGCGTATTTGGCTTGGTTGGCTGATTGTTTAACGTGAAGAATAGTGGTTAAATGTACATTTTTGTGCACAAAAGCCTTAAATAAGGCGCCTCTGTCTTTTCTAAAACCAACTGGGTGCGAACATGGGGTATCGTGTTTGGCTCCGAACAAACTAACACGAAACTTGTAATTCACAAACTAAATTATAAAAAAATCCCTTTCACGCTATCACCAGTTGAAATTTTCTCGAAACTCCAAAAGCACTGCAAAACCGCCTATCTACTCGAATCCATAGAAGGACCCAAAAAACTTGCGAGATACTCGTTCATAGGCTTTGAGCCGCGGTTAACTGTTGCAGTAAAAAACGGAGAAGTAGGACTCTGCAATGAAATAACTGGAGAGGTGAATAGAGCTGAAACCAGCGAGCCTCTGCGTGTTGTGGCCGAGCTTGTTAAAAGTAAAAAAGTTACTAACGGCAACTTCAGATTTGCGGGAGGCGCAGTCGGCTACATTTCTTACGACGCCATTCGCTACTGGGAAAAACTGCCGCAAAAAGCCCGCGATGACCTAGGCTTCCCAGATATTCAGTTCGGATTCTACGATGACGGCATAGTGTTTGACCACAAGCAGCGCCAGGCATTCTACTATTATTCAAGTGAAGACCGCTTTGCAGAATTTGAGAAGTTAATTAAGCAACCTACCAACGGTGAGGCGGTAAGGCATCAGCAGCCGAAAATGAACGTTACGAAAGAGCAGTTTGAGGAATCGGTGAAAAAAGCTAAAGAGTACATAGCAGCAGGCGACCTCTTCCAAATTGTGCTCTCTAAGCGCTACGAGCTTCGCTTTACTGGCGACTTAATAGCATTTTACCGCTTTTTGCGCGAAATAAACCCATCACCGTACATGTACTTCCTTAAGGCTAGGAACAGGCAAATTGTGGGTTCCAGCCCAGAAATGCTTGTTAGAGTCGACAATGGGCTAGTTGAAACTTTCCCGATAGCCGGAACAAGACCCTGCGGGGCAAATGCCCCCGAGAATGCACGCTTGGCAAAAGAGTTGCTGGATGACCCGAAAGAACGCGCTGAGCATGTGATGCTGGTTGACTTGGCGAGAAATGACATTGGAAAAATAGCCAAGTTCGGAAGCGTCCATGTGCCAGAGTTCATGCGGGTTCACCGCTACAGCCATGTGCAGCACTTGGTTTCGCAGGTTACAGGTGTGCTCCGAGAAGACAAGGATTGCTTTGATGTGTTAAGAGCGGTTTTTCCAGCAGGCACGGTTTCCGGCGCCCCAAAGGTTCGTGCTATGGAAATAATTGAAGAGCTTGAACCCACAAGAAGAGGTCCATACGCGGGTGCTGTCGGCTACTTCTCGTATAATGGAAACTCGGATTTCGCCATAACCATTCGAACACTGTTTGCGAACGGGAGCAAAGCATACATTCAAGCCGGCGCTGGCATCGTGGCTGATTCTGTGCCTGAAAAAGAATGGTTTGAAACCAACCATAAAGCAGAGGCGCTGATGAGAGCGCTTGAGAAGGCAGGAGGCAAGGAATAGTTGAAGGTTCTTGTCATTGACAACTATGATTCCTTCGTTTACAATCTTGTCCAGTACATAGGAGAATTCGGCGTAGAGGTCCTTGTTTACAGAAACGATCAGATAACTTTGAAGCAAGCAGAAATGCTCCAGCCAGATAGAATAGTAATCTCTCCTGGGCCTGGCACGCCTACAGACACACGATACTTCGGCGTTTGCACAGCAATCCTGCAGCACTTAAGCTGTGAAATCCCTACTTTGGGCGTGTGCTTGGGTCATCAAGGAATAATCCACGCTTACGGTGGACGAATCGTTTCAGCGAAAAAGCTGATGCATGGAAAAACCAGCATGGTTAAGCATGATGGAGAAGGCATTTTCAAGGGCGTAAGCAATCCTTTCACGGCAACACGTTATCACTCGCTGGTTGGCGATGTACAAGCTATTCCCGACTGCCTCAAAGTGACTGCCGTCGCAGTTGACGATGAAGAAATCATGGGTGTCCGACATGTGGAATATCCAATCGAGGGAGTGCAGTTTCACCCTGAATCTATACTCTGCGAGGATGGAAAACTGATTATAAAAAATTTTTTGGAAGGCAGATGACGCAGAATGATTAGAGAAAGCATACAAAAACTCGTGGAGAAGACGAACCTAACTTTCGCAGAAGCACAGGAAGTCATGAGGGAAATAATGTCTGGAAAAGCGACAAACGCCCAAATTGCCGCGTTTTTGACCGCGCTGCGTATGAAAGGCGAGACCGTTGAAGAGCTTATAGCCTTCGCCACGGTAATGAGGAAACAATGCCGCCAGATTCAGCCGCACGTAAACGGCAGGCTTGTTGACACATGCGGAACAGGCGGCGACAAAATAAAAACCTTCAATGTCAGCACAACCGCGGCGTTTGTTGCCGCTGGCGCAGGTGTTACAATAGCAAAACATGGCAATCGCTCAGTAACAAGCCAAAGCGGCAGCGCTGACGTGCTGGAGAAACTGGGTTTCAATCTTAACATGGCGCCGGAGGCCGTGCAAAACACCATTGAGCAAATTGGAGTGTGCTTTATGTTTGCGCCGGCGTTTCACCCAGCTATGAAATATGCTATTGAGCCGAGAAAGGAGATAGGCATCCGCACCGTGTTTAACATTCTTGGCCCCTTGGTTAATCCTGCTTCGGCTAACGCGCAGCTACTCGGCGTTTATGATGCACAATTAACCTTGCCTTTGGCTTATGCTTTGAAGAATCTTGGATGCGAAGAGGCCATGGTGGTCCACGGACTGGATGGGCTTGACGAAATATCTACTACGGGGAAAACTGCTATTGCATGGTTAAGAGAAAAGGAAGTGGCAACATTAGAAATTACGCCGAAAGACTTAGGCCTCAAAAAAGCGCGAATAGACGACATAAGAGGGACAACGCCCGCTGAAAGCGCTGAGCTTCTCTTCAAAATCTTGAATGGACGCTGCACCTTTGATGATCCAAAAATGGAGATGGTGCTTGCCAACAGTGCTGCAGCACTTATTGTGGGCGGCAAAGCTGATGACTTCAGTTACGCCATAGAAGCCGCGCGCAAATCAATTGAAAGCGGCGCAGCCTATGAGAAATTGAAAGCGTTAATCAAGGCATCTGGCGGCTGCTTATCAAAACTAGAGGAGCTAGAGCAGAAATATGCCTGATTATCTTGACATATTAGCGCAGACCGCAAAAGAAACAATTCAAAGCGGCTACTACAACGTAACAGGAGCGGCGGCAGCTTCCAAGCTTAGCTTGAGAAAGGCGATTTTGGCGGCCAAAAATGCACCAGTTATAGCGGAAATAAAACCCGCATCGCCCTCTACAGGGATAATCAGAAAAGACATTGATGTACGTAGTATAACACGAGGCATAGAGAAAGGCGGCGCCGTTGGCATTTCGGTTCTAACGGAACCCAAACATTTCAAGGGAGCCTTACACTTACTTGCCGAAGCGCGTAAAAGGTCGAGGCTTCCGATTCTAATGAAAGATATAATTCTCAGCCCATTGCAGCTGGATGCTGCCTCAAAACTTGGCGCCGACGCCGTATTGCTAATAGAAGCGCTTTTTGAGAGAGGCTACTGTGAATACGGCATTCAAGATATGATTGCGCGGGCACATGCCTTAGGTCTTGAGGTTTTGCTGGAAACACACACTGAAGCAGAGTTTCGCTCTGCAGTTAGAACACAAGCTGATTCAGTTGGGATTAATAACCGCGATTTGGCAACATTAAAAGTGGATTTGAACACGACTAAGGAAATTTTGCAGCGCAACAGCCCCGAGGGAAAGACCGTGGTAAGCGAAAGCGGAATTAAAATACCCGCTGATGTACGTTTTCTGTATGCATGCGGCGCTCACGCATTCCTCATCGGCTCAGCAGTCATGTTTGCGGATAATATTGAAAAGAAAGTTAGGGAGTTCGTGTCAGCTTTATGAGCAATGTCAAAGTGAAAATTTGTGGAATAACCCGCAAAGAAGATTTAGACGCAGCCGCCGCCGCAGGCGCTGATGCAGTTGGCTTTGTAGTGGGAGTTGCTGCTTCACCAAGAAATCTCTCACTAACAGAAGCAGAAAGGCTCCTCCGGCAAGTTCCGCCCTTCATAAAAAGTGTCTTAGTTACCGTTCCAAGAAGCCTTAACGAGCTCGAAACATATGAGAAACTAAATCCAGATGCCATACAGATACACTGCGAGAACCTACATGTCGCCGCCTCAATTCGGCTGAAACTACCAAACATTACCCTGATAGGCGCTGTTAACGCTCATTCCGCTGATGCAGTCAGCAATGCCGTAAAAATGGCGAAGCTATTTGATGCGGTGGTAATCGATTCCTTCGTTAACGGCATGTGTGGTGGAACAGGCGTAGTCCACAACTGGGCGCTAAGCAAGCAGATTAAGCAGGCTATTTATCCGAAACCGTTAATTCTGGCTGGAGGACTTAATCCCGAAACCGTCGCTGAAGCAGTGCGTATTGTTGAGCCATACGCTGTGGATGTATCCAGCGGCGTAGAACAGCAACCGGGAATCAAGGATCACCGAAAAATAAGCGAGTTCGTTAAAAAAGCAAAAAAGGATGCTAAACCATGAAGAAGCTAAGTAGTTATCCCATTGATGGAAAATACGGTAAATATGGAGGCCGCTTTGTCCCGGAAATTTTAATGGCCGCCATTAATGAGCTGGAGGAAGCCTACGCTAAGGCTAAGCAGGATCCAAGCTTCAGCAAAGAGCTATCATATTACCTATCGGAGTACGCTGGTCGCCCCACGCCGTTGTATTATGCAGAGAATCTAACGCGGAAGCTGGGCGGAGCCAAAATTTACCTGAAACGAGAAGACCTCGCACATGGCGGTGCCCACAAGATAAACAACACGCTAGGCCAGGCGCTTTTGGCCAAGAGAATGGGAAAAAAGCGGGTAATAGCTGAAACAGGCGCCGGGCAGCACGGTGTTGCCACCGCTATTGCATGCGCCGCTTTAGGGTTGAAGGCAGAGGTTTACATGGGCGCGGAGGATATGCAGCGGCAGCGGCTTAACGTATTCAGAATGAAGCTTTTAGGTGCAGAAGTTCATCCTGTGGAGTCAGGCTCCAAAACATTGAAGGACGCCATAAACGAGGCACTGAGAGACTGGGCAACCAACGTTGAAAGCACCTACTATCTCATAGGCTCAGTTGTAGGGCCACATCCCTACCCTATGATTGTCCGAGATTTCCAAAGCGTCATTGGTACCGAGCTGAAAACGCAATTCCTAAAGAAAGAAAAGCGATTGCCTGACGCGCTGGTTGCCTGCGTCGGCGGAGGCAGCAATTCCATAGGAACATTCTACCCTTTCGAAGACGATGCTAACGTTAAATTGTATGGTGTTGAAGCCGCTGGCGAGGGCATAGACTCAGGCAAGCATGCGGCGTCTCTGGGAGCTGGCGCGGAAGGCGTCTTTCACGGCATGCTAACCTACGTACTTCAGGACAGCGATGGACAAATACAGAATACACACAGCATTTCCGCTGGGTTGGATTACCCAGGCGTCGGCCCAGAGCACTCATTTCTGAAAGCGCTGCAAAGAGCGGAGTACGTTACGGCAACTGATAAGGAGGCAGTGGACGCCTTCTGCACACTATCGCGTGAGGAAGGCATAATTCCAGCGCTTGAGTCGGCGCATGCACTTGCCTTTGCCATGAAGCTGGCGCGTAAAATGAAGCAGGAAGACGCCATTGTGGTCACGTTATCTGGACGTGGAGACAAGGATGTGGAAGTTGTAGCTGATTTTCTGGGCGTGAAAATATGAGCGACATCCAAAAGGTTTTCCAGCGGCAGAAAGCACAAAAAGCAGGCGCACTTATCGGCTATGTGACTGGCGGAGACCCAGCGCCGCGTTTTACACCCGCCATTGCGGAGGCGCTTATTAAAGGCGGCGTTGACATTCTTGAGCTTGGCGTGCCCTTCTCTGACCCCATAGCTGACGGTCCAACGATTCAGGCGGCTACTGTGCGCGCTTTGAAGGCGGGAACCACGCCGAAAATGGTGCTGGAACTGGCTGGGGAAATTAAAAGAAGGCATGGCATACCCATTGTGCTTTTGACTTATTTCAATCCTGTTTTCCGCATGGGAATAGAGAATTTCTTCCGCTTAGCAAAAAATGCAGGTGTCGACGGCGTTGTTGTTCCCGACTTACCTATTGAAGAGGCAACAGACTACCGCGAAGCGGCAAGGCACTTTGGCGTTGACACGATTTTTCTCGTGGCGCCATCCACTTCAAACGAGCGCCTAAGCAAAATTGTCGAATACACATCGGGGTTTCTGTATCTTGTTTCGCATTTCGGCGTGACCGGCACACGCGAAGCCTTGGAAGATTCAACAGTGCAATGGATAAAGCGCGTCTTGCCCTACACCGCTGGCCGCGTTCCATTGGCTGTCGGCTTCGGCGTTTCAAAACCCGAGCATGTAAAGCAGCTAATACGAAGCGGTGCTGATGGTGTAATCGTGGGAAGCGCCTTCGTCAACATCATCAATAATCATAAGGTAGACATCAATAGGATGGTTGAAGCGCTGGAAAAGTTTGCGCGCAAGCTCAAAGATGCAACAAAACAAAGCGGTTAAAACCACATCAAACTGCGGCTACCGCTGGTGAAAGTTTTTATTTGTTAGGTGCAAGATGCTTAATACACAAGCGAGCGCCTCGATAGCTCAGCCAGGTAGAGCGGCTGCCTTGTAAGCAGCAGGTCGCGGGATCAAGGCCCGCTCGAGGCTTCTTAAACTTGTTCTTATTCTGGAAGGTCTACGTCGTCTTCGCCTATAGAGCGTGGGTCCTTGCCTGATAATCTGTATTTTCTTGCGTTGGTGTCGACTATTTCATTTTCGAAAAGCTTGCGCAACGAGCGGAAGACCTTCTTTGGTGACTCGCCTATTTTGTCTGCGATTTCTTGGAGGGTTAATTCTTTGCCTTCTTTTAAGGCATCTATAACAAGTTGATCTGTCTTGTTCAGCTTAACCATGTTGCCATACCTCTTGCGGTTCTTGTGTATTTTGCCTTTTAGGTTTTTCAATTTTGCGGTGGCTCTCGCCAAAAAGAGTAGCGGTGGGCCACTGTGGTTCGATGCCTAGACTCCGCCCAGCGCCCTCAAGCCCTACGCTCTTACCCGCACCCCCTTGAGCGCTGAACGTCCAGACTTAGGTTGCTCTCTCCCGAGCCTAGCCAGGTTCGCCTGGCGAACAATGAAGTCAGCTTCCCTACGGAAACTGCTCATTGACCGCCAGCCCCAAGGGACGGATAGTCACTGTTTCGGGAAGGAGGGTCTAGGCGGCCTTTGACGCCTCAGCCACAGCTGTCAGCCCGTCATGTAGAGGGTTTACGGTGCAGGGGACCCCTACCCCCCCGCCTAAGACCCACCGCCAAGAAATACAGAGCCGCCACGAAACTATAAAACTTTGCTCGCTGTCAGCGTGTTCACAGCGTCTTCTGGCAAAGATAATCCGAAATTTTAGAAAAGTTTTGGGATTTATTGCTTTACACAAAAATTTGCCGGAATCACTGAAGAATAAATGTGTTATATTAACTTCGTGAAAGCTTACGGCCAAGTTTCACAAAGCCTGACTTAACAAAATAAACAACATCAGGCGTAAATATTGAGAACACCGCCAAAGTGAAGTTAAATGGGAAAACCAGCCAGTGTTCAAAGATGTTGCCCCAACCGCCGCCCGTTCCCCATGGGCCAATAATATTCAATGAGTACCCCCAATACTGGAACGCGGACCAAGCTGCTGTCTGCAGCAAAGCGCCCCCAAGCCTAGACAGATATTTTGTTTTCCCCTTGAGTGGGTTGCCCTTGTAATTGCTGGCTAGCAGTTCGCCGGCAACGCCGCCTGCGCCGCCTGGGAAAAATGCGTTAACGAGAATTTTCTCCAGCATATTGCCTGGAATATAATGGTCAATCCAGAAGCCTGGAAAATTCAAAATTGGTATCTCCACGCTTTTTGTGGCGAAACGGATAGTGACAGGTATTCCGTAGATGAGGGCGGCGCCTATTTCCCAGCGCCAAAATCGCTTGCTCCTTAAGGTAGCCGCTGCTGCTTTGAGTAACTTCATACTTTCTTAGAAAACAACAAGATTTAAAAGGTCTTTCGAAAAAAGCCACTTCATGCCTAATATAGGCGCAGAAACAAGCTTGTGTAGCATGGAAATAATTTGTGGAAAACGTTAATTTAATGGGATAATTGCTGCTTCTTTTCATTAAATGAGGATAGGATTGTTTCTTTTTGCCAAAGCCATGGTGTTCCTTCAAGAGTTTTCATAAGCGGAACAGCGATAAGCGTTGCTATGAAGGCTTGAATAAGCCGGATAGCGGGATATGCGAATGGGCTTGCCATAAAGAGAAAGCGGACCGTATCTACTGAGAGGCCGAATATTCTTTCGTAAACTAGTGGTGTCGCGAAGATAAATGAGCCCCACATGTTGTCAGCTTGGTTTCCTATGAACGTGAGGAGAAAACAGAATAAAGCGCCTTGTCCAGCGGCTAATTGCTTGGTGAATTTTACGCATGGCAGGATTAAGAGAAGCGCTATGATTTTGTCGAATAGCACCGCCATTGCGATGTAAAAGTTTTCAGTTATGGGTTGGACAGGGGGCGTGAAAATGAAAGCTGCGGCGAGAAGGGTGAATAGGAGAAAGCTGCCTTTCCATTTTTTGTAGAATATTAAGCCTGTTACTAATGCGTTAATTGGCGGCGATAGCAAGAAGGGTAAACCGAAGGGGTTCATGTTTCCAGGCGGCAATGACCACGCAACGATGGCGCCGATGAAAGCAGTTAAAGAGCCGAGATATGGCCCTAAAATCAAGCCGAGTATTGATGCGATTAGCGCTTCTAAGCTTATTTTTATCTCTGGAATGGCTATTGCTGGAACATAGGGCGTTATCAATGAAAGGACATAGTATAAGGCTGCAAATATTGCGGCAAGCGCGACGTTACGTGAAGTTAATTTCAAGTCCATGAGCGCCTCCATGTAAAACTTTTCAATGGTTTGTAATTTTTTACACAAGCTATAAAAAACTTGCGGTGGTTAGGCACATCCAGGCAACTCAGCGTGTAATCAACAAATAATCGTCAGTAAACCTTGCACCTTCCAGAATACTGCTTGGTCAAGCACTTAAAAAGATATTATATAGAAAAATCTAAACAATTACTCGAATTTCATCAGATATTCTGCAAATTTCAAGTTATTTGCCTAATAAATCACGCGGAAAAATTGACAAAACTTTTATTCGAGTGTGAAAAATTACATTCGATTGAAATAAAAAGCCACCGTTTACGCTCATGCGTGAGGATAACTTGACTGGAAAATTAGCAAAGTTAGGCTTTTCAAAAGGCGAAATAATTGAGACGATAGTTTCTACCTATGACTCAGAGGGGCATCCAAACGCTGCTCCAATGGGCGTTACTATGGAAAGCGCGCGGCAAATAACAATTAGGCCGTACATTTCAACATTAACATACAAAAATCTTCAACAACAAAAATGTGCAGTAATAAACATAACCAGCGACCCAGAACTATATTATCGCACTGCATTCAAAGAAGCCAACCAAAGCGGCATTTTACCGCAAGAATTTTTTGAAAACGCTGAGGTCGTTAACGCACCTAAACTACGCGGAGCAGACGCACATATAGAGGTAACCGTAATTAACATAAGTACTTCTGAAAACGACAGAGCAACAGTTAATTGCCAAGTAAAGTTGATAAAAGCGCCAAAAAAGCTGCCCACAGCCTACTGCCGCGCCGCAGCCGCTACCATCGAAGCCATAATCCACGCAACCCGCGTAAAAGCGCTATGCAGCAACAAAAACGCGCAGGAACACGTGCAAAAACTGCTAGAAATGATTGAGTACTGCAATGATGTCATAAACAGGGTAGCACCAACCTCGCGCTACTCTGAAATCATGGCAGACTTGAACAAAAGAATCAAAAGATGGAGAGAAGAAAGTGAGAGTCTACGTTAAAACTCCCGCCCGGCTCCATATGGGACTAATCGACTTAAACGGTAACCTAGGGCGCATTTTCGGCGGATTAGGTGTAGGAATAAACTATCCAAACGTCATAATAGAAGCCCAACCAGCCGAAACCTTACGCGTAACAGGCGAAAAAACAGAGCATGTAAAAGCGCTGGCTCAGCGTTTCTTTGACGCCTACAGCATAAAAGCTAAGGCGCAGCTTCATGTTAAGCAAACGATTCCAGAGCATGTAGGTTTAGGCTCAGGAACCCAATTGGCCCTTGCCGTAGCCACGGCTCTCGCAAAACTTTGCAATGTGAAAGCCTCAACTGCCGAAGTTGCTCTTGCAATGGGCAGAGCTAAAAGATCAGGAATAGGAACAACAGTTTTTGAGCAAGGCGGCTTCGTGGTTGATGGTGGAAAATGCATAAAGAACGGCGTCGCTGCCCCGGAATGTTTTCCTCCTCCAATTTTTCACTGCGCTTTTCCGGAAAATTGGCGTTTTGTAGTGGCAATTCCTAATTCAAAAAAAGGTTTGTCAAAAGACGCGGAAATTGCAGCGTTTAAACAGTTACCGCCAATGGCTCCTGAAAAAGTTGGGGAAATATGCCGCTTAATAATGTTGAAGCTTCTTCCAGCTTTAGTTGAACAAGACATAAAAGGCTTCGGTGAAGCCCTAACTCAAATCCAAATAATCGTCGGAACACACTTCGCTCCAGCCCAAGGCGGAACGTACTCAAGCGAAATAACCACAGAAGGCATACGCTTACTGCAAAAACTCGGGGTTCACAGCGTAGGGCAAAGTTCATGGGGCCCCACCTTTTATGGACTCTGCCAAAATGAAAAAGAAGCCGAAGAAATACGAGCGAAAATCAGCGCTTTCCTAAACAATGGAGCAGACGGCGAAGTCTTCATAGCTAAGGCAAACAACAAAGGCGCATTTATTCGAATTTGGTGCTGAAACTTGAAAGTGCTATTAGTAACAGGGCTACTTGCAGAAGAAACGGTGAAACGCTATGCACGAGAAAGTAAAGTGGAAACCGAGGTTCTTGCGTTAAATATTCCTGTTGCAGCACTACTAACGCCTGAACGCATAGCCAACGAGCTTAAAACCTTGAAACAAAGCGATTTTGACTTAATATTAATTCCAGGATTAGTGCGAGGCAACGCAGCAGTCATCGAAGCCAAAACGGGAATCCCCACATTTAAAGGTCCTAGATACGCCGCCGATTTGCCAACCGTTTTAGAAGCATTAGACAAAGTTAAACTTTCGACTGTTACACCTGCTTGCGATATTCTTCAAGACGAACTTCAAAGGAAAGCTTTACAAGAGCTAGAAGCTGTAGAAAAAAATCGAAGCACCTTACTGAGAAAACCGGGAAACATGCTAATTGGCAATTTAGCCATAGGCAGAGATTTCCCCATGCGTATTATGGCAGAAATAGTTGACGCAGCTTTAATGGCGAATGATGAAATTCAAAAGTTAGCTAAAAAGTATGTGAATGCCGGTGCCGACATAATTGATGTTGGCATGGTTTCAGGCGGCTCAAGACCGTCTGATGCACGGCGCGCTATTGAAGCAGTAAAGCGCGTTGTAAACGTGCCCGTAAGTATAGATTCGCTTGATCCAGCTGAGATACGAGTAGCCGTTGAGGCTGGCGCAGAGATTGTGCTAAGCGCTGATGCGGGAAATATCAAGGAAATAGCGCCTTTCTGTTCAGATGTGGCTGTTGTTGTTATTCCGACGAATCAGCGTGAAGGATGTTTTCCCAAGAAGGCTGAGGACCGCGTCAACTTTTTGGAAGAATTAATGAAAAAGGCAAGAGCACTGGGCATGAAACGACTTATAGGCGATTTGATCCTTGACCCAACAAACGTGATGGAATCCTTTGTCGCTTACAGTGAATTTGCAAAACGCAACCCAAATGTTCCGCTTTTTGTAGGCGTTTCCAATGTTACCGAATTATTTGATGCAGATTCGGTAGGCGTTAATGCCTTGCTGGCTTGGCTCTCAGCTGAGGTAGGCGCAAGCATCTTGCTAGCCACGGAAAAAAGTCCCAAAGCGAATGGCAGTGTAAGCGAAGAAGCAACTGCTGCTAAAATGATGTTTCTGGCGAGAAGGCGCGGCGCAGTCCCAAAAGATTTAGGCATAGACCTGCTGGTTTTGAAAAACAAGCGGCAGCGTGAAGAGATATATGATGAAAAGATAGAAGTTGCGGCAAATGTTTCAATCGCTGCTGAAAAGCAAGCGCCAACAATTTTAGACCCGCGAGGTGTATTCAAGATTTTGATAGACCGTAATACGGAAACTGTAATTGCGCTTCATTTTGCCACCGCAGAAACCGGCAAACCAAGCAACATCATTAAAGGAAAAACAGCCGAGGCGATTTACGCCAAAATAATTGAAGCGGGATTGGTGTCAAGACTTGACCATGCTGCTTACTTGGGAAGCGAGTTGGCGAAGGCTGAAATTGCCCTTAGAACCGGCAAAGAGTATGTGCAAGACGTTGCATTGTTTAAGCGCTAATGCTGAGTCATGATTGTTTGGTTTCCGGTGGCGCTTGATTTCCTGTTCGGAAGAAAGTTTGCTTAAGAACTTTTACTAAGGGTACACCAACAACGACAGCTAAGACTATTAGGATTAATCGCTCCCACGGGTAAAGGAAGAAGACAACAGACCAATTTGCAGCATAAGCAACGGCGGATATAATTGGCTGCTGACCTATGGCAACATAGAGCTGGTTGAGCACAACTTCATATAATATGCTTCCCATTAAGTGCTGCATCATGGTTCCGACGAAAGCTAAAATTGCAATACCGCCTGTTAGCAAATTTGGTTTTAATGATTCAACCCATTGGCTTGTTTTGCGCCCTAAAGGAGAAAGCAGTACTATGAAAGCCAAGATGTGGAGCCATGCAAACGGGAATGCGATGCCGCCTATATCGATAAATATGCTGGTGAGCGGGTTTACAAGGAAAGCAGCGAGTAACGTGATGTTAAGCAAGACAACTGGCAGCCATTTTCGCCTAACAAGTAGTCCGACAGCAATCGTGTTAACGAAGGCTGGCAGAAAGTCTAGGAATAAGAAGGTTACAGGTTTCCCCAGTGCTATCCCGATGAATGTGCCTATAATAACGCTTATGCCGCCTGCCACTGGACCTAAAACTATGCCGTAAATCGGTGGTAGAATATCGGACAGCGAGAATTTTGCGCCTTGAACGCCAATCATGGGTATGGTGTCCATTCGTCTGAGAACTCCATAAAGTGCTGAGAATATGGCTATTAAAGCGATAATTTTTGTTCTTGACGTGGTATTGATGGTGTTGCTCATTTTAACTTTCCCTTGAAGTTTTTTTCATTGCTGTGTAATTTTTTACATTACATATAAAAAATTTGCGCATAACAAAGAATTATCCTACCATAACTCGCCCTTTGGAGATGAGAATACTAAAGGCGGCAGTTCTAAATTTTTTGCAAAAAGTAGCCTCGAACATGAAATATTAAAAAACCTTTTTATATTCTACTGTTCACAATTCTCACAATATAAATCGGTGATTATTATGGCTGTCCAACCAACATCGGAATATTTTGATTTGCTGAACCAAGCAGTTTCACGGGAAATTCAAGTTTCAATTCAGTACATACTGCAGCACGCTAAAATGGAGAAGCTAATTCGCAAAGTAATCCCAGAAAATATTCTCCTTGACAAGACCACCTACGAAGCCGTAGGCAAGTTTCTGAAGGAAATTGCCATTCAGGAAATGAAGCACGCCGCTGACATAATGGAGCGAATCTACTATCTCGGCGGTTCAGCAACAACAAAGTCGAATAAGCCAGTAATAGGGAACAGCTTAAGCGAATTCGCAAAACTTGACGTAAAAGCCGAAGAAGAAGCGCTTGTGTTATATTGCAAGATCATCGAAGCTGCAGAAACAATTGGAGATTGGGAAACTCGGGAAATGTTCGAAAAGATCTACTCCCATGAAGAGCAACATTTATTCAAATTCCAAGAATACGTGAACATGAAAGATGAGCCAGAAAGTGCGGTAACTCAGCCTATATCCGAATGGCGTAAAATTCTCACTGACGATTATTTTGACTTGCTAAACAAGGCAGTTGCAGCCGAGATCTCAGCAATAATTCAGTATACAAATCAGCATGAGAAAGCCAGCTTACTAGCGCTTCGAGAAAAAGTCTTTCCGCTTGAAGTTGTTACTGAAAGCAACAAAGCCAAAGTCGTAAGTGAACTTTTAAAGAAAATATTTATGGTTGAAATGGAGCACTTGGAGAAAATCAGCGAGAGAATTTACCTGCTTGAAGGCGAATGCACTGTTACACCTTACCCGCTTCCACAAGTAGGCGAGAATGCTGACGATTTTATTAAGCTAGACCATGCCGCAGAAGACTACGCCATAGTGCTATACAGACAAATTATTGCTGAAGCACTGAAGCGGGGAGACACGACAACGCGTCGCATGTTTGAAGACATAGTTCTACAGGAAGAAGAGCACTACTGGGCATTTGACGACTTCCTAAGATAATGAGGAAGTCTTTAGTTCATCCTCAACTTCCTTTTTATATTTTCATTCCAAGTTAATGGAGATCCCATTTCTTTAGCTTATGAGGATAGGCAAGCTATAGGTAGAAGAACCATGGAGCACCCGAGAATTAAACGAGAGAAAAAGACTATTGAAGCAATAGTCTCGATATACTGCAAAAGACATCATAAAAGCAACAAATTGTGTCTAGACTGCAAGGAGTTACTTGAATACGCAAAAATGCGTTTGGATAAATGTCCTTTCCAAGAGAAGAAATCTACATGCGCAAAATGCCTAATACATTGCTATCAACCGCAAATGCGAGAAAAAGTAAGAAAAGTCATGAGATATGCAGGGCCCCCGAATGCTTTTATATCACCCGGTTCTGGCGATACAACATGTCATCGATGGCTGGAAAATACCTGAAAAACTAGGCAAGCAAAATCGCTAATGTTCGATACATTGCCCGTATGGATTGTCTGTAAAACACAAAAACTAAAATATTCGATTAAGCGCAGTTATGCATTCATGAGCAAAAAGCGATCTTACGTAGGCTATCTATTAGCCATTATAATAATTGCAGCGCTTATTACGACAGTTATAGTACTTACCTATTTCGAAACCAAGAGTCAAGTTAGGGTTCCAGGAGTTTCTATAGGTGACACGTTTACCTATGATATTATTGGATTTTGGAATGTTAGCGCTGTAAATTCGACGATCCCTCAGAGAATGTTGGATATGAACCAGACAGCGGCATTCCGCGTTACTATAACAAATGTTACTGGGCCGATGGTTATGACACGTGAGACATGGATTTTTAAAAATGGAACTGAATATAACTCGACAAGCATGATAAACGTGGAAACAGGTTATAACACAGGCGGCTTTTGGCCAATTGTCGCTGCTAACTTGGGAAAGAATTACTTGCTGCATCCCGCTGGGCAGAATAAAATTGCTGTTAACGAGACAGTAATTAGGCAATATGCAAGTGGTCCACGCGAAACGAATTATTTTAAATTGCAATATACCGGTCGCGATGAAGATTATGGTTATTACACGGCCGAGGTTAATTACTATTTTGACAAAGCCACAGGTATGCTTGTGGAATTATATGACGCAAGCAATTTTATCAGCATGGGCACTCAAGGCGCAATTTGGTGGAAACTTAAGGAATCAAGTGTTTGGAAAGTTTCATAGACAAACGAGTAAGCTCATTAATTGCTTACAAAAAGCAGCGGCTAAATTTCCGCTTTTGCCAAAAATTCTCGTGCGTTTCTGATGGCGATCCGATAGAAAACTACCGTGAAAATAATGGCAATAATTGCGCTTACCACAAGCGACAAAAGAGGATTTAAAAACGCCTCCAGCGTCAAGCTGGGCATGATCTCTGGAAGCATGGCTGAGAGTGCAAAGGGGAAAAACGGCGCCAATATTGCTACTACTGCTATAAGGCATGTGCCAAGGTTAATTAGGCTCCAGGATAACCGTATCATTCTAGGTCGGGGGATCTCAGTGAAGTCTGCGCCTTTTATGCCATTTGATAGGGAGATTGCGCCTAGCGCGAAGATTAGGAAAAGTGCTTCGATGTAAGCTACAATCATGGCGCGCAGTGATGGGTGATATACGACGAAAGCGAAAACGCCAGTGACTGCTAAAACTATGACAGAAAAGAAAATTATGAAAAAATATTTGCTTTTAACCAAAGTTTTGGCGGAAATTGGAGACGCGTAAATGCGCCAAACCGCTTGGCCTTCTTCACCTAACATGAAACTACCTAAGCTTATGGCTGTGACGGTAGATGGCAGAAGAAAAGTTGAAGCCGCCAAATAAACGAAAACTTGCGCAGGAGCAGTAGCCGTTTGGGAACCAAAGCTCTGCATGACTTGAACTAGGATGAGAACTATGGGAATTATGAATACGGCCATGAGCTCCCTTCGACGCGTGAATGCTCGTAGGTCTTTTCGGATTAAGGACGCTTCAGCAGTGGTAAAACCAAGTTTGCCTAAGAAACCGGTTTTTGGGGCATAGATGCCGCGTGAAATCGTTATCGCCGGCGGCTCATAAAGTCCAAACTGCTTGTTCAGCAAGGTAGCGAGGAAAAACAAACTCGCGATGAAAAGAAGAGAGAGTGAAAGGAAAATGCTGCCTTGTAGCAAGAGACCGCTTGTGAAAGAATAAAGCGTCATACCTAACCACAAGAAGGGTATGAACCATGCTACCGTTTGCGCGGATGCAATGGTTTGGATGAATGTTATGGCTCCGCCGGAAGTCACATAGAAGTATATTATGTAGAATGCTAGGAAGAACAGTAGTGAACCGAAGAATCTAACCCACACTGCCGCTCTGCCCGACGACTTGTAAACAGAGCCGATGAATCTGATCTGGAGAATTCTTAAGATTTCTGTGAGTGCGCTTGCCATAAAAGCAGCAGCTAATACTGCAAACGAGGTCATTACAGCAAAAAGAACTTGACTGCTAAATACTGAGAAGATTGTGATAGTAGATGCGATAAATATCACTGAGGCAAACGGGAAACCTAATAAATTGGCCAGGATAGAAGCTAAAGTGTATTCTTGCCAAGTTACAGGTAGCCAATAAGGCACATGCGTCGAGGCTTTGACGCCGCTGCGTTGAATTTGCTGCATCATAGTAAATACCAAACTGTAAACTAAAATAAGTTTAGGTAATGACAGGAAAATACTTCGAGTGCCTTCCTGGAAAAGAAGCATTAACTCTGGCTCAGCTAATGTCGCGTTGTTGTAAATGAAGCCGGCTAATAAGCCAGCACCTATGCCAAAACATAGACCAACCCAGTAAGGCCAATAAGCGAGAAAGCCGCTTTCACGGTATCTTGTAAGTTTTACTCCTCTAAGAAGCCGGCCTGATTTTCTTTCAACTTGCATAAGAATGAGGACGTTTTTCCAATTCATTTCAAGAGTTCCTCAACCACGGCTTTTAGGTCAGATGAACCAGTTAACTTCAAAAAAATGTCTTCCAAACCCGAATCGGGCAATTTAGCCATTTTCCTCAGCTCGTTCATATCACCTAAAGCCAAAAGTTTTCCCTGATACATGATGCCTATGCGGTCGCATATAGCCTGCGCTATCTCCAGCACATGCGTGGACATTATAGTGGTTACTCCCTGAGTTTTCAGTTTATGGAGAACCTCTTTGACGATTCGTGCTGAGCGTGGATCCAACGCGTTCAAAGGTTCGTCTAATATTAGAAGCCTTGGCTTGTGCAGGAAAGCAGAAATTAGGGCGATTTTCTGTTTCATGCCTTCGGAGTAACTGCTGATCATGTCGCCTTCTCGCCCTTCAAGCTGCAGGGCCTTCAGGTACTCAGTGATTCTGCTTTTCTTTTCTTCTGTTGGCATGCCGTATATGTCGCCTATAAAATCCAAATACTCAATGCCCGTCAGAAACTCGTATAATCGCGGAGACTCGGGAACATAGCCCACTTGCTGCTTTACAGCCACTGGGTCTTTCTGAACATTTTTTCCCAAAACTATGATTGAGCCTTCGTCAGGTTTAACTAAACCCAGAAGCATCTTCAAGGTGGTGGATTTTCCAGAGCCGTTTGGGCCTAGCAGCCCGAAAATTTCACCCGTATTTATGCTCAAGTTAAGTTGATTTACCGCCAAAAGTTCGTGGTAACGTTTCACAACACCCTTCAGTTCGACAGCTAAGGCGTTGCTCGTGGTTAACAACCTCATGGTGCAATAAGACTGGAGAACAATATTTAAGCCTAACGTGAATTATTTAATGCGTTTAAAATTAAATAAAATAGTAACTACGCAGTTTCCTACTAGTTTCTCAAATAAACATAAATCGTAGACAGCAACTTTACCTATCTGAGAAAAATCGATGAGCAAAATTATTGAAACCTTCGAATTAACGCGAATGTTTAACGGTCTTACGGCAGTAGACCACTTAGACATCAGCGTTGAAGCTGGAGAAATTTTCGGTTTACTTGGACCGAATGGTGCAGGAAAAACTACAACTATCTCTATGCTTTGCACAATATTGAAGCCTACTTTTGGCACCGCGAAAGTTAACGGTTTTGACATAGTCAAAGAAGCCATGCAAGTGCGCAAATCAATCGGCATCGTCTTTCAAGACCCCAGCATTGACGATAGAATGACCGGACGCGAAAACCTCTTTATGCATGCCAACCTCTATGGTGTGCCGCCAAGCGAGCAGAAAAGCCGCATCGACAACGTTTTGAAACTCGTGGAGTTGGAGGACAGAGCCGATGATCTTATGCGTACTTACTCTGGCGGAATGAGGCGCAGATTGGAGCTTGCGCGAGGGCTTATTCATTATCCTAAAGTGCTTTTTCTGGATGAGCCTACCATAGGACTTGACCCGCAGACAAGAGACCATGTGTGGAAGTATATTCGCGAGCTGAAAGAAACTCATGATTTAACAATTGTTTTGACCACGCATTATATGGATGAAGCCGATAAGCTATGTGACCGCATAGCCATAATGGATTACGGCAAAATAATTGCCTTGGGCACGCCTGCTAAGCTGAAGGAAACCCTAGAGGGTGATGTTGTGATCATTAAAGCGAATAATCTTGTGTCGCTTTCTTTGCTGGTTACCGAGAAACTAGGGTTACAGAATGCACAGATAATTAACGGAACTGTGGAAGTCACCGTGAAAAACGGCAAAAGTATGCTGCCTAGAATTGTTGAAGTTGCAGCGCAGAATAACATTTTTATTGAATCCATTGCCTTGCGTGAGCCAAACCTTGAAGACGTTTTCTTGCATTACACTGGAAGGACCATAAGGGCAGACAGCAGTAGAGAGCGCCATGGCCTGTTAGCGATTGCAAGGAGAAGGATAAAATGACTGAGCTTCGTGGATTCTACACGCTTTGGCTACGTGAAGTCAAAAGGTACTTCCGCGACAAAGTGCGAATAGTCAGCAGTTTCTTCCAACCGTTTCTCTGGCTAGTCATATTTGGCACTGGCCTCCGATTTTCTGGGCAAATAGGTCAACTCAACTATCAAGAGTATCTGTTTCCAGGCATAATCGGGCAAGCGTTGCTGTTCACGTCAATGTTCATGGGCATATCCGTCATCTGGGACAAGGAGTTCGGTTTTATGAAGGAAATCTTGGTGGCGCCAATTTCACGTGTCACCATATTTTTAGGCAAAATGATCGGCGACAGCACCGACGCAGTACTTCAGGGAACAATCATATTCCTTGTTGCCGCGCTAATAGGCATAAAAGTAGATCCCCTAACGTATTTCGCAGCGTTGCCCGTGATGCTGCTCATAACCTTCGGCTTAGTTAGCATAGGATTAACAATAGCAAGCTTCATGAGAAGCTTGGAGAGCTTCGGAGTAATCCAGAGCTTCATAAATTTGCCACTATTCTTCCTGAGCGGCGCACTTTTCCCGCTTACTAACCCGAGCATCCCCGAATGGTTAAGGATTGCTTCAAAAGCGAATCCCATGACTTACGGGGTTGACGCTTTAAGAACCATAATTCTAGGCGAAGCGTGGCAGCCACTTCAAGCTTTACATGTGAACCTTGCCGTCTTAGGCGCCTTTGACATAATCATGATAATTATTGGGACATGGGCGTTTACCCGAATGAAATGATCAGATTGACTCTTGCAGAAGATTATCTGCCGTTCTATCATGCGCCACGTGGTAACAAATCCATACATTTCAGCTAGAAACCATTAAGCACAAAAGACAGAGCCGGCGCCCTTTCATACGCTTAGTTACGTTTAGTTTAGGTTTGTTACAGAAAATAAAAAAGAGGGATGATTGATGTTGCGTCTTTTCGATTTGGCTACTTCTTCCTGAGTAATATGATTAGCAGGATCAGCACTATGACCACTATTGCGATCGTGGCTATTGACATTGGCAGTAAGTACAGGTCAGCCAGCGATGCAGGCGTAGGCGTAGGCTCAGGCGAAGCAGGCGGAGCATCCTCCACGTATATGGAGGTTACCGCATGTGATGGCCAGTAAGATTCGCTTCCAGAGAAACTCGCGATAATTGTGTATTCTCCTGGAACTGGTGGAGTGAAAACGCATCGGAACATGCCATCCACATCGCTTGTTGCTTTACCCACATCGTAGCAGTTGTTATTGGGATCAAGCACCGTGACCGTGACTTCAACACCCTTCACCTCTGTGGGTTTAGGCTGCTGCATGTACACGTACTCCATCCAAGCGCTCATGCTCTCATCGCTGACGGCGGGTACACCATGTGGAAAGCGAGCTACTCTATCGGAGTGCTTTGTGCCAGGCGACTCGTCAGTCACCATGCCCTCCACAAGCACTTTACCGCCATGCACAGAAATCTTCGGAGACGCTGTCACGGTGATTTTGCTTGGGCCTTTACCGAAGCAGTAGATTTGCGCATCATAGCTGTTATATGATAGCAGGAAGCCGTCTGCAATGGCGCCTGTATTTCGAGCGTAAAAGCCAAGTATACTCCAAACAAGCTCGCCAGTAGTGCAGTTTATAACAAGTCGCCGCGCGTTAGGAAATAGTGGCGGATCATACATGCGTCCTTCAGAAAGGAACAGCTTTCCATCGGCGATGCTTTGTGAACCATAGTGCCAAATTGGATATACTCCATAGGGATTTTCATATCCTGCGCTTCCACGGTGAAAAGTCCATGCAACCTTGCCTGTTTGGAGATCAATCGCATTTACGTAGCCGCCGAAGTCCCAAATGTAAACCTTTCCATATGCTATGGCAGCGCCGCGTGCAAGAGTGCTCAAAGGATTCCCCTCAAGTTGAACAGGACCCCATAGTTGCTGCCCGTTAATCAGCGAATAACCATATGCTCGGTTTGTGTCTTTATCATGTCTAACGTAGTAGCCTTCGCCCGCAGCCACAATGTTAATCTCATTGAATCTTACCAATGTTCGGTTTATTGGACCCCATAACAGCTGTCCCGTCTTTGTATCATAGGCAATATCTATAGCATAACTTTCTCCGAACTCGACAGCGAACGTAGGAATAACCGCGGCATATGAAGTCAAGAGTATTGCTTCGTTGGTTTTTGCGGCAATGCTGAACGCAGGACTTATTGTAGCTCCACCAAGCTGAGTAGGAAGTGGTACTCGCCACTGTATGCCACGTGAAAAGTTGATGTTACCAGAGGGGCGAATGGTAGCTGCTGTAGGACTACTCATCAAGCATAGTGTTGAATTCCACATTGTAAGGTTACCGCTTTCAACCCAGTGGATTAGTACAGTTCCTTGTGGGCCATCAGGCGAGATGTCAACTAAACCAGCGGGAGAAGCACCAAAGAGCCCTACGAGTGAGCTGGGAAGACCAGTAACGTTTGCTACGAATGTTCCGGTCATTGGATCATATAGTTTGTATAGGTATGTGCTTCCTTCTCGGGCCATTGCCCAAAGCCATGCTTGAGTTCCATATTCTTGTATTGTGTGGAATTTCAGCACTGCGCCAAAAGCTAAAGTGTCAGTAACGTTACTTGTCCATAGTGTTTGTCCTGTGCGAATGTCCACGGCAATTCGGCCAGGTCTAACAGCGGGAATGTTAGGGTAATGATCATAGTAGAGTATGCCGTTAAGGATCACAGGCTCAAATTGCTGGTAAAGTATTGAGGTAGATGTATATTGGCTTTCTTGATCAGCGTTGATTGGCGCGCCAACTTGACCTCCAAAAGATATTGGCTTCGTCCACATTATGTGAGCACTATTTGGCGCAGGGCTATAAGCGTTGAAGTTGTTTCCAGAAGCATCATACCCGCCAGTATTCATGAAGGGGGGTCTTCCTAGACCCCACCAGTTTCCTCCAAGCTGTGCCCATGCATAGTTAGTTGCATAAATCGGACGAGACCAATACTCCGTTGGAAGCGGTGGACTAGAATAGCCTGGCACTGGTGCTTCTTGCACAGTGAAAGTAACTTCGTCACTTGTAGCAGATTTCAGATATATGTTTGTGGATCCAGGTAATAATTCTCCAGGATAATTTGCTTGCACAGTGTAAGTTCCAACTTTGCTGGGGACAAAACTTATGCCACCTACACCGCCTGTCGTATCGGTAGTGTATGGCCCAAGAGTTTCTCTATTTCCGTCTGGCTCAGTGATTACAAGTGTCAGATTGTGATATGCTCCGCCGCCGAATGCCGTACCGTATGATGGTGGCAAAGGTTTAGTGAAGAATAAGCTAATGTATGCAGTTTGACCTACCCCGACAGGGTTAGGTGAAACCCAGACATGCAAGTATGTGGTCACATATAGAGGTTCTTGAGCATTCGTTTGAGAGGCATTTAGAACTATAACTGTTGCAAAGGCTATCAGAAGAATCATGGTAAAAAGCAATTTTCTATTTAGCAATCTCTCTTCTCCTTTTTATTTTTCGGGCGGTTTTTTATTTGTTTTTTCAAAAATTTATAAATATTACTAAAAAATAAGTCGGGAAGAAACGATTATTTGGTATCTAAATGTTATGTATAATTTGCAGTTTGATAATTTTAAAAGAAAAAAGAAGAGAATAATATCAAGTTTCTTCAGTTTCAGTATTTTCCTCTGTTTCTGCGGTTGCGGTCACTTCTTCGATAGCTTGTTCTTGCTCTGAAGCGCTTTCGGTGATTATTTCTTGATGCGCCTCTTCTGGCGCTTTCTGAGGGTGGGCTTTTTCACCAATTTCCTCCACAATCTCTGGCGAGCTTTCTATGGTCTGCAAGATCTCGTCTGTAGCTTCCGGCGCCGGCTCTGCAATCTCAGATGTATCTTCGGTAATTTGCAGCGTTTCCTCTTTAATTTCTGGCTCCACTACTTTTTCTTCAACAAGAATTTCCGTATTTAAGGAAATTTCTTCTGTAACTTTTGAAGTTTCTTCCACGACTTCAGGAATTGGCGTTGCTTGCTGTGGCCCCTCTTCGGTAATAACTGCTTCAGCTTCTGCTGTCGCTGAGGTTTCCACTATGATCTCGGGTGTGCTTTCTGCCGTTTGCGTTAGCTCCGCGTGAATAGTTTCTTCGCCTACAATTTCAGGTTGCTGTTCTTGAACCAACTGCTCAGTTGTTACAGCTGGTTCTTCAAGAATCGGTTCTGTTGTAATGGTAGCCTCTGCTGGAGTAGCGGGTTTATCCTCTACTGACGCATTTTGGGCAGCTTCAATTGTTGCACCAGGAAAAGGTTCTGTTACTGCTGCCTTAACGGACGAGCAGAGTTGGTTTATGGCTTCTTTGATGGAGTCTAATTCATGTTTGGCAGTTTCGAGACCATTGGATAGGAGTGTGATCTCGCGTTGGTAGCTTTCTTCGTCGATTTCGCCAATTACGTGCTGGAGTTCATAGTTAGCAAGCAGTGTCTCCAAAGTTTTAATTTGGCTTTCCAGCTCTTGCATTTTGTCTTGCATTTTGACAACAAGGTCTTTCTGTTGCTTTTCGATTTCCATTAGGACGGCGTTTATGTCGTTCTCGAAAGCGTTGCGTGTGGCTTCAGAAATTCTGCCCGTTTTAAACAAATTGTCCAAAGCTTGTTTCTTTTTCATCGCTATTTCATATTCTTCGTTTAATCGCTTGAAGGAGTATTTCCACGAAATCAATTTTAGCACCGGGGATTTTTTAATTATAAAAGTGGAAAATAACATTTGTTAACATGCATGTATATCGCTTAATAATAAAAACAGCGGTATCTATCAGCGAAATGAAAACTATGTGTTTAAAATCTTAATATTTTCCTGCTGTTTATATAATTGAATGTTGAAACTTTTTCCAAAAAGTGGCATAGTTAAACGCGTTGCAGTCAAAATAAAAGGCAAGGGTTTTCTCGTGTATAAAAGGCGCATTTAGCGTAGAAAGAGCTATGTTAAATTTAGTTTCTATGGTGTCAAGTTTATGCAATTTTTTAGTATGTATATTTTGGGTTTTGTTTCAACATCAAATTCGAAATTCGAATAAATCTTATATATCCAAACATGAATAAAAAAGTCACGACGTGACCGAACATGGTAGCACTAACAGTTGCTGTAAGCAACAGCAAACTCGAGAGGGCCAAATTCTCAAGAAAATGCATGAGCGAATAATCAAAAACTTCATGGATATAATAATAATGAGTGAGTTGCGAAATGGGCCTCTCAGCGGTTACGATGTTATCTCATATATTCATAACAAGTTCAATCTTCTTGTCAGTTCAGGCACCGTATATTCGCTATTGTACTCTCTCGAGAGAAATGGGCTTGTGGAAGGCGTATGGGACGAGAGGAAACGCGTTTATAAACTTACGGAGAAGGGCGAAAAACAATAGACATATTAATGAACACAAGCGATAAAGTCAAAGGGTTCATGGCAAACATTTTGAGGGCACAAGGCAATTCTTAATTTTTCTTTCAGTATTGAATCGAAACGCTAAAAAACCTCTTTTTTGTTTCTCCTATGAGCGTAAAATATGCCGAGAGGGCCCGTAGCTCAGTAAGGACAGAGCACCGGACTTTTAAGCCCGCGGCCAAAGAAATCCGGGGGTCACGGGTTCAATTCCCGTCGGGCCCGCTTTCACCATTTTTGGTACCTAATAAAAATCACGTCGCATTTTTCCCGCCTAATGACCAAACTATGCAGAAAATAGTAGAGGAGAGCTATCTGCAGGGCCATTATAGTTGATTAAATAAAATGCGTCGCTCGCTTAGTTACCTTTGTTTCAATTATTTTGTTCATGTTTATTTCGAAGGCTGCCACGGGATTTTCAAGTTTCCATGCTTCCAGCACTAGCGGGTGGATTTCGCCTATGATTCCCACGTTTGTGCCGTTAACTGTTGCCGTGCCTACTCTGCCCTCAATGAAGCTTGGATGTGTAGTTGCCTTTATCTGCCACTCGACGCCCATGTTCATGAAAAATGCGTCCAGTGTGGATTTGATTTCGCTGAAACTAGCGCTCGAATGCGATGTTGCTGCTGCAAGCCACTCTTCGTCTCGAGTTTTCGTTTCTCTTGTCTCATCTTGTAGCGTAACCTTGCCTAGCTCGAAGATTTTCTGAGGAAACTCTACTGACTGGTTATTGCTAAGAAATTCCATTAAGCCCGGTAAAAGCCAGTTCCGTAAGCATGTCATGGTTACAACCTTGGGGTTAACTATTTCTATGACGCGATCTCTTTCGCAGTTCATCTTGTCGAAGAGATTTTCCGGGTTTGTTAACGTGTAAGTCAAAATTTCTTGAAAGCCTAAGCCGACCATGAGCTCGCGTGCAATGTTAATTAGCCGCTGTTCGGGTCTCTCACAGCCTGTTATGGGCAATTCACGCCAAAGCGGTTCAATGTTATCGTAACCGTAGGCGATGGCAACGTCTTCTACCAAGTCCACTGGGTGCATTACGTCGACGCGGTAGCATGGAACTATTACGGTGATGTTGCTTCCGCTGATTTTTTCAACACCCAACCCCGCCTTTAAAAGCAGTTGCGCCATCTGATCAGTGGTAAGCTGGAAGCCAAGGACTTTTTTCGCGTAGTCAGCGCTTAAATCCATGCGTCTGCTGCTGAACTCTGGAGTTATAACCCGTTTGGCAGGATAAAATGCTTCGTCGGGATAATGCACTTCGGCAGCGTACGCCCTGCCTCCGCGGTCAATCAGCGCCAGCGTCACCAAGTTCAACGTGTTAAGTACGGTTTGATGGACTGTGCCCGTGACTTCCACCAGCACATTCCGGGTTGTCTCTGTAACCTTGCCCAAGTCATTCGAATTTATAATTGGCGGAAACGAAAGCACTTTCTGTTCTGAATCCAGCAGAATTGGATACATGCCTTGCTTTTTGACTATGTGCCCGTACTCTAAGCCTTTCGGATGCCGCTCCAGAATCTCCGCTAAACTCAGCGTTTCTTCAAAGCCAAGCGGGACAAATTTGATGGCGTCAGGCTTTGCAACTGTGTATTTAAGCGGCGGAGAAATCAAGTTGTAATCGTAAAGTCCGATGGAGGTTTTTTGCCTGCTTCGTCCATAAGTCTGATCCAGCTTGTCTTGCAAATGCATGAGCCCGCGGATGATTGTGTCTGTTAGCTTCAAGTCTTTGACAATGGCACAACCAATGAACGGACGTATGCTGCTGAGCCGTGCGTCAACATGCACCTCCAATATTGGCGGGTTAACTTCGTAGCTACGCGGGCCCTTCTCAAGGTTAAGGAAACCACGGAGCACACGTGCTAAGCCTTCGACGCTCCACAAGTCAGGGCGGTTTGTGTCCTTCAATTCGATGCTCGCAATGTTTTCCTGCTTACTGTAAAGTTTCACTTCCGCTTTGACAAATGCCAGCAGCTCATCCAGCTTTTCGATGTCGCCGTGCCAGCTCCAGCCAAGCAGTCGCTCCAATTCAGCACAATCCACATCTATCGTCGGCATCTTACGCCACCTCTTTTCTCCTCAGCCAGTCTAGGTTCTGACTGAAAATGTATCGTATGTCATCCACGCCTGCGCGCATCATGAATAGGCGGTCGACACCCAAGCCCCATGCGATAACGGGCACCTTCACGCCCAAGGGCAGTGTAACTTCGGGTCTGAAAATTCCGGAGCCGCCGAATTCGATCCAGCCATAGCCTTTTTTGTAAGCGCTGAGCTCCACGCTGGGTTCGGTGAATGGGAAATAGTCTGGCTTGAAACGCACCTTATCTGCGCCAGCAATTTCGAGAGCGAACTTTGCCAAGACTCCCAGCAAGTCTCGTAGCGTAAGGTTCTCCTCGACGACTATGCCCTCTACCTGATTGAACTCGCTGAGATGCGTCTTATCCACCACTTCTGGCCTGTAGCAGCGGGCAATGGAGAAGTATCTGCTAGGAATCTCCAGCTTCGGGCTTAACAGTGTTCTCGCGCTTAAGCAGGTGCCGTGGCCCCGTAGAATCAAGCGTTTTGCCTCTTGAATCGAATATTTGTAGCCCCAGCCTGTTGAGCCTGTGCACCAGCCGTTCTCGTGAGTAGCCTTAACGTTTGCTACTGCCTTCTCGTAGGCGCTTATATCACCGTATTCAGGTTTCTTTACGAAGTATATGCCGAAGATTTCGCGGGCCGGGTGATCCTGCGGCGTGTATAAAGCGTCAAAATTGAAGAAGGACGTTTCCACATTGGTGCCTGTCATCTCCTTGAAGCCTAAAGTGACCAGTTTAGCGCGCACCTCCTCTAGGAAACTTAGATATGGATGCTTTTTTCCAGGCCAAGTTTTAGCCACAGGCGCCTCAATGTTATACTTACTAAGCTTTACGTTACGCCATTTGCCTGTGATTATGAGTTCGGGCGTGAGCTGCGTAACCTCCACTGGAGCGGCAGAAATCTGCGCTGCAGCTTTTTTGCCTGCCTCGGTGACTTCTATGATGCGGTGAGTTTTCTCTTCAGTAAGCAGCAGTTTACGTTTCTTAAGCATTTGCACGGCGGCTTGCAGCGGCACACTTAACGTGTTAAGCGGCACCTGCTCATTTGCCCGTAAATGGCTGAGCAGTTTCTCGTCATCGCCTTCTGACGCTTGACCTTGCTGAAGCAGGTTGGCGGCAACTCGCAGCGTGTTGGTTTTTGAGTCGTAAACTGCCCAGTTTTTCTTTATAACCCAGCCCAGCGCTATTTGCTTAAACTGCTGATCCAAACCGGCTTCAGCTGCCGCGCTGTCCAAATTTGCTTCGCCGCCTAATTTTAGCAAAGCCTTTATGAGGCGTCTTTCGGGCAAGCCGTTTTCTGCGTGCATAGCGCCTTCCGCGCTGAGCTTGACAATAACCTGCGGCTCCGAGTGAATTTTGACGAGCCCTTGCTCTTGAAGAGTTAACGCTGCACGCATGACAGCTGCGTCGGATAATTTAGTCTCGCGGATTAACTGTTCAACTGAGGCTTTGCCGCTTGAACGGGTTATTGAAGCGAGGACTTTAAGTTCTTGTGCCCTAAGGTTAACCATATTCTTGTGCCTTCGTTAATGCAAGCGCGCTTTTTGCTATTGTAGTTCTAACGTCGCTAATAAAAGCATGTTGATTCGCGTGTGCTTAAAGATAAGGGCATGTGTTTTCGGGTTTTATGCAAATTTATATAGGGAAATCTTCGGTCCCTAATATTTCGCTTGACTTTGGTGAAGTTATGGGTAAACCCGCTGTGGATGTTGATTCGCTAGTCAAACGTTACGACCAATTGGTGGCTGTTGACCACATATCATTTGAAGTTTATGAAGGGGAGATTTTTCGCGCTCCTAGGCCCAAACGGCGGAGTTCTTGCGAAAAAAGCATATATGCCCGCCAGCTTTCCTTCTCTTCAAAAGCAGCTGGTGATTACAACGGCGTCGCCTCATAGTTCAGGAAACGAGATGGTTGTCACCCCATGGGAAGTTAAAGGAAAAGTTGACTACGAACGCTTGATACGCGAATTCGGCACCCAGCCCCTAACCGAGGAGCTACTCGCAAAAGTTACCCGATACACGGGCAAGCTGCATCTTCAGCTTCAGAGGCGCATCTTCTTTTCGCACCGCGACTTGGACACGGTGTTAGAGCTTTATGAAAAAGGTGTGAAGTTTGTGCTTTACACGGGCAGAGGCCCATCTGGTCCAGTGCATATTGGGCATCTGGTGCCATGGATTTTCACGCGGCACTTGCAGGAGAAGTTTGGCGCGCGGCTGTATTTCCAGATGACTGATGACGAAAAATTCATCGTGGACGATGAGGCGAATCTTACGGAAACAAGGCGGTACGCTTACGAAAACGCGCTAGACTTAATCGCCTTGGGCTTCAAGCCAGAAGACACCTTCATAATCTACGATGTCGAGGACATTGACCTGCTTTATGACATAGCGCTGGAAGTTGCAAAGCGCATAACTTACTCCACTGCAAAGGCAACCTTCGGCTTCCAAGACAGCACCAACATCGGCTGGATTTTCTGGCCTGCGCTGCAAGCGGTGCCCTGCTTCATCCACAAGAAGTTAACAGGCGAGAACGTTCCTGCGTTGATTCCAGCAGCCATCGATCAGGATCCGTACTGGCGGGTTACCCGCGACATAGCGCAGAAACTCGGCTACTACAAGCCAGCGCAGATTCACTGCCGTTTCCTACCCGGCCTCGGGCCAGGCGGGAAAATGAGCGCCTCAATGCCTGAAACCAGCATTTTCACCATGGATCCGCCTGAGCTGGTTAAACGGAAAATCTGGAACGCCTTCACGGGCGGGAAACCCACTGCTGCGGAGCAGCGGAAAACAGGCGCAGACCCTACCATATGCTCGATTTTCCAGTATTACGTTTATCTATTCGAAGAAGATGACAAAAAGCTCATGGAGCGCGAGCGCCGATGCCGCACAGGCGAGATGCTATGTGGCGAATGCAAGAAGGATCTGACGGAGCGTCTTAACAAGTTCCTTGAGGAGCACCGGCGAAAAAGAGAAAAAGCAAAAGATGTAATAGAAAAATTCCACATAAAACGTTAAAATTTTCAATAGAATGTATAAGTGGCTTCATTATTTCCGCTTCCTAAACAGCTTTTTGCCATCCATGTCTGTGACGTATTCAAAGCCGACTTCAAGCAGTTTAACCGCTTCCTCTAAAGTTTCTACGGCTTTAACCTCGTAGTCTTCGTTAACGGTGAAGATTGCTTGCTCAAGGTTGACGTATAGCTGTGTGTTTAGGATGCTTTTATGCCCAAGCAGTTTCTGCACATGGATAATGTTCTGTGTCTTGTGGTACTCCATTGTGCCCTTCCAATGTCTGATTAGGTGGAAGTGTATTTTGGCTATGCGTGGATTCGCCAGTTTCCTCGCAATCTTCTTGCGCTGATATGCTAAGCAGATGCTTGCGTTTCTGGAAGTAGTTTTTCCGAATACTTTATCGTTGATTTTTGGTAGCGACTGAAGCATCCCAATCAGCTTAGCTGAAACCTTGAAGATTCGTGGGTTACTGTTCTTTTCAGGTGTGTTCAACGTTATAGTGTGTGCTTCAGGGTTAATTGAGCTCCATGTGAGGCTTAGGCACTCGCCGATCCTCATTCCAGTTTCTTTAAGAACTTGGATTATAGCTGCGGTTTTTTTGCCGCATCCAGCGATTAATGCATCTATCTCCTGCTCTGTCGGAATGAATTCGGGCAACTTCTGTGTTCCCTTGTATTTTGGCGGCGTCCAGCTTTTTCCTTGCCATTTCAGGAAAGCAGTGTATGCGACGCAGAAGGCATGTTTCGAGCTTTCAGCTATATCCAATGACGCTAAGAATCTCTTGACGCTATCAGGGTCATCCAAGTCTGCATTGTCTGCAAGCCGTCTAAGTTTCTGGCTCCATCCTTTTATCGTGTGTTCGCTGCAATTTTGCAGTTTAAGGTATAGTGCAAACTGCAAGATTTTGCCTTTAGCATCCTGCTGTTTTGTCTCCCTTTCTCCCGCGCAAGTTTTGGTTTCTTGCGCAGAGCTCAAGTTTTTCGCTTCCTCGAGGACAGCGCATACTTGGCGATTAACGTTTTCTGTCTGACATTCCTTAAAAGAATTTTCTGAAAACCTCTTCTCGCTGAAGCGATAACCGCAGCTTCGGCATAGCCAACGCTGAACCGCCTCCCCGCTGCTCAAATACCTAAGCCCATCACTATAAAGTCTCTCGGATCCGCATTCAGGGCATCGCAGCAGCGGAGAAGCAGCTTCAACCATAACTTAAGCCTCGCATTTAGGAGTAAAGCTTCGGCAGTCTAAAGCGAAAACTGCGTTTTCTGGAATCTGCATGAAATTATCGCTTGGGTAAACGCAGCTTGGCTTATGGAAAAGCGCGCATGAACCACAGGTTCGCTCTGGCGCTGAAGGTTCGGTTACAGAGGTTACGGAAGTTACGCTTTTTCTATGCAGTGTATCTGAGTTTTCAGAGTAGGCTAACAGCGAATTTTTATCAGCACTGCACATAAAATCCGTAACTCCCGTAACTTGCGTAACCGTGTTAGGCACATATCCTACAACAAACTCGCGTAGACGCTTTTCCAATCGCCTTGGGTCAAAGAAAATAACACGTTGAGAACGCCCGTCAATCTTAATAACATTAGGTAAGCCTTTCTCTGCGATTCCAAGGCTTGCCACTGCTTTCCTAACTGACTGAGCAGACCATTTGAATTGTTCTGCGATGTGTTTTGTAGTTAAAGCTATTTTACGCTCTTTTTCTACACCATCACTTTCTTCTATGACCCTACTCTCAAGAATGTAAAAAATT
>JAWCNL010000003.1:0-125531 GCA_038848695.1 Bathyarchaeia archaeon
GCTAATTGAGGCGGTTGAGGGCGTAAATCGCCAAAAGGGAGGGAACCTGGGAACCGTAGGTTCTGGTTGGTGCGGTCGCCGGGATTTGAACCCGGGTCGTCAACGTGGCAGGCTGATGTCCTAGACCAGACTAGACTACGACCGCGGTATGTAAACTGCATATTTTTAACATAAACAAGTGCTTATTTCTTTTTCGGAACAGCTTACGGCTATCCATGACAGTAACATACACAAAGCCTTTTTATGCTAGTTGGGTAGCCTCATCAAAAGTTTTGGCATCGTGCAATTGGACTTGTCATTCTATAAGCTTGTCAGTTGAGTGTAAATTCACGTGCGGATCGTCTTACGTCCCAAAAGCTGTTTTACATTCAACGTTAATGGAAAAATAGTCTGTTATCGTGTAAGCAAAAATTGAAAAGACTATTGTCGGAAATGTAGAAAGGATTTATTTATTCGCCCTTTTTCAATGGTATTCGTTCAGGAGAGTTTGATAAAGTGCGTAGACGAAGATGCGAAATGTCTCACTGCGTTAATAATGTGGACGGATACTGTCATTCAAAAATAAGTAAGTGGCTAGGACTTTGCCGTTTCAAACGAAGATCTGACTAGACTATGACTGATTTTTCAGCATGCCATCGTATTCTTTCATTAGAAGGTGAATGTTTCCAGGCGTACAGTTTGCATCGTTTCTTGCAGAAAGTGATATTCAGTAATATTGAATAGGTGGCTTTTGCAATGGCAATCCGAGCAGCCAAAACCTGCAACAGGCGTACCTTTTTTGCTGATCACTTGGGCAAGTAAGCATTCCCCGCTTTTGTCTGCTTCCTTGTAAAAAACTTTAACTACTTTCGCGCCGCGCTGGTTAAGCAAATAATCTATGTGCCAAAATAAGCGTTTTTCTCGTCTAAAATGGCGTTTTAGTCGATGAATCAAATTGCTCTGCGCAGAGCCGATGTATGCGTATAATCCTTTTTTGAATGCCAATTCGCCTAAAGCGCCGACAGCCACGCTCATGTCTCTGTCTAACTGGATAATCAAAGCGTAAATGCCCTTCAATGCGTTAGACTGACCTGCGACTTTTTGAGTTAACATGGCATTTGTATGCCCACGTTATGTCAAATATGATTCCTACACTGAAGCAAATAATGTTGATTTACACAAGCACAACAACTTAATTAATTTTAATGATCTGCGGAAGCTTGCCTGCCGTTCCAGTGAACTCCCTGTAAATTATGAGTACACCCTCGACGCCTTGAATAGACAACGCTCTATTTATTCCCGCTTGAATGGCAACTTGATAATTTTCGCCCTTCACCACATTACAGACGGCTGTTGCTGCAGCATCAGCCAAGCCTGCATCTCTGCAGAAAACTGTAGCTGCATCCGCATCGCCAAAGCTTAAGGCATGGCTAAAACGGCCGGAGCTCGTGGCGATTCCTATGGGGAACTCTGTGAGTCTAAAGCCGAATCGTTTTGACAGCGGTGTATCGCCCACGGCAACTGCCACATCTATAGGCGCATTCGACACAGCGGAGATTTCTCCGCCGTTTTCCACAACTGCTACTTTACATCCGGCGCGGAGCATGGCTTTTACAGCTAAATCGGCTAAAACACCTGCGACGGCAGCCATAGGCCCCACGTTTGCTTTCTCCGCTGCTTCTGCCATCAGTTTGGCAACCAGCGGCTTACTTGGAATGGGAACAGGCTTGAGAGCGTGTAGAAATTTGGGGTTGGTTTTAATGTATTCTTCGAGCTTGTGTCTATTTTGTTTAATGGATTCTTTGGCTGCTTGAATGCCTTCTATCGTGTCAGAGATTATAACACAATTGGATTCTTTGAGGATAAAAGATTCCTTGAGGAGATCTTTCATTGCTACGCTCCAAAACGGCGTTATTACTTACTGTTAGCTATAGTTTCTGCATTATTCTGTTTGACTGATTTGATGGATCTGGTGGGGCAAGCGTCTACGCATGCGCTACAGATGCTACCGATGCATTTTTCTTTGTCGAAAACCACTGTTTTGTCCTCGTCAATTTTAATCGCTTCTACGGGACATAGCGTTACGCAGGCGCCGCAGCTGATGCATTTTTCGCTATCAACTTCAATGAGCTTTGGTATACTGACTAGGGCACCTCTTTGGCGGAAAGCCTTAACCACCTTATCTAAAGCTTCGTTGGGCACTTCCGCTATGACCTCGCCGCCTTTTGAGTTCACATGCGCAGTGATAATGTTAATTGGCACTTTCAATTCCAAGATTATCTGCGCGATTATTGGCTTCTCAACAATGCTTTCAGAGAACCTGAGAAGTATCCGCGCCATTTAGTTTTTCACCTTCCCAGTAGTTTAGACACATCCTCGGCAGTGACTATACCAAGCACTCTCTTGTCGTTGTCTATAACTGGCAAGGCGGAAATGTTATGTTGCGCCATCCTTTTTGAGGCGGTTTCTAAGGGCTCGTCAGGCCTCGCTGTTATCACTCTTCGAGTAACTATATCCGCCAGCGCTGTTTTGCCATGCGCCAATGCACGAGTTATATCCCATGAAGTCACTATACCAGTTAGCTTGCCGTTATCGTCGACCATTATAATGTGGTTAACTGAGCGCGTGACTATGCGCTCAGCGACTACTTGCAGCGTCTCGTTTTCTTTACACGTAATTGCCTTTTGCATTACGTTAGCCACAAAGGATACCTCTTCGGTTTGCCGCATCGGCTTAAACACTGTGTCAAGCGGCAACCGCTCAACAGGCGCTGTCAAATAGAACTCGCCTTCTTCAATCCATTTTTTTAAAGTGGCAGCTATTTTGCGTGCAGTTTTCAGGCTGGACAGCGAGCTAACGCGTATCCGTTTGTCGCCTACAGTTATTGAACCTGACTTCAGCTCTTTGTAACTTACGCGCCCCAGCACTGGACGATTTCTGCGCGGCACACCATAATCCACAACGTTAGTAAAGATTTCCTCATCGCGTATGGCGGTTTTCTTAGCCAAACCCAAATTCAAGATAGGTATAGGTATGCCTATTCCAACGTAAAGCGTGGTGCCATACCTCGTGAAAGATGCACCCCGCAGAAACTCGGGACTCATTTTTTTGGCGTCGCCGCGGACCATTATGGTGCCTAAGCGGTTCTGCGGGTCATGCTGAGTTCCCTCGCCGATCACGTAGCCTTGCGTTCCGCCCAAGAAAATTCTTGTGCCGATGCCTATGGTTTCGTATTCAGGATCATTCATCAACGGGTTTAACTCGCCCGCGCCAGAATAGGTAGCGTTCTTCAACCTTGGCAGCAACTTGCCCATGTACGTGTAAATCGTCTCATCCCGGCTGTTTACGGCGCAGGCGTAACGTTGATAGCAGTTGCGGAAGTTTAGCAGATAAAACTGGTTCAAATCATCCTTCGTTAGATGCGTGCGAATCTGCGTTCTCGGGTAACAGTCGGTACCGTATGCTGTAGCCCTCAACTCAACTTCTTTGCCGCTTACAAGATCCTCAATAACATGGCCGCCTCCGTACTCGAAGGGCTGCCTCTCGGACATGGAAGTGGCGCCTATGTACAAGTCAACAGCTGCGCCAGGATGGCAAATCGGCACATCGTTTATCCATGCTTTCTCAATTTTTATCGGTGGATCGGCATGTCCAAGATTTATTACGGCGCCTGAAGAGCACATTGCGCCAAAAGTTCCTGTGGTTACGACGTCAACTTCTCGGAAAGCAACTTCAACGCCGCTGCTTTCAACGAGTCGCTTCATCTCTTCAGCGGTTAAAACTTGGACATCGCCTTTTCTTATTTTCTCGTTTATTTCTTCAATTGTTCGGGTATTCTGTTCGGGTTTGAGTTTCGTTTACCTCCAACCAACAACCCAACCGAAATACCAAAACGTGTATTAAAGGCTTTTGGAAGTTTCTATACGTTTAGAAAGTTACACTTTTAATTTCACAGAAAACGAAGAAACAGGAATCATCGATAAAAATCAGCCCTTCACCAATACTTCCACGGCAACTCGTCCATGTATTCGTTTAGAGAGCGAATTGTAGTGCCGTTGTTGCCTTGCTGCTGTAAAACCTTGACAAGAGCAGAAGCCAACTCGAGATTCGTAATAACAGGAACATTAAATTCCACTGCTTGCCGACGAATGATATAACCGTCAGTCAAAACATCAGAGTAGCTCTTGTTTTTGCTGCCCATGGGAACGTTTATGACTAAATCGATCTTTTGCTCTCGGAGGTAATCAAGAATGTTCGGGCTCACACTGGCTTCCTTGACCTTATGCAGAATCGTCACGCTCTTTATCCCTTCCGCCCGCAGCACCTCAGCTGTGTGCGCCGTAGCGTAAATCTTGAAGTTCATTTCTTCGAGCGCCTTTGCGATAGGCACGACTCGTCTTTTAGGTTCGTCTCCGCCGACCGTTATAAGCACTGAGCCGCCCTTAGGCGGAATTCGGAACTCAGCCGCTTGTAACGCTTTTGAAAAAGCATCAGCAAAGTTTTCGCCTAAGCATGCTACTTCGCCGGTGCTGAGCATTTCAACACCTAGGACTGGGTCTGCGCCGCTCAGTCGCATGAAACTGAACTGGGGCACCTTTACGCCTACATGTATCGTGGGCGGTAGCTTCACGAAGTCGATTTTTTTGCCCAGCATTGCCAGCGTTGCAAGCTCTATGAGGTTTACGCCGCGCGTTTTGCTTACGAAAGGCATTGATCTGGATGCGCGTAAATTGCATTCGATAACGTGGACCACGCCGTCTTTCACTAGATACTGTATGTTGTAGGGTCCCTTGATGTTCAGGGCTTTAACAATTTTCTGCGTAGACTCTTCAATTTTCTTTTGAATCTCAGGCGGAAGAGTATGGGGCGGAATGCTCATAGTGGCGTCACCGCTGTGGACGCCCGCGTTTTCTACGTGTTCCATTATGGCGCCGATGAGAACGGTTTCTCCGTCAGAAACGCCGTCTACCTCAACTTCCTTTGCCTTTTCTATGAATTTGGAGATTACTACGGGATGCTCGCGAGAAACTTTAGCGGCTAATTTGAGAAAGTTTTCCAGCGCAGTCTCATCATACGCCACACGCATGGCGGAACCAGACAAGACATAGCTTGGCCGCACGATTACTGGGTAACCGATTTTCTCTGCGAAGCGTTTAGCCTCCTCTATGGATGTGAGTTTGCTCCAGCTTGGTTGTGGTATGCCAAGTTCGTCAAGGAGAGCGCTGAACTTTGATCTGTCTTCGGCTAGATCTATATTTTCTGCTGAAGTGCCAAGCAGTTTTACTCCAGCATTTGCCAGTTTTAATGCCAAATTATTAGGGATTTGCCCGCCAACACTGGCGATTACGCCCATGGGCTGTTCTTTCTCGTAAATGTCCAGAATTCTCTCAACAGTCAATTCTTCAAAGTATAGCTTGTCGGAAATGTCGTAATCTGTTGAGACCGTTTCTGGATTGTAGTTGACCATTATGGCTTCTTTGATACCGTTTTTCTTAAGCGCCCAAATTGTGTTGACGCCACACCAATCGAATTCCACACTTGAGCCGATTCTGAAAACTCCAGCGCCAAGAACAATAACTTTGCTCTCATGATGACTGAAGTCAATGTCGTCCTCGTCGCCGCCATATGTCATGTAAAGATAATTTGTTTTAGCAGGCCATTCCGCAGCTAAAGTGTCAATCTGCTTCACGACAGGGGCTATACCGGCTTTCTTTCTGAATTCTCTTATTGCGAATGGATCTGTTTTTAGGCAAATAGCGATTTGCTCATCAGAGAAGCCTAGGCGCTTGGCTTCTCGTAGAACTTCCGCAGCACCCTTGTCATTGAGGTTTAATTCGCGAAGCTTTCTTTCCATATCAATGATGTTTCTGATTTTATAGAGGAAGAATGGGTCTATGCCACTTAAGCGGTAGATTTCCTCTATGGATATGCCCATTTTTAGGGCTTTAACTATCTTGAAGAGCCGCTCATCTGTTGGATTCGCCAAAACATCTTTAATGTTCTCGATTGGTTCAGGTTCATCCTCATCCTCGTTGCAAACAAGCCCCTTCTTGCCAAGGTCTAGCATCCGCACCGCTTTCTGCAACGCCTCTTCTACGCAACGCCCAATCGCCATTACTTCACCTACAGAGCGCATTTGAGGACCAATATGGCGGTCCGCGTTTTTGAATTTCTGCAGATCCCATCTTGGAATCTTAATCGTGACATAGTCAAGTGCTGGCTCAAAGCAGGCAGTTGTTACTCCGGTGACTTTGTTTATAAGTTCTGGAAGAAGGTAGCCGATGGACAGCTTTGTGGCGATGTACGCTAGCGGGTAACCTGTTACTTTGCTTGCAAGCGCAGAGCTTCTTGACATACGAGAGTTAACTTCGATAACGCGGAACTCCTCTGACTTCGGATGAAGTGCCCATTGAATGTTGCATTCGCCGATTATACCCAACGCTCTTATAGCGTTTATCGAGGCTGAGCGCATAAGGTGATATTCACGGTTTGTCAGAGTCTGCGAAGGTGCAATAACGATGGAGTCACCTGTGTGAACACCCATTGGATCTAGGTTTTCCATGTTGCAGATAGTTAAGCAGTTGTCCGCGTAGTCGCGCATTACTTCATACTCAAGTTCCTTCCAGTGGCCCACATACTCTTCCACGAGCACTTGAGTTATGCGGCTCTGCGCTAAGCCCCGCGTGACTATTTCTCTTAACTCCCATGCATTATGAGCAACGCCTGCACCTTTGCCACCAAGCGTGTAGGCAACTCTAACTATGACTGGATAACCAATTTCTTCAGCCGCGGCAATGGCATCCTTAACTGTGGTGGCAGATTTACTTTTCAGCGGGTGCGCATCGGCTTTAGTCATCACTTGCTTGAAGAGTTCTCTGTTTGAAGTACACTCTATTGATTCAACAGGTGTTCCCAGAACCTTCACGTTATACTTCTCGAAAACGCCTCTCTGGGCAAGCTCGACACCGCAATTCAGCGCGGTTTGCCCGCCGAACCCTAAAAGAATCCCATCAGGTCTTTCTTTTTGGATGACCTTTTCCACGTATTCAGGTGTAACTGGTAACAAGTACACTTTGCCTGAAAGACGCGGGTCTGTTTGAATGGTAGCCACGTTCGGGTTTACCAGGACAGTTTCGATGCCCTCTTCCCGCAGAGCCTTGAGGCACTGGCTACCGGAATAATCGAACTCGGCTGCTTCGCCGATTTTTATGGCGCCGCTTCCCAGCACCAGCACTTTGCGTATCCAATCAAACTTCGGCACTTCAAGCAGCCTCCATTAGCCTTTTGAATTCCTCAAAGAGAAACTCGGTGTCATATGGTCCAGGCGAGGCTTCAGGATGCCACTGCACAGCAAAAGCGGGTTTACTCTTGTGTTTTACGCCTTCAATAGTTTTGTCGTTGGCGTTTATGAACCATGGCTCCAACGGAATCCTGCAGAAGCATTCCGTGTCGATGGCATAGCCGTGATTCTGTGTGGTTATGTAACAACGGTTAGTCTTCAAATCTAGCGCAGGCTGATTTTGAGAGCGATGCCCATACTTCAGCTTGTAAGTGTCACCGCCCACTGCCAACGCAAGTATTTGAGCGCCCAAGCAGATGCCCATCATAGGAACTTTATCAACAAGCTCGCTGACGCATTTGATGGTGCTAACACATCTTTTCGGGTCGCCTGGGCCGTTGCTTAGGAAAACGCCGTTTGGATGATACTCCAAAATTTCTTTCGCTGAGAAATCGTAGGGCACTCGTATCACGTTGATGCCGCGCTTCAGCAGGTTCCGCAGAATATTATATTTGACGCCACAGTCAATTAGAACTACGTTGTATTTGCCGTCAACATTATAGTGGATGGGTTCCTTCACAGTTACTTCCTTGACTAAATCGGTCAAGTTGGGATCTGGAATGCCCCTTTTCGCTTCTTGAAGAAGGCTTTCTAAATTGGGCTCTTCATCGACATCACAAACTTGGAGGATACCGAGCATTACACCGTGTGTTCGCAGTTTCTTAGTAAGACGACGAGTGTCAACGCCGTAGATGCCAGGCACGCCTTCATCTTGCAGCCACTTGTCCAGTGTTCTTGTTGACGCCCAGTGATGCGGTTCATGGCATAACTCGTGGATAACTAAACCCTGCACCTGGATGCGGTCTGACTCGAAGTATATGGGCAGGCCGAATTTGAGATCGTATGGTGGAACGCCATAATTGCCTATAAGCGGGTAGGTTAAAGTTAAAATTTGCCCTTTATATGAAGGGTCTGTGAGCGATTCTGGATAGCCCACCATAGAAGTGGAGAAAACCACTTCGCCTGAAACTTTCCCGGTTGCGCCAAAACCTTTGCCGATAAAGACAGTGCCGTCCTCTAACAGTAGAACCGCTCTCTTGTTTTTGCTGGAAGTTTGTTCGGGTACCAAAGCCCTATACTACCTACCATTGTGGATTTTTAAGTTTTACGTTTTTCAGTGGAATATGAAGCAACAGCTGCTTCCAACTCATTTTCGGCTTTTTCAAGCAGCTTATTCAACTGCAATATATGGGATTTGGTGTTAAGCAACTTTTCCTTCCATGTATCCAACGCCTTTTTAACTACTTCGGACGCAGGGCCGCCCTTGACTTTGCAAGCTTCAACTAGCGCAAGCGGATCAGTCAGTGCCTTTAGCTCTTCAGCCTTAACTGTCAACTTGATGTTCGCTGAGTTTTCTGCTACTTTTTGAAGCATTTCAGGTGTAGCTTCTGCGAAAGTCCGCTGCGCCTCTATCAACGCTTTGACGAAGGCGCCGACTATCTTATGCGCGGTTCTGAAGGGAACATCATATTTGCGTACGAGTAAGTTGGCAAGCTCTGTGGCCGCCACAAAACTCGCGTTTGCCTTATCAGCAATATTTTGTGTTACTTTCAGTTTGGGCAACAGCTTATGAAACATGTCCAGTGAGGAACGTACAGTTTCTATGGATGCCCACAGCTTAGGCGTTATCTCTTGGAAGTCAAGATTGTACGTAGAAGGTAAACTTTTCACTGTTGCTGCAGCAGCTACAAAATCGCCCAGCACATGGCTGGCGCGTGCACGAATAACCTCTAAGATTTCAGGGTTTTTCTTCTGCGGCATTATGCTGCTTGTGCTGGTGAACTCGTCTGGCAGCTCCACCACGCCGAAGTCGGGTGAACTCCAAATTATTAGATCCTCGGCGAATCGGCTTAGGTTGACGGCGATAAGCGCCAGCACGGCAAGTGTTTCGGTGATGAAGTCTCGGCTGCCCACGGCGTCAATAGAGTTTTCAGCGATGCCAGCGAAGCCTAAAAGTGCCGCGGTTCTGTCGCGGTTTATTGGAAAGCTTGTTGTGGCCAAAGCGCCTGCGCCGAGTGGACAGACGTTAACCCGTGTGTAAACGTTTTGAAGGCGCTCGAGGTCGCGTTCTAAGGCAGCGCAATGTGATAGAAGGTAGTGGGCAAAGGTTACTGGCTGGGCTGGTTGCAGATGTGTGTACTCCAAAATGACTGTTTTCAAATGATCTTCTGCAACTTCTATCAAGTGCTCCTGCACATGAGCTACGGCGCGCATAAGCGTAAGCAGCTCTTTCCGTAGTTCCATGCGGATGGCGGTGGCAACCTGGTCGTTTCGGCTCTTAGCAATGTGAAGATTTCCGCCTACTGTTTCGCCTACTTCTTTAAGCACCGCTTCCTCCACAGCCATGTGGACATCTTCAGCTGAAGTATCTAACGCTACGCCGGAGCACTTGGCGAGTGCCTGCAGAAGCTTGGCGCCGTCTGCCTGCTTGAGGATTTTCTGCTCCATAAGCATTATTACGTGAGCCTTGTTGATGGCGACTACGGCTTCTGCAAGCCGCTGGTCATCCTTCATTGAAGAGGTAAACTTGGCAACGTCTTCGCGTACTGCTGATAAACGGCCGCCGCGCAGCAGCTTTGACATTACTCGCCTCCCTTGGCTCCTTTTAGGTTTCCAGCTTTTCTTTTCAGAATGTTAGCCATTCTTGTTTGAAGACCCCAAAGTTCGATAAAGCCCTTTGAGTAAGCAGGGTTGAAACCAGTTTTTATGTTATAATTCACCAAGTTCTTATCATAAAGCGACATCGGCGACGAGCGCCCAACTACTTGGAGCCCACCCTTGTAAAGTTTCACACGAACTTCGCCATTCACTTTCTCCTGAGTTTTGTTTATGAATGCCTCAAGATCTTCTTTTAGAGGCTCCACCCATAAGCCTGCATAAGCCAGAAACGTCCATTGCGCGTCGATTTGCTGCTTAAACAAAACTTCATGCCGCGTAAGCACCATCTTCTCCAAGTCCTTGTGCGCTTCCAAGATGACTGTTGCGGCAGGGCACTCGTAAATTTCCCGTGATTTTATGCCTACTAAGCGGTCTTCTATGTGGTCTATGCGGCCGACTCCATGTTTTCCCGCGGTTTTATTTAATGTTTCGATAAGTGTTAACGGATCAAGCGTCTTGCCATTCAAGGCAATAGGGACTCCTGCTTGGAAGTGTATGGTTACGTATTCTGGTTTGTCTGGTGCTTTTTCAGGCGAGACTGTCCATTCGAAGGCGTCTTCCGGAGGCTCTTTGCTAGCGTCTTCTAGAACGCCGCATTCAATTGATCTGCCCCAGATACTTTGATCTATGCTGTATTTCTTCGCTGCGGTGGAAACTGGGATACCCTTTGCTTTGGCATACTCGATTTCTTCTTCTCTTGTCATGTTCCATTCGCGGACTGGCGCAATTATCTTCAAGTCTGGCGCCAACGCGCCAAGTGTCACGTCAAAGCGTACTTGATCGTTGCCTTTGCCTGTGCATCCATGTGCAGCGCCTGTTGCACCTTCTTTTTCCGCGATTTCCACCATCTTCTTAGCTATGAGCGGCCGTGAGAGGCTGGTGCTTATAGGATATTTACCTTCATAAAGCGCGTTGGCTTTTATTGCTGGAAACACGTAATCTTTGGCGAATTCTTCTTTGGCATCTATTGAATAGTGTTTTAGAACACCGAGTTTCTTGGCTTTCGCTTCGATTTCCTTTAGGTCTTCTGGTTGGCCGACGTTGACTGTTACGCTTATTACGTCGGCGTTGTATTTCTCTTGAAGCCACTTAATCATAACGGACGTGTCTAGTCCGCCTGAGTATGCTAATACGATTTTTTCGGTCGTTTTGCTCCCCCGCTTTTAAGGTGAAATTTATTTCCCTTACCTTACGGGTGTAGTTTTTAAACATTGCGACTTTTTTGTGACTTGATAAGCTTTAAATGTTCCATTTGATACATTTATGCATCATGCCAATAGCTAAAACTGTAAGAAATCACCTTCAAAATAAGCCGTATCTGCTGGAGGCACTGGAAAAGGGCATAGTTAACCTCAGCGAGTTAGCCCGCCAGATTCAAAAAGAACTAAAAATAGAAAACACCAGCGCCATAAAGGCGGCGTTGCGAAGATTCGCAGAAGATCTGCAGAAGCATAAACAGAAGAGGGAAGAGAAAGTTCTGCATGTTCTGAAGCGAAGCGGAATAGCAGTTTACGACCGAAAAGCTGTCATGATAACAAGCAAAGAATTAAACACCAAAAATGGAATGAAAGTTGACTTGCTTGGCAAGTTCGTTTACCTGCTCGATAGAAGCGACATGCCTGAGAGAGTTAACGCACTTGTTAGGCATGATAACTGCACAATGATAGTTATTCATTCACCTGAGGAACTGGAAGCAACGCCTGGAGTTGTGGCATTCTTAACGACGCTGCTGGCGGAGCAAAACGTAAACATTATAGAGTTCATCTCCTGCTGGACTGAAACAATAATTGTTGTAGAGAAAAAGGACAGCCTCAAAGCTTACGAGGTTCTATCTAACCTCGTTGGATGATGCGAAAATGACTTTTCAGCGGCAAAGAGCGCTAAGCGCCAGCAATAGTATTAATACTTACAGTTTTATACTGTTTGCCAGCTATGAAAGTCATTTACAAGAAGCATGCGGCGCAACTGGGTGAATATGATGGCTAATCAAGTTTGCATTAACTGCGGAAGCAAGTATGCAATAGACGAAATCGTGTACTTCTGCAGAAAATGCGGAGACATACTTGAAATAAAATACGAACAAGGAGAATTGAGTAAAGCGCTTAAAAGAAGCGGATGGCGGAACGCTCCGCTTTCAGTGTGGCGCTACAGGGACTTCATGCCCATAAATGACCCTACAAAAATTGTTTCATTAAACGAAGGAGGCACAGGGCTCCATCCATGCCTGCGCTTAGCAAAGCATTTGGGATTACGCGAGCTTTACGTGAAAAACGAGGGCGAAAACCCCACAGGCTCCTTCAAGGATAGAGGCATGACCGTCGGCGTCACCAAAGCCGTTGAGCTCGGCGTTAAATCCGTTATATGTGCATCTACAGGCAACACTTCAGCGTCGCTGGCTGCTTACGCTGCTAAGGCTGGAATACAATGCGCAGTGCTAATTCCTACCGGCAAAATTGCATACGGGAAGCTTTCGCAAGCCATGATTTACGGCGCGAAGGTCATACAGGTGCGCGGCAACTTTGATCAAGCCTTAGACATCGTGCTTAAGCTTTCAGAGAAGCACAGAACCATTTACCTGCTTAATTCGGTTAACCCATTCAGAATTGAAGGGCAAAAGTCTCTGGGCTACGAAATCTGCGATCAGCTAAACCAGCAAGCGCCAGACAGAGTAATAGTGCCCGTCGGAAACGCGGGGAACATAAGCGCCATATGGAAAGGCTTCAAAGAGTTTCACGAGCTCGGCCTCGTAAAGGGCTTGCCGAAGATGACGGGCATACAGGCTGCTGGCGCCGCGCCCATAGCGCAAGCGATAAAGACTGGAAGTGACACCATCGTGCCCGTGACCGCGCCTGAAACCGTCGCGACAGCCATACGCATTGGCGCACCTGTAAGCTGGAAAAAGGCGTTAAACGCCATTCGCGAGTCAAAGGGCACAGCGGAAACCGTAACTGACGAGGAGATTCTCAGCGCGCAGAAGCTGCTGGCGAGAGTTGAAGGGCTGTTTGTTGAGCCCGCAAGCGCTTCATCAATTGCAGGTTTAATAAAGCTGGTTGAAAATGGCGCAATAGGCAAAGATGAGCGCATAGTCTGCGTCACCACAGGCCACGGGCTTAAGGATCCAGATACAGCGGTTAAGATGAGCGAAAAGCCAGTGGAAGTTGATGCTGAAATGTCGGCTATAGAAGATGTATTAGGATTAAAGAGGACCATAGAAATAATGGCAAGGTGAAGCGGATATGAGGATTATCTTGATTGGCTTCGGTGTGGTCGGCAAAAGCGTAACTGCTATAATAGTCCGACGCTATTCGGAGAGGATAAAAGATTACGGGTTTAATCCGAAAATCGTCGCCATTGTTGATGTAGATGGTGCGGTTATCAATCCAAGGGGGCTAAGCGCTGAAAAGCTGGAGGCGCTTAGGCAGAAGGGCTTTCCAATATCGAAGGATCCCGAGTTTGGGCAGCCTGGAATGTCAGCGTTAGACGTTATCGAGTCGGTGGAAGCAGAAGTCGTTGTTGAAGTCACGCCAGTTAATATCAAAAACGGCGAACCCGCCATGTCGCATATTACCAAGGCGTTCAAAACAGGGAAGCATGTTGTAACCACCAATAAGGGCCCGTTAGCTTTGGCGTTGCCAGCGCTGATGGAATTAGCAGAGTATAACAATGTTTACTTTAGATTCAGCGGCACAGTAGGTGGCGGAACACCCATGCTGGAGTTTGCCAAGCGTTGCCTTGCAGGAGACAAAATCTTGGCCATAAAGGGCATACTGAATGGCACAACCAATTATATATTAACTGAAATGTTGCAGAATCGCGTGTCCTTCCAAGAAGCGCTCGCGAACGCTCAGAAGCTCGGCTACGCTGAAGCAGACCCTACAATGGATATTGAAGGCTTTGATACGGCATGCAAAATTGTCATTCTATCCAACTGGGTGATGAATAGGAAGGTGACACTGAGAGACGTGGATAGAACAGGCATCCGAGATGTGACTTTGCAGGAGCTTGATGAAGCCGCAAAAAGGGGTAATACTATAAAGCTCATAGGCGCAATAGACGGCGAAGGCAAACCAACCGTTAAGCCCACGGAGATACCTAAAACGAGCCCACTATGCGTCAGCGGCGTCTTGAACGCAGTAACTTTCTACACAGAATTCGCTGGCGAGCAAACGCTTGTTGGAAAAGGCGCCGGCGGCATGGAAACCGCCAGTGCAGTTTTAAGGGACTTGCTAGAAATAAGACGTAGATTAGCAAGCAAAATGCTCTCATGAATGGGAAGGATGAAGAATGAAGATAGTTATGAAGTTTGGAGGAACGTCCGTTGCTACGGGCGAGAACATCCGCCGAGTAGCCAGCATAGTAGCAGACAGTTTCAAGAAAGGCTACAGCGTTGTGGTTGTGGTTTCCGCTTTAGCAGGTGTCACAAACCAGCTCATGGAGGAAGCGGAGCAGGCGAAAAGGCAAAGCGAGAAAAAAGTTCAAGAGTTCACGAATCAACTAACTGCGCGGCACTTAGAAGCAGCGGAGAAGGCAATAGAAGACGACGGCATACGGAAAGAGGTAAAACAGATAATTAGGAAAACTGTTGATGAACTGGAAAAAGTGCTTATGGGTATATGCTACGTCGGCGAAGTTACACCTAAATCAAGAGATTACGTTTTGTCCTTCGGCGAAAGACTGTCCACGCCATTAGTTTGGGGCGCACTACGCGACCTCAAGGTGCCCACGCAATATTTCACCGGGAAAGAAGCGGGAATAGTTACAGATGACAATTTCGGAGAAGCCAAGCCACTAATGAATGTCACCACGCATCACGTAAGAGAAAGACTGGAGCCGCTTCTTGAGAAAAAAATTGTGCCCGTTGTAACAGGATACATAGCTGCAACTCAAGACGGCATAGTAACCACGCTGGGTCGTGGCGGATCAGATTACACAGCTACAATACTCAGCGTAGCACTATCCGCCGATGAAGTCTGGATATGGACAGACGTGGATGGCATTATGACAACTGACCCAAAGATTGTGCCTGCAGCGAAGACGCTGCCGCGGCTATCTTTCGGGGAAGCCGCAGAAATGGCCATTTTCGGAGCGAAAGCAATGCATCCAAGCGCCCTGGAGCCTGTAGCTGAAGCGCGAATTCCTGTGCGAATAAGAAACGTCTTCAATCCTGAAAACGCCGGTACACTTATAGCAGATGGGCAAGAAACCGCGTCTAAGGATGTGGTGAAGGCTGTAGCGTTAATAAGAGACGTAGCGATGATCAATATTAAGGGTGCAGCGATGGTTGGCGCGCCTGGAAGCTACGCGAAAGTATTGGATGTTCTGGGCAAAAGCAACATCAACATCATGATGATTTCCGCTGCGGTCTCCGAGGCAAACGTGTCATTGATAATTCGCCGAGGTTTGCTGGGCAGAGCGCTCAGCGCGCTTGAAATAGCGCTTCTCGGCAGAGGCATGGTCAGCGAAATCACGGCTGAAGATGACGTCTGCGTTATAGCCGCCATGGGCGCAAACATGAAGGGCACGCCAGGCGTAGCGTCAAGGATATTCACGGCGCTGGCGAAGAAGGGAATAAACATCCGCATGATAGCACAGGGCTCCTCTGAGCTTAACATCTCATTCGTCGTCAAAGAAAAAGACGGCGAAGCCGCAGTCCGCGCTATCCACGAAGAATTCAAGCTTGACAGCATGTAGCGCGGGCCTGTCAACCTCTATTTTTATTGTGTAGCTCTGACAGCTTTAGAAGGGTTTCCCTGTAAATTTGTATGGCATCCAGATACTCGCTTATTAGGATATGCTCGTCTGTTCGATGATCCAGATGAGAGTCACCTGGACCGTAGGTTACGATGGGCAGGTTCATTGCTTTGCCGAGGATGTTCATGTCGCCTGTCCCTGTTTTCCGCATAAGTGTGGCTGGCTTGTTCCGCACTTTTCTGATGGCGGCGGATAACGCGTGAACCAGCAGAGAGTTCCTGTTCACTTCAAAGGGCTCCACAGTATCATGTACTGTTGTTTTCACCGAGACTTTGGGGTTACTCTGCTGATACTGCGCGATTAGCTGCTGCATTTGCTCAATAATCTGAGCTGTAGTAAACTGAGGCGGCACTCTGATGTCAAGAGCCATTTCGCATTCGTAGGGAATTACAGAGTTCGCTCGTCCACCAGTTAACTTTGTGAGGCAGGCGGTTACAGCGTAAAATGGGCTTTCTCCATTCTGCTTATCCGCTGGTGAATAGGAGTAGGCAGTTTTTATTTGCTGCCAAAGCTCGTATGCCCTTTCCAGCGCATTCTCGTAAAGCCAAGGCGTAGACGCATGACCAGTATTGGTCTTCACAACTATTCTAAGCTGAACTTGACCTTTGTAGCCTATGGTTATGTTCTCGACGCCGCTGGGCTCGCCGAAAATTGCATAGTCGGCCTTTATTCCCTGCGTTATTAAGTGGCGAATGCCGCGGCTTGTGGCTTCTTCTTCAACAGCGCCTATAACCAGAATTTTTCCTTTAAAGGCAGGGTCTTTGCCCGCTGCTGCAGCGGCCATAATCATGGCGGCGAGAGGGCCCTTGGCGTCTACTGCGCCCCGCGCGTAGATTTTGCCTTCTTCAACTCGAAGCGGAATATGCCCTGCCACGGTGTCCATGTGTCCGCATAAGAGGATAACAGGTTCGCCATCGCCGATTACGCCTATTACGTTTCCTACGCTGTCGACGCCGACTTGGAAGCCCATTTTCATCATTTCTTCGGCGAGAAAGTTGCCTATGGCTTCCTCTTTGCCTGACGGACTGTAGATGCCCAGCAGGTTAATTAGAAACTGCACTGCCTTGTCGTTCACTTTCTTCTTCACCTAACACTTCATCGAGGACAGCGGCGACCCTGTCGATGTGCTCTTTTTCGATGACCAGGGGCGGCAGGAACCGCAGCACATTTCTGCCCGCTTCCAGAATCAGTACGCCCCTCTGTAAGGTTTTGATTATTACGTTGCGCACGTCGTAGCGGAGCTCCATGCCAAGCATCAAGCCTAAGCCGCGAATTTCCTTCACAATTTTATGTTTAGCCTGCAACTCCTCCAGCTTACCCTTAAAGTATCTGCCAAGCTCAGCAGCTCTGTCCACAAGCCGCTCGTTTATCAGCGCGTCGATGGCGGCGCATGCCGCTGCACAGACCAAGGGGCTCCCGCTGAAGGTGCTTGTGTGCTCGCCGACTCCAAAAGAAGACATAACCGCTTCTTTCGCCACCGTTATGCCTATGGGCAAGCCGCCTGCGAAAGGCTTAGCTAAGCACATCACGTCGGGGATGACGCCCCAGTGCTCGCATGCGAACAGCTTGCCGGTTCTGCCGAAGCTTGTCTGCACTTCATCTAGGATTAAGAGGATGTTGTGTTCGTCGCAGATTTCTCTGACGCCAGGTAGATAATCGGCGGGTGGAACGCGGATGCCGCCTTCGCCGCGTATCGGCTCCAGAAGCACGGCGGCAGTCTTGTCAGTTATGGCTTCACGCAGCTTCTCTAGATTGTCAGGCTGCACATGCTTGAATTCGGGAACCAGCGGTTGGAAGGGCTCGCGGTATTTTTTGTCCCACGTCGCCGATAACGCGCCCATTGTTTTGCCGTGGAAGGCACCCATCACCGCGATTATTTCGGGTTTGCCGGTGAATTTTCGAGCCAATTTTATGGCGCATTCTACAGATTCAGCGCCGCTGTTTGAGAGAAAAGCTTTATTCAAGCCCGGTGGCATGATGGCGATAAGTTTTCGTAGAAACTCTGTTCGCTTATCATTGTAGAGGCTGGCATGGCATGAAATAAGTGTCTCCGCCTGCTTGCATATGGCCTCCACCACCTTCGGATGCGAGTGCCCCAGCAAGGCGACGCCGTAGCTGCCGGTGCAGTCGATGTATTCTTTTCCGTTTATGTCCCAGACTAAGGCGCCTTTGCCGCGTGTGATCACCACGGGACGCTTAGAGAAAACATTCGCCATTAACCGGTTTTCGAAGTTGATTATGTCGTACTCATTCACTTGTCATCACTGTACCTGCTTCATGCTTTAATGCGGAAGAAATGGGCTGCGGCTTTGCGCCCGAGGTTATCAGCACCTCTTTGACTCCTTGCTTGAGCGCCTCCAATGCGGCATGCACTTTGGTGCTCATGCCCTTGCCGATGCTGGCGAGGGCTTCTTCTGCTTCCGCAGCTGTTATCTTCGAAACAAGCTTGCCTTTCAGCAGCAAACCCTCCACATCCGTCAGCAGTACTAGACGATCTGCTTTGAGGGCAGCTGCAATCACGGCGGCGGTTCGGTCACCGTCAACATTTAACGGCTCAAATTCTTCACTTAGGGCGATAGGCGTTACAACTGGCGTATAGCCTTTTTCAAGCAGCAAAGTTAGCAGCTCGGTTTTAACCTCGTTTATTTTTCCTGTGTAGCCGCCATCTATTACTTTTTTCCGTCCGCGTTCATCCACGATTATAAGGCGTTTTTTCCGTTCAGCTTTCAAAAGCGCAGCATCCAAGCCAGACAAGCCTATGGCGGATACGCCCTGACTCTGCAACGCCGCAACTATTTGCTTGTTTATTTTGCCGGCCATAACCATGGTGTAGATTTCTATGGTTTCCTTGTCGGTATAGCGGCTTCTGAAGCCCTCAGGCGAAACGATAAACCGCTGCTCTTTGCCCAGCTTAGTGGCGGTTTCCGTTACCTCGGCGCCTCCACCGTGGACAAGAACCAGCTCGTGCTCCTGCGCCAGCGCTTTCAAGTCTGCGAGAAGCTCGGAGGACGTGCCTTCCTTGAGTATGCTTCCACCCATCTTAATTACAAGCAACATAAGTTATCACATCGGATGGAATCCTGTGCTTTTGAGACCGGTGGTTTCGTCTATGCCCATCATGATGTTTAGGCATTGGACACCTTGGCCTGAAGCTCCCTTCACCATGTTATCCATCGCCGAGAAAAGTATAAGCCGATTTGCATGCTCATCAATTTCGAAGCCGATGTCGCAGAAGTTCGTGCCCACTGTAACTTTGGGGTCTGGCAGCTGATAAAGCCCCTTTTGGTACTTTACTAAGCGAATAAATGGCTCGGCGCCATACATTCCTCGGAGTGCCCGCCAGACATCCTTAGCGGTTAATGGCTGCTTGGGGAAAGTGTGGATAGTGGCAAGTATGCCGCGCACCATGTTCACGGCATGCGGTGTAAAGGAAATCTTTACTTGCTCGCTGCTCAACGCGTTTAATTCCTGTTCCACTTCGGCGATGTGCCGGTGTCCGACAACTTTGTAAGGGCGGACGCCACCGAAGCGTTCAGGATGATGTGAAGCAATTGTTGGTTTGCTGCCGCCTCCCGAAGAACCGACCTTGATGTCCACCACAATTTTGTCCTTGTCAATCAAGCCGGCCTTCACGATTGGGGCTAAGCCCAAAATGGCAGCCGTAGCCTCGCAGCCGGGACATGCCACAAGCTGCGCCTTTTTAATTTCTTCTCTATGTAGCTCTGGCAGGCCGTACACGGCTTCTTTAAGCATTTCTGGATGCGCATGCTTCCAGCCGTAGTAGGTTTCGTAGTCCGCGGGGTTTTTCAGTCGGAAGTCCGCGCTCATGTCGATTACTTTTAGTCCCGCTTCTAGAAGTTTGGGAACAAGGTTTACTGAACCACCGTGAGGTGTAGCCGTGAACACGAGGTCGCAGTTTTTCTTGAGTTCCGCTATATCCTGAGGCACGAATTTCAGCTGTGTTAGCCCGCGGAGGTTCGGATGCACATTGAAGATATATTCTCCTACGCTTTGGCGAGAAGTAACCATTGTAATTTCCACTTCGGGATGAAGAAGCAACAGGCGTAGGAGTTCTCCACCGACGTATCCTGTTCCACCAATTATTCCTATTCTCAACATTTTTCCACCTTTATGTTACTTTGACTAGATTAGGCTTTGTGCGCATTTCAGCAACGGCACCGCCACGTTCATGCCAGCTATTAGCCGCGTGTGCTCCCAGAATTCCGGGCAAGAATTAGCCTCATGGAAAACCACGCGGTCCCGGTTTTTCTCAAGGCTTTCTTCGATTATGTTTTTAATTTTCTCGTATGGCTTGGTGCTCTTGTAACGCTGGAATGCCTCTTCTAATCGGCGATTCCAGCTTTGGAAGTCTCTGAAACGAGTTTCATCCTGCTTAACTACACGCACTTTTTCATACTCCTCTTCTGCTTTTTTAAGCTCGGAAATAAGCGCTACGTCATCTACGGTTTTGTTTTCGCCCACGTTAATCATTGCGTCCAACGCTAAAACCCATGCTTCAGCACCCTTCCCAAGAGCTTGACCGCATTTTACAGCCAATTCTCTAATGCTAAGGGGGATTCTTGCATCGAAAACTGTGTTGCCCAAGTAGGTGTTTGTTCGGAAGTCTCTGAAGCCGCCTCTTGCTAAAGCTACTGGATGGCAAACTGGCGCTTTGCCCTTCTCCTTTGAAACTATGATCCGCAAATCATAAAACCACTTTTGAATTAGCTCCTGCGCGACTATGCCCACAGGATTTATTATTGACGGCTTTATTTCCTGGACGCTGGCGAGGAGCTGCTCGCGGTTTTTGGAGAGCATCATGCCTTTTCCGTGTGTTCCAGCGTCAGGCTTTATAACGAGGCCTTCGTTGAGGGCAAGCTCGTTCTGCAACAGGTCAGCGATGTCATTTTCATTGTGGATTAAGCTACCGTTTTTTAAAGTGTCAACTGCGTCGCAGGGAACATAAACGGTTTTGGGAATAGCTATGCCAGCAGTCCAGAAATGCAGAAGCGTGCGCAATTTACTGTAGCAGATAAACTCGATCTGGCTTGAGTTTATGGTTTTCTTGCCGAGCATCTCCATGAAGTAGCCGGCTTGCAGCCTACGGTTTTTACTTTGCGCCCTGTTCAGCACCACAGCCGCGCTTTTGACAGCATTAGTGTAGTCTTTGCCTTTTGTTTTCGCTGTGAAGCCCGTCTTGCCTATGGTCAAGGCGATTTTGCGGAACGGTAGAAAAACTACATCTATATCTAAGTCTTGCGCCGTTAGCTTTATTCCCATTTCATCGGTTTCTGAACGTTCATAAAGAAGCGCTATACTCATTGATTACTGGCATCCCATGAAAAAGGTTGGTTATCAAAAAACGTGAGAGTGGAGTTCATTTTCAAGCTCAGAGGTGAAGGTTTTATTCGCCCCAGTCTTCTCCTTCCATGGTTAGTTCTTGAAGGGCAACGCATCCGCCTTTTATCTGCTTCACTTCAAGCTCAAGCCCGCATCCGGGGCAGCTTAAGATTTCACCTTGCTCAGTGTCAGAGGGCACGTCAAGTTCAGCGTCGCAGTCGGGGCATCGGGTTTTATACACTATCATTTTCACCTCTTGTGCTTTTGAATGGGCTGTTTGTTTAATCATTCTGCTATCACGTTTTATTTATTGGAAATGTCATCTTCATTCATTGGACTTTCTTTTAAATGTTGCGACTTATTTGTAACACATTACGCTGCTAATGTTTCATTTAGAACAAAAATTCCACCACACCTTTCTCCAATTTTTCCGAAAACAGGCACGTAAACTGTAAACCACCTCTGGAATCCGTAGTAGCCATACGCAGTTGAGTGCAGAAACCGTTAAATCTCTCACCGCTCACAAACACATGAGGGAAAAACCTGATGGATGACAGAGACAAACAAATACTACAAATTCTCAAGGAAAATGGCCGTGCAGGCTACGCAGACATCGGCAAGCAAGTCGGATTATCAGAGGGTGCTGTTAGAAAAAGAATCAAAGAGCTTGTCAATTCAGGCGTTATAAGGAAATTCACAATAAAAATTGGCATAGCAGAAGGTGCAGAAGCAATCACGCTATTAGCAACTGACCCCGCACTTCCAACACAAGAAGTTTCCAAGAAGATACGGGAGATTCCGAACGTAGAAACCGTCTACGAAGTAACTGGCGAATACGACATTGTCGCGGTGATCAGCGGAATGAACGTAGTCGAAGTCAACGAGTGCGTAGAGAAAATCCGCCGGGTAGAAGGCATAATGAAAACAAACACCATGATAGTACTACGCAGCTGGTAACTAAAAAGCAGAGTGCGCCTTCATATTTGGCGCATATTAGAGATTCATTGCAGAAACCTATAGATGGTCTATCCTGCGACATCTCAAGAAAGCGCAGTAATAATTTTCAGGATTTTATAGAAAAATGAAAGGGGGAGAAAGCAGCCTATTTTATTAATTTGTATATTTTGTCGACGTAGTCCCAGTTGACTAGGTTCCAGAAGGCTTCAACGAATTTGGCGCGGTCATTCTTGTAGTCAACGTAATATGCGTGTTCCCACACGTCGAGAACCATAAGCAGGCGGAATGCGGGGTAGACGTTTACATTATGCTTTTCTATCTGCATTATCAGTGGTCTTTCAACACATTGATGCACCGCCAATACCGCCCAAGCTGAGCCCTCTGCGCTTGTAGCTGCTTGAGTAAACTCTTTCTTGAAACGCTCAAAGCTTCCAAACTCTTTCTGTATCGCGTCTGCTATTGCTCCTCCGGGTTTCCCTCCGCCTTTGCCTGGCGGCGCCAGGTTATCCCAGAAAGTGCTATGCAGCAAGTGGCCGCCTATGTGAAATGAAAGTTCCTTGAGCGTTGCTTTCATGTCGATGTCCAAGTTTTCTTTTCTTGCTTTGTCTATCTTCTCAAAGATGGCGTTGGCGCCGTTTACATAGGCTTGATGATGCTTATCATGATGCAGCTTCAACTGTTCCTCAGACATGTACGGGGCAAGCGCATTGTAGTCGTAAGGCAATTTCGGTAAACTAAACATTCTTACGGCAGACATATTCTATCTCACCAAAAATCACATTATAAGACACTTGCATAGCTAATATACTTTACTTAAAGCTCAGTCAAGCTTAAAATTGAATTCCCTCAGTCAACTTAAATGTCTCAGGCATTTTAACTAATTCAACTACGTTGACGAAGTCAGCTTTGTCCACGAGCTCTTTCGGCGCCAGTCGCCCTGTCATAACCACGGTTGTCTCCTCAGGCACATTATCAAGTAGTTTCAGCACATCCTTGACATCCAGCAGCTTCCACTGCACCGCCAAGCCAATCTCGTCCAGTACAAGCAAATGAGGTCTTTTCTTTTGAAGCACTTGAAATGCGAAATCCAGTGCTGCCTTAGCGAGCTCTTTATCGCGGCTTTTGATCCGCTCAACATGGAATGTTTCTCCACCAAACTCTGCGGTTTTATCTTCCTCGCCAAGCCAAGCCTGCCGACCGAATTGATAAATCTCGTAATGAGGCGCAAGCTTGTCCCTGATCAAGTATTCGCCAATGTCTTTTCTCCATTTGAGAAACTGAATTATCACAACGCTTTTGCCATGGCCCACTGTGCGCAAGGCTAATCCAAGCGCGTTCGCGGTTTTGCCGCCGCCTGTGCCATAATATAAGTATATGTAACCCATAATAGCTCGCCTCAGCTTGGGAAGGGACAGTTGGGTGTCGGGCAGCCCCCTGCGTACTCGGATTGCGCGGAAACAAACTTGCCTTCTTTAGTTTTGACTTCGCCAATGTACAGCACTTGCTCAGGCTTGCTGCCATACCTGAAAACCGTGATACCTTTACATTTGAGACGCCAGGCTAAATCGAAAATTTCCCGAACGTCCTCAACTTTTGCCTCAAAAGGCATGTTAACAGTTTTCGAAACCGCATTATCCGTGAACTTTTGGAAAGCAGCTTGCATCCTAACATGCCAAACAGGCGCGATATCCAAAGCCGTGACAAACAATCGCTTGACGTCATCGGGCACTCCCAAGATTTTCTGAACTGAGCCAGTTTTAGCCACTTCCTCGAGCAGCTTTGCGCTGTAAAAGCCTCTTTCCTTGGCAACTGCCTCAAACAACATGTTTGTCTCGAAGAGTCTTGCGCCGCCCAGTACATTTCGGATAAACGAAACAGCAAACAGCGGCTCTATTCCGGAGGAGCAGCCTGCGATGATGCTTATGGTTCCAGTAGGCGCCACAGTAGTCACGGTCGCATTCCTAAAAGCGCTGTACTTGCCCTTCCAAATGCTCTGCTCAAAATTCGGGAAGGAACCACGCGCCTCACCGATTTCCCTAGATTTCTCATGCGCCTCTTTCTGGATAAACTGCATCACTTGCTCAGCCAACGCTAACGCCTCTTCGGAATCATAGGGCACTCCAAGCATAATCAGCATGTCAGCGAAGCCCATAACGCCTAAACCAATTTTACGGTTAGCCCTTGTAACCTCGGCTATTTCCTTAAGCGGATAAACGTTTGCGTCCACAACATTATCAAGAAAATGCACAGCGTTCCGCACAGTCGCTCGTAGTTTATCCCAATTTATCTTACTGGCCTTTACCATACGCGACAGATTAATCGAACCTAAATTGCATGATTCATAAGGCAACAGCGGCTGTTCACCACAGTTGTGAACGTAAAAACCATTCGCGTCAAACGCGTTTATTCCAGGAATAATGGCATCATAAACTTCTTCCGAGTCTACTGGCATTATTTCGGATACTGTAGCCACAAAGCGCTCTCGGTTCAGCCGTCTCTTGTAAGATTTTAAACAGCGCTCAAGCTTTTGTTGCTTATTTGAATCTCCAAAACCTATTTTTTCACAAAAGACTCTTACATTCTCCTTAGAGATTACCAGTTCATGTTGCGGTTTGCGTATGTACTCTTTTGTTCCACCTTTCCCATTTGGCATCCGTGAAAGCCCAATGCGTCTTCGGTTAACATAAATTGTTGAGAAAACACCGAACCTCAAAAGAATACGCTGAACAGCCTTTAAAGTGGAAAGATTACTTTGCGCTAGTCTGATGCTTACACCTTTTAATTGGCTTCCCTGAACAGAACCATCAGCGTCAAATAATCCTCTAAGCAGACCTTTACAAAAGGCTGAAGAAGCCTTCTCTATGCCTTCGGTAATATCTTTTGAATTAGGCGTTACACCTAGTTTTCCGGCAATTTTCCTTATGTATCCTAGAGCCATACGGTATTCAGATCTATCGCTAACTTTCATCCAACCTTGAAAATCAGCCCTATGTGGTAGAACACTCGCATAAGCATAAGCTAAAGCTCGCACAGATTTTGAACCCTCATCCTCACCCCACGAGGAAAGAACAGCTTTGTCCTTCTTCATTGCACCATCTCCCAAAAGCAAACCCATCAAGTAGCCTTCGCCTTCATTATATTCTCCCACCCAACCAGCAAAACTTCGATGATCATTCAGAACAATTTTGTCGCCAACTTTTATGTCCGCCACGCTTGTCCACTCAGTTTTAAGAGAATTTCTCGTTAGTTTTTTAACTCTCAGCAGATGATGATTCATGGTAAGTTTCAGTTCAAAGCCTTCTTTCGTCTTAAGCTGGTAAACAAGCTTGGTGCCTGTTAAAAAGAACCCTTCTTTTGAACTACGCCATTTCTCGCCTTTCACAACAGCTACAAACTCCTTGCCAATGAGTTCTTTGACTTTTCTCGGCCCCTCTTCAGTCATTACCCACGTATCTGAAGTTACACAAGGATTTGTAGATTCGATTAGTCCAACCTGCGGTGTTGGGTTATGCCGATTTATCTCGTCGATGAAGACTACGCCTGGGTCTCCGCTTGCCCATGCAGATCGCGCGATTAAATTCCAGATGTCTCTTGCCTTAAGCTGCCGCACCTTCTCGTTATTTCTCGGGTTAATCAGCCAGTACGCTTTGTCAGCGACAACTGCCTGCATAAACTCGTCTGTAACAGCAACTGAGACGTTAAAATTCGACAGAAAAGTGGGATTCTGCTTAGCAGTGATAAATTCCAAAATATCAGGGTGATCCACGCGTAGGATGCCCATCATGGCGCCTCTGCGTTTTCCGCCAGCCTTTATCACTTCTGTTGCTACATCAAAAATTCGCATGAAGCTTACTGGACCAGAGGCAACGCCCTTCGTTGACCGTACAATGTCGCCTTTGGGTCGTAGCTGCGAGAAGTTAAAGCCTACGCCGCCGCCTGTTTGCTCAATAAGCGCCATGTTTTTTACTGCGGTGAATATGCCCTCAAGCGAATCTGGAACTGGAAGAACAAAGCACGCGGACAGCTGCCCTATAGCTGTTCCAGCGTTGAATAAGGTTGGAGTGTTAGGAAGAAATTCGAGTTTCGCCATCATTTCGTAAAAGATTCTTTCGCTTTTCGCCGCGTCATCTCCGTATGCCTTATCGACTTTGGCTATGGACTTGGCTACTCTTTCAAAAAGCTGAGCGGGCGTTTCTATAATATTCTCTTTCTCGTCGCGAAGCAGATACCTTGCTTTGAGGACTTCAAGAGCGTTTACAGTTAGTTTAGGTTCTATGCCTAGAGTTTCTCTGAGCGCCCGAAGCTCCTCCTTCTTTCTTCGGTAATCCTCGTAAGCCTGTGCAACCTTGTCATAGCCCTTTTCCTTTAAAACCTCCACAACTATGTCTTGTATGTTCTCAACCGAAGGAATTTCGGTTCTAAATCTCTCCTCTAACAGCGCAACGACTTCTTCGGTTATACTCTCAGCTTTCTCGCCGTTTTCAAGTTCAACCGCGAGAAAAGCTCTGTGCACCGCACTCTTGATTCTTTCTGGGTCAAAATCAACAATACTTCCATCTCTTTTTTTTATTTTGTTTAAAAACATCTATATCCAAATTATTATGCTTCCAAGTTTAATATAAAGTTTTCAAAAAATACCTATTATGCTTTTTTAGGACACAAGCATTCGTTTACTGCCGTTTTATGAACTGGCTTTTTGGCGCTCCGCACACAGGGCAAGTCCAATTTTCTGGTAGTTGTTCAAAGATTGTTCCGGCAGGTATGCCGTGTTCTGGGTCGCCTTTCTCGGGATTGTATATGTAGCCGCAAATGACACATTCCCATTTATCCACTTTTCAACACTTCGTTTGCAGAAATAAAGTGACATCCAACTTATATAAAATGCACTATTAGCGAACCTTTTTAGATAATTGTTCTCAAAAGAAAAAAGAGCTGAGAGAGCAACGTTTTAAACTATTGCCTTCAGTTTTTCGATGAGCTCTTTTTTCATTTCAGGGCTTTCGTTAATTTCTTTGCGAGCTTTCTGCCAGTCTGCTGAGCAACGGCCGTAGCTGGCTTGCTCACTTATATAAGTGTGTATGATTTTTTCAATTGCATCCTTGTTTTGCTCTGTGACTTGCACGCCGGCTTCTTTTAAAACTCCGTTAAACCATTTCCAGCAACCCATAGAAAACACCACAATATACTCTAGCGGGGAATCATAATAGTGTTTTGAAAAAATTTTAGGAATAAAAAAGGTGTTATTATGTTGGCTTAAAGAACTTTTCTTTTGGAGCGCCACAAATTGGGCAAGCATCTGGAGGTGAGCCTTCAACTGTATTTCCGCAGACACTACATACGTAATAGTCTACTTGCTCCAGCGCTTTTTTGCGCTTCAATGTGTCAATTGCCTTTGTGAACAACTTGGCGTGTATCTGCTCTACTTGGTTTGCCACATTAAAGCTCCATGCCGCCTGCTTGTTGCCTTCTTGCTTCGCAGCAGCTATGTACTCGGGATACATTTCTTTGAATTCAAAAGTTTCGCCTGATACTGCATCCTCCAAGTTCTCCAAGGTTGATTTAATTTGCCCAGTTATTCTCAGATGATTTAGCGCGTGCACTGTTTCCGCTTCTGCGGCTGCCTTAAAGAGTTTTGCAATTTGCGTGTATCCTTCTTCTTCAGCCTTTCTTGCAAAAGCCAAGTAGCGCCTGTTAGCCTGAGATTCACCTGCGAAAGCAGCTTTCAAATTCTCTTCAGTTTTAGCCATAATAAAATTCCCTTACGAAAATAGCGTTGTAGACAGTTATAAATAATGCTTATTATTCTACAAAGCGTAAATTGAAGACAACTTCACAGAGCCTCAAGTTGACGATAGAATCTGCAAGATGTATGTAGGCAGATAAAAAAAGAAAAATTGGAATCGGATAGAAATCTGAAACCGCGTATCATTTTTCTGAGACAACTTTTAATCCACGCGCTTTCAATGGCGTTATAATGTTAGGTCGACTTAGCACTGAAAGCACCAAATACCCTATGACCGCTACGGCAATAAAGCTACTGGCGGTTATACTGAGAATCATGCCTGCCCAGGCAGGTAAACTGCCTAACACTTCTGGCGGAGGAAAGAAAAGCCAAAGGTAACCACCAACGATTAAGCCAATAGGCAAAGCGCCGATAACGCATGCTAACAATCGACGTTTTCTTAAGCGTAGCACAAGCCAAGCGGCGACGAAGTTGGCTAATGGCCCGAGAATAACATCTGGTGCGCCGAGGAAGTAGTAGGCGTTAGTTAGGAAGCAACCTATTGTGGCGCCGCCAATTATTGGCCAGCCGAATAATGCCGCTAAAGCAATCATGAAGTCCGCTAAGCGTAGCTGTATAGGCCCATAAATTGTAGGGTTACCCACAGTAACAGCTTGCACAATGTTGATTACTACGTACAAAGCAGCGAAGACAGCTGTTCCAGTTAAATCTCGGCTATCGATTTTCACTATTTTACACCTCCTACACCGGGGTTTGTTTGGCGGAACGGGTGGAGGCCCACCTACCCGCCCATTAGCCTATGCACAAGCAAACGTTGCCTATTAAAACTTGCGGGGATCAGAAAACGCGGAAAAGCCATTAGGCTCATGTCATGGTAGTTAACATAATAACTCGGTAAGCACCGCGAAGGAAACGAAACACGCTACAAGCAATGCTATTAAAGCCACTACTTTGCGTTCAGTCATCGGCCGCTGATAAGTGATAAGCGTAATTAAACTGCGTCTGTGAGTAGATACAAGCTTGTTTCCGTCAAGTGAAACGTTTGCTTTTTTCCCGAAAAGGAAAACACTCAACAATATTAAAGCTGAGTTAAAAACATACGGTATAATCGAAATCAGCAAACTCGATTTTAAATCAGCGATTATCGCGAAAGAGGCTACTGTCATGCCTATGGCAAATGAGCCGCTGTTGCCTACGAAAATCTTGCCTTTAAAGTTGAAAGCAGCAAGAACAAGCCAGAGGATTAGGGGACCAAGCATAAGGAGCATATAGGAAAACGGCGCCAACACCATTAACCCTATTAGGATTATCGCAGGGCCGATGGTTTCTAAACCATTCAAGCCTCCGAGCATGTTCACAACATTAGTAACTACCATTACCATCAATGGAATTACTAGAAAGTAATATGCGTCTCCAAAGTCTATTACGCCGATTAGAGGCAGAGATATTGCAGTGCGCAGGGCGTGCTCGCGCGCCAAGTAAACGAGGGGAAGCGCAGCTATTAGAGGCATAAACGCCTTATACCGCCATTTCAAATCCATCCAGTCGTCCAGCAGCCCCATGAAACCCCCAAATAATATGCAGACAGCCAAAGTTAAAGGCGCAGACACACCATTTTCAGTTTTGGCAATGCCAAGAAAGTAGCCCAAGAAGAGATAAACGGTTGTAAATAGAACATAAATGACACCTAAGCCATTTGGAACCAAGGGTTTACCTATCTTGTGCTGGTCAGGAACTTTGGGGAACACGGTTTCGCTTCCTTAAGGCTGACTTGTAGCGTTGTAGTATTTTTGCCAGTCAATCTCGTACAAGGCTACGATTGGTATGAGGCCACCGTATTTGGCGGAAGCGTCAATCGCGCTCAATTTCTCGCCAGCGAAGTATGCTTCCTTGAAGTATGTTGGCTGCACGCCTGTCTCGTCTGCGGTGATGCCGCTTTGTACGCCAGACACGTCAACCCAACGCTGCTTTGCCCAGCTCATTAACTTGTATATAGTGGTATTCTTGCCAACATCAAGCCATGCACCGCTGGTTTTGTTGATGAAGGCAGTTTCATCTGTCCATGCAGAGTTTTCATCAAGCAAGCCTTCAGCTATGAATCTGTCGCGTGCTTGTCCTGAAATCCGCGCCATCCACTGCCATTTCCCTTCATCTCCGTATCCCACAAAGCGTACAACGTAGGAGTTGCCGCTGGAAGATTGCGCTATGCCGAGGGTAACGAAGACAAGTATGTATTTGGCGTTGTACTTTTCTAGCATGGCGAGCGCTTTTTCTTCTGGCGCCATAAAGATGAAACCGATGTTTTCTATCTGCGTACTATTAACCGTAGCGTTATCAGCTAAGGTTGTAACATTTCCAAGTATGCTTAGCCAATATCCATAATCCCACCAAGCGCACACCACAGTTGTTGACTGGAGATTGTTCCTCGTCCAGCTTAGCATGTCCAGCCATTCAGTCGCAGGTTCATTTGGCACTACTGGGAGGCTGCCGGCGGTAATCGTAAGAGGCGAGTAAGCTTGGCCATAGACACGTGGTATGCCGCCGGTTTGAGGTGAAAATGCAAGATTTACCGTGAGAAGCATAAAGATAAGAAACACGGCGGCGCCACTGTACTCTTTGCTTACACGTACTATCCTTCGCTTTGCTTTTACTGCGAGATCTGGTGCTTCACGCAATAAGGCGTAAAACGGCTTCAGTATACCTAAAGTTCCCGTGGCTGCTAAAAGGCTGAATGCAGGCGCAAAAATGGCGAGCAAACGCACCATGGAAGCAGCGAAGTAGAGGGATGTTGCACCGAAAAGCAGCAGGAAAATGTTTCTGTTAGTCGGATTCCGCAACGTGAAGTACAAACCAGCTAAGAAGAAAAGTATCCCTAATCCCAAGTCGTAGTAGATTGTTCCCCAAGCGGAAATTCTGTGTTCGGCTACCGACTCCAATAGCGGCACGGTGGAGCGGAGAAATGGATTAACCACAGAAAGGAATTTGCCCGCTATATTCGCCAAGTAACCAAGTTGCGCCAGCACAGCGAAGACGCCTACTAAGCCGATTAACGTTACTGCAGTAAGCAGCGTCTTTGCCTTAGTAGAGATGCCGTGCCGCAAAACTTCCGCGAGACATAGTAAAAGGAACACGCCGGCGACAAGTATCACTGGCCCGGTGGTTAGGTAATTCAGTGAGAGATATGGGAATTTTGTGGCTATGAAGAATGCTAAACCGAAAGTTATGCTATAAGAAAATAGTAGGCGTGGCGTGTATCTTTTTAGCAAGATTAATGTTAAAACGAAAAGGGCGATTAGACCCAGTACGTAGTAGGATGCTCCCCAGCCCAAAAGAAAGTAGGCTAAGGCGCCAGCAGCGCCAAAAGAGTACAATAGGGATGAACGGGTAGATCTATTTTCGTCGATTGCCCTTAAAAACAGAAATATGAATGATAGAAGGCCAAGGATGCCTACGGACTCTGTGTCAAAGAAGCCAAGCGCAGTTCTTGCTAGAAATGAGGGCGCTAGGGCTAGGAAAAGCGCTGCGAACAGGCCGATTGTTTTTCCGCCCATGTCTTTGCCTATGAAGTAAATTATTAGGCACGCGACCATCCCGAAGATTGCTGGCAGGAACGAGCAGAATGACATTAAATCTATGTTAACGCCTAAAAATGAGATAATACTGTAAAGTGCTGCCGCTGTCATCGGCAAGGAAGGATATGAAGTAGACATGTCCAGTCCACTTGGGTACCATTGTTGCGTGTTTATCCATGGCGTGGGCCAATATGGCGAGAGCAAACCGTTCTGCACCATATATTTTGTTATGCTATATTGATAGTAGGGATCAAATTCGTTGAGGCGTAAAGTGCCTGAAGGTATTTCCCAACGTATTGGTAAAAGGCGAATTGTAAGCGCAATGAAAAGTACCAAAAACAAGGCGGAATAGCATACTATTGACGCGTGGCTTGTTTGGATGCGCAAGCGCCCAAAAGCTTTAAGGGTATTGAAGAACCGTTCCTTAGCCGTGTCTTCTTCCTCCAACTTATAATCTCTTCATACGTGAATGAAACCATTTATTTGTTTTGCGGTTAATAGCAGCTATATCACAACAGGCCGTTTATTTATTGTTTTCTAGCACTAACCCTAAAGCTTAACTAAAATTTGCTTGAATTCACAAAATGGATAATAACTCAATGTCGTTATTTGCAGAAAATTTCGTGCCTAACAACAAAACAGCGGGTTTATGCCTTTGAATTAATAAAAAATTAAACTATTTCCCCGCTGAATTAAGCATTTTCTAATGGAGTTCGGCATTTTTTCTTGATGCAATTTTACTTCATCTAATTTTTAAAGAACATCCGATTTAAGTAAGATTATTTTACTGGTTTCACTTCAACATCGATAGGTAACAAGGATAGTTTCCGACCACATTTGGGGCATTTTCCATCGTGACTCTGCAGAATTTCGTCGGGAGGTTTAAGCTCTGACCCTTCATACAACACATGTTTGCAATCATGGCAGATTATAATTTGCGGCATCCTACATCACTTCTCGACGGAATGTAACATCTGCGGCATATTTATTGATTACTAAATTTGACAGGGACATTGTAAACCACGTTTTGGTGGCGCAGGCTACTTCGAAGTTGTATTCTGTCGCCTAGCTGTGGTTTCTGCGTTTTTTAGTCAAGACAACACCAATGGTGCAGACGATGATTGTTGTGAGGATTACTATAAAGGCGATTTCTGGGAAAATTTGGTAGCTGGGTCCAAGCATTGTAAGTGGTAACGATGCGAGTACGGCGGCAGCCAAACCTCGAGGGAACATTATAATCATTAAAAGTTCATGGTTATGCAGTTCAGATTTAAAGGCAGATATTTTGACTGCGACAAAGCGGGTTCCGAGGAAGATGAAGGTTAAGGCTAAGCCGAAAAACAGTGAAATGAGAGATGAAATATTAAAGAGGAGCCCGGTGAAAACAAAGAAGAAATCGCGAATTAGAAAGCTTATTTGGCAGTGAAAATTGCGTACGTTCTCATCTATTGATACGGTGCATCCAAATTTAAACAGTCTTCCTATGGGGCGCGAGTTTCCAATGACCAAGCCGAAAAACAGAGCTGAAACCGCGCCGTTCCCGCCCAAGTTTGAGGTAACCACGTAGGTTAAAAGTAACATGGCTAAGGTTAGCATATAGGCGTGAGGTTTGCCTTTCAGCTTCTCTAGGAGAATCAGCCAAGCAACACCGAAGCCTAAGCCTACAAGGCCGCCTAAACCGAACGCTGTGGCCACTGAACTTAAGGCGGCGCCTATGCTTACTTCGCCAGATAGCAATATCTTAATCGTGGTGAAGGCGCCGACGGTGCATAAGACATCAGTTAAAACTGATTCTATGCTGAGAGTAGTTTCAATTTTTTCGCCGACTCTCAGTTTTCTTATCAAGGCTACCACTATTATTGAACTGGTTCCGCCAATGATGCTTCCTAAGAGCAAGCCGTCTAGAAAACGCCAACCGAGCATCAGCTTGCAGAGAACCACAGTTACAAGCACATTTAATCCCCAGCCAAACACGGCAAGCACGGTAGCGCGTGGGCTGCTGGCAATTGCTTCATGTATGTCCATGTTTAGGCCAGCGTCGAAAAGAATTATAATAAGAGCTAATGCGGCGAAATACGGTGCAATAGTAAGCAGCTCTTCCTGAACAAATAATTGAAAAATTGGGCCTAACATGAGGCCTAATAGCAGCAGGAAGATGGCGTCAGGTATGCTTGTTCTGTTGAAGAATTCCTCGCCTAAGAAGCCTAGAATTATGATTATTGCCGCCACGAGAAACGCCATTACAGGTGGATCCAAAATGCAGTCACCCTAACTTTTGAGCTTTAGTGCTATCCATTCTATTAACTCATGATGCGCTTTTAAATTTGTGCTACCGCATTTTCAGCCGAAGCAAAAGCACGGAGAACAATATAAGGATAGCCGCGGTTCTGTTAGCTACCGCCAAGTGTGTTGTATCAAAAAGCATGTTGTGGATTCGTAATGTTCTTGCAAGTTGTTTGTTTGGTTTATAGTGCACCAAAACTGATTGCGAGGAACAAACCGTACATGAAGAGTAAAATTGATGCTTCTCGCCAGCCCATTTTTTCGCCAGACAAGAAATACCATAGTAGGAGATTTGCCATCAAAGAAAAGAGTGCTGCGTTGGAAAACCCGCTGGCGTCTATACCGAAGACTGCGGCCGTTAAAGTAACGCCTAGAATCAGGGTGATGTTCACGAAGCAGCTTCCAACTATGTTGCCTAATGCCAGCTCTAAGTGCCCTTTTCTTACAGCGCTGATGCTTGTTGCGAATTCAGGCATAGTGGTGCCAAAAGAAACAATGGTGGCGCCTATAATAATTGCTGGAAGCCCAATGCTTGCTGCAATGTTAGATGCGGATTCCACGATAAAAAAAGCACAGGTCACCACGCCTAATGCGCCGAGAAAAGAGAGTATTATGTATCTTCTAAGTTTACGTTTTTCCGCTCGTGAGGGCGCTTCTGCTTCAGGAGTGCCGCTCTTGGAAAGCTTGTACATGTAAAACATGAATATCACTAGAAGGATTATGCCGATAAAACGGCTGACATGCTGCAGATAGAGCAGAGTCAAGGGAACAATTGAAGCTATGAAAAGACCGAAGTGAAGGCTACTCAGCTCTTCTTTCGCCATCTTTGGTAGGAAAAATGCTCCTCTTGGGTTTTTTAATGCGAGCAGGAAGAAGCATGAGCCGAGTATGAGGCAGATGTTGGAAATGTTGGCGCCTAGTACGTTTCCAATTGATACGCCAACATTTTCAGGGTTTATTGTTGAGAACACAGCAACAAAGAATTCGGGCAGAGATGTAGAGAAGGCAACAAGAATGAAGCCTACAGTTGTTTTTCCCAGCCTCGTGACACTTGCAACGTTTAAGGCATGTGTTATTGTCGTTTCACTAGCTTTAGCCAGCGCCGCTAATGCTGCAAGAAGAATTGCGGCGTTACCTATTAGGCCTAGTTCTTCAAACATTGCTTTGTTCCTCTTAGTAAGCTTATTGCCATAGCCGGCTCAAAAGCCATCGAGGCTTAAAGAGTCTTGCTGGAATTGAGCTAATAAACGTTTTTTAGCAGTTATCTTAATTGAAGATGTATCAACTTTCGGTTAACTTGGTGTTATGGTAAAACCTTTTTGAAGAAGAAAATAGTTTTAGTGGAGAAGTGTGGTTTATAGCCTGTTGGAGAAATATACATTAATTATAACCGAGAAGCCTGATGCGGCTAGCCGAATAGCCTCAGCTTTAGATGTCAAGGGGAAAGCTGAAAAAATTGTGGAAAAGGGCGTTCCCTATTACTTGGCGAAACGGGAAGGAAGCATAGTTGTTGTTCCAGCTTTAGGGCACTTGTACACGGTTGCGAGCAGAAAAAAAGGTTTTCCTATTTTTGATTATCAGTGGGTTCCACGATACATGGCTGAACGGAGTGCAGCACAAATTCGCAATTGGCTAACTGTTATCTCGAGTCTAGCAGAGCACGCGGACAATTTCATTGATGCATGCGACTACGATATTGAGGGTAGCATAATCGGCTATACCATACTAAAGTATGCTTGCGGCGGAAAGGAGAAAACTGCGCAACGCATGAAATACTCCACTTTAACAAAAGAGGAATTAGAAAAAGCCTTTGTCGAAAGACTCCCTCATTTAGATTTTGCACTTATTGAAGCTGGATTAGCAAGGCACGAGGTGGATTGGCTTTATGGAATAAACTTGTCCCGTGCTTTGACAGCGGCAGCGAAGAACTACAGCGGAAAGTACGCTACACTCAGTACTGGTAGAGTGCAAGGGCCCACGCTTCACTTTTTGGTGAAGCGAGAAAAAAGCATAGGGTGCTTTGTGCCGGCGCCCTACTGGAGCATAAAAGCAGAGGTTGAAATTGGTGGTGTGATTTTTGAAGCTTCATACATGAAGGAAGTGATTGAAACTAAGGCGGAAGCAGACGCGGTGGTCAACCTCTGCAAAGGCAAAGCTGGGATAGTAGAGAAAATAGAGAAAGAAGAGATTAGACAAGCGCCTCCTTTACCTTTCGATTTGGGTTCTCTGCAAAGAGAGGCCTACCGTGTCTTCGGGTATACACCCATACGCACTTCACATGTGGCTCAGAGATTGTACTTGGATGCGTTAATTTCGTATCCCAGAACCAGCAGCCAAAAACTGCCGCCGTCAATCGATTATCACACCATATTAAGAGGTTTGGGCAGAAACAGTGTGTATGCAAAGCTAGCAGCGGCGCTTCTTGCCAAGCCGTTGCTAAAGCCAGTTGAGGGCGAGAAAGAATATCCAGCGCATCCAGCAATTTATCCTACAGGAAATATGCCTGAGCGAGCGCTGAACAGTGCTGAAAAGAACATTTGGGATCTTGTAGCCAGAAGGTTTATGGCTGCTTTCGGCGACCATGCAATTTGGCAAGGTGACACCGTTACCTTGAGCATTAATGGTAAGCTGTTTTTATTGCGTGGGAAGAAAGTTTTAGTGGAAGGTTGGATACGATTCTACAAGCCTTATGTTCGGTTAGAAGGCAAGCCCTTGCCAAACGTTGAAGAGGGGCAAGAAATAAAAGTTAAAAGAGTAGTGTTAGTGGACAAGTTCACTAATCCGCCGCCAAGGTACAATCCCAGCAGCCTTCTAAAGAGAATGGAAGAGGAAAATATAGGAACTAAAGCAACCCGCGCCGGCATCATTCAAACATTATATGATAGGAAGTATATTCGTGGCGAGAGAATTGTCGTAACCGAATTGGGCTTTGAAGTTGTTAATGCCTTGAAAAAGTACTGTCCACCTGTTATATCAGTAGAGTTAACACGTGAACTTGAAGAGAGAATGGATAGTATTCAGCAAAACAAAGATACAAAAGAAAATGTCCTTCGACACTCTGTCAAGCTGCTGAAGCCCATTCTTGAGCAACTCAAAGTAAACGAGCAGGTGATAGGCGCACGTTTAAGTCAAGCCATACAAAAGGAAATGTTAGCAGCCAAAAGCATTGGCACATGCCCAATTTGTAGAAGCGGGAAGCTTGTAGTTTTGCGTTCGAAAAAAACGGGCAAACGATTTGTAGGCTGCACGAACTACTCTGCTGGAGCCTGTAAAACGGCTTTTCCACTCCCACAAAAAGGTTTAGTAAAACCAACGGGCAACGTTTGCAGCGCCTGCGGCTTGCCGACCGTGCATGTGCGGCTGAAGGGAAAGCGCTCTTGGAAATTATGCTTTAATCCTAAATGCCCAACAAAAGAAAAAGCGAAGGGAAAAAATTGAAGTGCAAAATATGCCAGAGAGAGGCGGAAGAAGGAGATTTCTGTTCATTACACGCCACGGCGTATGATGACATAGTTAAGAAGTACGAGGTTTGGAGAAAGGCTTTAAAGATTTCTTGGAAAGAATATTTAAGCGAGATTGCGCAAAACTCTTTAACAGGCGAATGGGCTAAAGAAACAGCAAGATACTTACTTAACAATGAGGAAAAACAAGATGTCAAGCAAAGTTAAGAAAACTGCTTCATCAATGTCCTTTTCACTGAGCAGATGGTTCCGCAAAATTTCAACAGCACAACCATCATCCGTAATCATTTCCATAATTGTAATAGCTCTTGCAATTTTTCTTTTCAGCGGCGGATTATTCGCGATTACAACGAAGCCGCCTTACTACGCGTATATAGGTAACAACTTTTACTTCATCTGGAGCCGCGCGCTACAGGGCAGCAGCGCACTTGGCGACCAATTCGTGTCAGAAACCATAATTTCAAACGCCCTTTATGTAATGGGATTTGTTGGGTTACTTGCCATTTATCAAAGCACAAAATACGCTTACAAGCCAAGACAAGCGTATATGATGCTGATTATAGGCGTAACAATGCTGCTTTTAGCCTACATATTTCTCGAGTTTGCAATCGACGCCAAAGTTTAAACAGTTGTTACCACGGATTTTTCTTCATTTTCAACTTGTAAGCTGCAAAATTTGTAAGTAGATGAATAGGCGGCGTAATTATCAAAATTGTAGCGGCAAGTTCCCATGATATCGAGGTGAAAGGTAATGAAAAAAGAAGTGCACCTACCACGAAGTCTACTTGATCCACAATTGGTAATAAACCTCCAGGAGCGATGCCCAACCGCCTTTTCAGAAATGCGCCAGCTAAATCGCCGCAGAGAGCGCCCAAAGGCGAAAAAATGCTGAGCAGCTGAGGATAATTGAAAACTTTGCATTCTACCATACCGATAATTATGCCGATGGCTAAACCGAAAAAGAACCCTCGGTAAGTCTTGTTTTTTCCGAAAATGGGTTTTCCGTCAAAAAAGTTTTTTCCGAAATCTATTGGTTGACCCCCTCCAGCTATAACGGGCGCGGCGTTTGCGCAGTAGGCGGGAAATATGAAGATTAATGCTTCAATTATCACTCTTGCTATATCCATAGTCAACCATCACTAGTAAAGCGGGTAATCATGAATTCCCATTTCGGTTATTCTTAAATTGCATGCTGCTTCTTGAGCTTTTTCAAATGCTTTTTCAAGCACTGCTTTAATTATTTGCGGGTTTTCCGTGGGTTTCATGGCGATTATAGCATCAGCCCAGAATTTTACAACTCGGGTAGCCACAGGAGCCACGCTGACGTAGGGCTCGTTGAAAACGCTTCTTACCTGGCTGGTTATAATGATGGGCATTTTTTGGGTTTTTGCCGTCTGCGCTAGAACAGCCATCTGCCTGTTCAGTTCACGGTTTAGCTCGAATGCTTTCCCAGCGGCTTCAGCTATCTCAGCCCGATACAAAGAGGTCACAGTGTCGATTACCACCAAACCAAAGTTTTTGGCAGTGTAATCGGGTAAGCGGTCTATGACTGCGGCTTGCTCTCGGAAGTCTTCCGGCCTCATCAGAATTATGAGCGCAGCTATTTCCTCAAATTTTCCTGCAGACACCTGCGAAAGCCTCTCGGCTGAAAATGTATTGTCGCAGTCTATGAACAGTATCTTTAAGCCTTGCTTGGCGCAGTTCACAGCACACTGCAACGCCAAAGTTGTTTTACCAGTTTCAGGTTCTCCATAAATCAAAGTAACACTTTCAGAGGGTATACCGCCATTCAAGTATCGGTCAAGACATCGGCTACCTGTTGAAATTCTCTCCACCAAGTTAACCCACGCAACAGAAAAGTATGACTGGCATAATTAATAATTATTTAGCGCTTAACTAACACGCAAACTTCGTGGAGACCACCCGGTAGTTTACATGGTTTAGCAGCCTAGCGTCTGCCGCAGGATAGACCCTCTATAGGTTTCTACAATGAATCTCTAATATGCGCCAAATATGAAGGCGCCATTGCATCTGAGAATCCGGCGAAGAATAGTGACACCGCTGATGCCATGACAAGATTAAAAGGGAACTGGCAACACAATAACGTGTGAGTTGTGAGTGGATTATGAGCAAAAAAGACATCACAATCGAGTATGCACCCTTTAAAGAAATTGTTATAATGGAGCGCACATATTTCTCAACCCCAGAAGAAATGGCGCGTTTTACTTCCGTGATAGCTGGCGGAAAACTTGCTGGATTATATTGGGCTGAAGGTGTGGTTTTTCTGTATTTTCCGCTTCCCGCTTCCACGACGGCGGTTGCAAAGGCATTGATAGAGTCAGGCAGAGTATATTGGACGTTTGTTGGCTACTCATTGATGCCAAAGTATGCGTCAACTATAGAGACAAAAGAGAAAATTATTGTGCCTGTAATTGACATGTCTTCGGACCATATTCTCAGAAAAGTTGCTCAATGGCTAAAAGAACAAAAAGAGTAAGTAATGGGTTGTGCGCTCTAGAACGCGGCGTCAGTAGCGTTATGAGGCGGAGCGCTGATGAAAAAGATAGAACTCAACGGTAGAGTGTTCTCCAGTCGGGGCGAAGGCAAAAAATTTCTTGCGTTACCGTGGGTTAAACATCAAATAAAGCAGAAATTGGGCTTCACGCCTTACGCTGGCACCTTAAATTTAAGGCTCTCAGAAGACAGTATGCAACACAGAGAACTGCTCGAAAGAGCATGCACAATAAGGATTTTGCCGGTTGAGGGTTATTGTAGCGGGAAACTTTTTGAGGCATTCATCGGCAAGCTGGAATGTGCTGTTGTAATTCCTGAAGTTCCAGGCTACCCAAGAGATGTCTTGGAAATCATCGCACCTGTCAACCTGCGTGAGGCGCTTAAGCTTAAAGACGGAGATGAAGTTGCAGTCACGGTTATAATTTAAGATTGCCGTTTTCTCTTCATGAATGCACTTATGTACTCTTCTGCAAGGTTGTTTCTTTTCAGGTATGCACCATAGTTTACAAGGGCTTTCATGGCTCGTGCAGCATCCTCTGGCGATGGATAGGCAGGGATTCCCAGCTTATCAAACCTGAAGCGTGTGTATAAGGCCATTTCCGTCTCGCCGATATCACACATAACAATAGGCTTGTTGTACTTGCTTGCCACGTGGGCTACGCCTTCGATGTATTTTTCCCGCAAAGCTGGCAGATGATGTAGACCAAGCAGGATTATGCCGTGTACCTCTGGATCTTGGAACATCAGGTCGGCTGCAACCTCATACATCTCGTCTGTTACTGAACCAGTGAGGTCAACGGGATTAGAGGTTGCCGCAAACTTGGGAAGCACACCCTCATCCTTAAGCTTCTGGAACTTCCGTAACGTTTCTTCTGAAAAGCGGTCCACAGATAAACCATTACTTTCGCACTCATCCACTGCCATTATGCCTGGACCACCCGCGTCTGTGAGTATACCAATGTTCCTGCCTAAAGCGGGCGGCTGCATAGCCAAAGCTTTGCCCATATCAAAGAATTCTTCCATGTCTCTTGCACGTATTACACCTGCTTGCTCGAAAGCTGCATCGTAGATTCTATCTGAGCCCGCGATAGCGCCTGTGTGCGAAGCGGCGGCTCTGGCGCCAGCAACGCTTCTACCAGCCTTAAGCGCCACGATAGGCTTCTTCAAAGTGACTTCTTTGGCTATATTGAGAAATTGCCGGCCATATTTTATGTCTTCCACATAGAGAAGTATGACCCGAGTTTCATTATCATGAAGCAGGTAATGTAGCATTTCCGATTCGGTTACGTCGCATTTATTGCCGAAACTTACGAATTTGCTGATTCCAATTTGGCGGCCAGCGAGAAAATCGAGAGCAGCAACTCCGAAGGCTCCGCTTTGTGTGACTATGGCTATGTCGCCAATCATAGGCCTTGGCGTGGCTATAACTTCGTCTCCTGTTGTTAGAACCTTGGTTTCAGGCAGAAAAAGCGTGTCCACGCCTGTCTTCTGATAGTAGACCCCCAAGCAGTTTGGGCCTAAAATACGTATACCCGCCTTTCTAGCAGTGGCAACTATTTGCTCTTCAAGCTCGCTGTTTCCGATTTCCTTGAAACCAGAACTGATAATTATTGCAGCTTTAACTTTTTTAGTAGCTGCTTCCTCCATGATTGATGGCACAATTTTCGCTGGAACAACAACTACTATTAGATCAAGCTCGTATGGAATCTCCGTTATAGAAGGATAGCATTTGAACCCGAGAATAGACTCTTCATTTGGATTTACTGGATAAAGTGCTCCTTTGAAAACACCCCTTGTTTTGTTATAGGCGAAATTTTTGAAAATTACATGTCCTGCCTTGTCTATTTTTTTAGTAGCTCCAATAACAGCAACCGAGCAAGGATTAAAGAAAGCGTCAAGCTGCTCAGTTTCTTCCATATTTGATCACAACGCTCACTAAAGAAAATATGGATGTTTTATTCTTTACTATTCCAAAATGGCAGATCTTGCTTTGCTGCATCATTCTTTCTGACTATAACAAGCGGCGTATGCCTCATCTGCGCTAGCATGTCCCAATCTATCTCTGTAACTGATACATGAAATCTTGCAGCCATATCCCACACTGTTGCGCCGGAACCTGCACCTCTTGCTCTGTCAGCGATATTTGCAATTTTCAAAGCTTCTTCTGCGTGAAGCCTACAACCAGCCACAGCAAGCGGCGTTGACCTTTTTCTAAGCTTAAGGGCTCTGCCAATAACGTAAGCGAAAAAGCCGCCGAAAGAATGAATCCCAGTCATCGGCTTTGGCCGAGGGGAAAAATGAAAATTCCTGAAGGAATAAGTTTTATCCGTATCCACAATTACAACGCAAACTTTCTTCTTTAACCTTCGCAAGATTTCCAAGCGAATTGCTTCCGCCACCTCATGCGGATTGCTTAAAGGCAAGCTCACATAGGAAAAAGGCAAATTAGAACCATCGATGCCGCCTTCAGAACCCCACATGAGCGCCTGCAAAAGCCCGGCTCGCTGCAGAGCCACTTGCTTGTGCCGGCTGCCTGCTTCAAGGGGATACTGCCGCAGTCTTTGTGCCAGCCGCTTTCCAAGATGGCATATTACGCTTAGGAAGTATCCCCAGACGATGCGCATCCAGAAGCGGCTAATCATTTTTGCATTAAATCCGGCTTTAACGATGCTTTCATCCAAGATATTGCTAAGCGCCGTTGAAAGAGCCTTTTCAGAGATAACAACAAAATCCGCATCATATACTCTATTCGCTAACTTAGCGACAATACTGTTTAAGTAATCATCTCCTGGCTTCCAATACCCCGTTGCTAACGCTAAAGCGCGATATTTTGTCATTTAACCCGCATTCCGAAGAGGCACATCTTCTGCATATTCTAATAAAGATTTCATTTCATTTATGACTAAGCCGCAGCAAGACAATCCTCTCAGCAAGTGCATTCATGAAACTATGTGCCTTTATGCGGGCAAAACCGCGACTTTGGCGCCGACTCCTACGTTAAATTCTTTTGCAGCATTGCCTTGGTTTAGGGCTATTTCTAGAAAACCATGGCTTCCGATTAAGGCTAAGGGCTCTTGCAGTCCAGCTTCGCCGTACGCTCGACAAAAATGCAGCTTCATTTTACGGCCAGCTAAGTCCACGTTTAACGCCGTTTTCACACCGATATGCGTTAACTCGTTCTCGCTTATGTTGGTGATTATGTTTCCAAAACCGTCCACATGCAAAACTTCACCTGTAAGCACGCCATTTTTTTCTGTAACTTCCGCGAATTCAGGATGCACAGCATCGCAGATTTCAGGTCCAAACTCTTCTGGCTTCACACCATTCAGCAAATGTGCGGCTGCAGGAGCGAAGATGTCTCTGCCATGAAAGGTGAAGGAAACTTTGGGCAGCATAAACCTTGGATTCGTTAGTTCATGTATGCGAACTATGCCCTGCTTTGCTGCGGCTAGAATTAAAATGCCGTTATCTGGCCCGACAAAGAAACTGTGTTTTGTCTTGATGATTATTGGGCGCCTCTTTGTGCCAACCGCAGGGTCGACAACTGCCACGTGAACTGTGCCCGATGGAAAATACGGCGCTGCAGAAGCCAGCATGTAAGCACCCATCCGAAAATTGAACTTCTCTATTTCATGTGTTATATCTATTATAGCGGCGTTAGGGCATATGTTGAGGATTACGGCTTTCATTTCGGCTGCGTATGGATCCTTTAACCCGAAATCCGTTGTTAAAGTTACTATTCTGCTTTGCATAATAGTTGATATGTTCATTGTGCCTCTTGATAGTTTTGCTCTGCTCGTTCTTGAGAATCCAAATACGCTTGAAGTTTTTCTGATAATTTTATTCGCTTTGCTTCGCTTTCTTACTCCTCATATCCACACATTCCATTAAAACATATGAGAAAGATAGAGCGCAGCTATAACAGGATGGGTCAGCAAATGGCAAAAATTGTAGTCGTGCATGTAACGCGCAATATTAAGCATTAAGTTTTACTATTCAAAGCTCTCTAAGGTAAACTGCATCAAATCAATCCTCAGCCACCATGAACAACGGGAACAAAAACTATTTCATCCCCATCCTTCAGCATCGTCTCAAAACCATTCAAAACACTTATTTCCCTGCCGTTCACGAGTATTAACAGGTTTGACTGCAACTCTTCAAGCCGCTGAAGATCCATGCTTTGCTTGAGAGCAGGCATTTCTATAACAAGTTTGCTAATTAACTCCTTCACAGAAAGCGCGCCGCAAATGCCTAAAGCAAGTTCACTTTTGCCCGAAGCATGACGCAAAGTGCCAATAAACTTGAGGGTTACCGACATCGCCATATTCAGCCTATCAAGGAATTAGAACGTCCAAAACTAATAAAGAATTCCCGCTCTTTTCAGCGTAATTTGAAGTTTAAAAGCCTAAATTGAATAGTATGCGGCTGCGGGCTAATCTTCTATTTTTTCTTCGGTGAAAGTTTCAACAATGTCCGTGGCTATTTGAATAAGTGTATCGGCTTGCTTAATAATTGCGTCGCCATTAATCTCCTCTAATTGCGCTAACTGCTGCACAATTCCTTCTATTTCGATGAAAAAACGCAGAGTCTGATCGTTGGTGGGCGGCGTCTTGCCCAGTTCTTCATGTATGAGAAACTCGATGAAAGCTGGTTCGCCTATGCTGTAGTATATGGCATTTCTGGCTTTTCTAATAGCCTCCAGCACCAGACTAGGCGCCATGTAGGGAATCTTCCGTGCTGCTTCCAGCTCAGCTTTTGCTTCGCGTAGATAGCGTATTGCCCATCCCTTTCTGTATTCATCCATCAAAAGCATGGTTGCTCCCAGCAATTTTTAGGCGGCTATTTCTTCTTCAGTTTCCGTTGACTGCACTGCTCGCTTTAAGATCATAGCATGTGTTATGTAGCCTGCAATTTGGTTTCTGACTCTTGTGGTTGCACCGCGTGTAAGCGTGTCAACTGCACGTTTGTTGTCTTCGAAATTAGTGGAAAATTTGTCTGGAAACCTATTCATGAGTTCTTTGGCTAGCCGTTTGATGTGTTCGGTTTTGACTTTTCCCAAGTATGCTGGTTCCTCCAATTACGCCATGTTTCTTCTTGCGCTGCTTCTGAGCGTAAAAGCAACTTTCAATAGTAGAGAGACTTAATTTAAGTTTACGCCTTGCAAATTCTTTTCAGTAAGCCCAAATTATTAACGCAGCATATTTGAAAGCAAAAAGGGTATAAAAACTAAATTAAAAGAGCGAAGACACATGGCCAGGGCTGAAGGAGTGCAAAATGACGCAGAAAGAAGGCTGTATTAACAAATAGAAGAGCGAGAGTAGCCATCTTCAAGGAAGCATACAGCTTCAACAACACAGGTCAGCAAAAAATTTAGCTCAGTTTTATGCCGAAGAAAAACTCGAAATTTCTTGCTATCTGTTCGGCAACATCGGCGACAGCCATATTCTTAATCTCGGCTATGGCTTCAATCACTGTACGTATAAACGAAGGCTTTGTTAATTCGCCATTATAGGGTGATTTCCGGTAAATCACTGGACCATCAGTCTCTGTTAACAGGTTAGTCAACGGTACTTTCTTAACGACTTCACGGATGCCCGGCGAATAAGCTACTGGCGGGCCTTCGGTAATGAAGTAGCCATTCGCTACGGCCTTGTTTAATGCGCTGAGCGGGTGGCTGAACCAATGCAGCAGAACACGTTTGAGGTTGTAGGAGGGCAGCATATCTACGATTTGGGCGGTTGTTCCGCGCGAGTGAATTATAACAGGCAAACCAGTTTTCTCGGCAGCGCGCAGCATTTCGTCGAAAACCATAAGCTGCTTATCCCATATGGCTTCATACTTGTAGTCTAATCCTATTTCGCCTATGGCGGCTATTGCCTTCTTTTGGTTTTGCTCAAAAATTAGTTTTAACGTGCCCTCAAGCTCGTTTTCTTTGAGCACATTTACATTCCACGGGTGAATGCCCAACGCCGCGTGAACAAGACCTTTGTATCTTCCGGCTAGCGCGACACTTTTAATGCTGGTTTCAAAATCCATGGAGTTCGAAACTAAAGCAACTACGCCGGCGCGCTGAGCATCCGCTACAAGTTCATCTACAAGCTGCACATATTCATTGTCGGAGAGGTGTATATGCGCGTCAATCAGCTTCATTTTCTGAACCTTAGTCGCCATTTTATCGGTTGCGGCGTTTTTATAATTTTCTTCTTTATTTGAAGAAAATCAGTTGACAAGCCAAGTTAGGGGAGTAAGAAGACAAAAAAGGTTAAATACAGCGTTAAAAAGAAAAAGAGGCTATGGAGTAGTCTTTATGACAGATTTAGAGTTAGCTGTAGCTCCCATGCATAGGCTATGCAAGAAAGCGGGAGCAGACCGAGTAAGTGAAGCAGCAGCGAAAGAGCTAGCGAAGGCGCTGGAGGAAATCGGTGTAAAAATTGCTAAGGAAGCTTTGGATTTCGCCATGCACGCCGGACGCAAAACCATCAAAGCCGAGGACATAGAAATCGCTGCCAAAAAAGTCATGGGAAAATAATTTTTTCCCTTTCTCCTTTTTTTAGTTTGCAGCACTAACACGCACAACTTATATTCCTTTCTATAAAAAGGCTTGAAGATGGGCAACTGCGGCGTGTCTTATTACCAGGAGAGGTTTGCCGGGGTTTGGGAGCCAAAATAAAGGAGAATAGAGAAGAATGAAACTGTTGCTGCAGATAAACTTACCCCCAAGCCCTCTCAGCCCTCCACGCTTGGACAGTCAAATAATCCAAAAAAGGGGGGAATTGAGTTTTGCGTGTTCTCAGCATAGTTATCGCTTCCTTAGTATTAGAAGTCCAACAAGGATAACAGCGGCGATTATGGCGACTGTGGAGATGGCGAAGTAGGTTTCGACTGGCGCTTGAGGCGCAGGCGTGGCTTCTGCGGTGGTAGGGGGTGCTTCGCCAACTATTAGGGCGGTTTCAGCGGAAGAGCCATAGTAAGCTTTAGAGCCTGCAAACCGCGCGATGACGGTGTATTTGCCTGGGACTGGCGGCGTGAATGTGGCGCTGTAGAAGCCATTCGCGTCGCTTGTTGTTCTCGCCACCTCGTAGTAGTTACCATTGGGATCGAGCACTTCAATGATGACTTCAACGCCCTTTGCGTCTGCTGGCTTTTCAAACTGCTTATACACATAGAGCATCCAGTCGCTCATCGACTCATCAGCCACGGCGGGCACGCCGTTCGGGAAGCGTAGTTTTATGGCTGAATCCTGTGTGCCAGGCGAAATGTCTGACACCATTCCTTCGACGAGCACGCTACTGCCGTACACTGAAACCTTCGGCGACGCTGATACTGTAGTGGCAGTAGGACCTTTAGCAATACCATATAAGCGGTTGTCGTATGTATCTAGTGCGGCTATAACGCTATCGCCTATTATCGGCATTCCTCCTGAGCCTGTTGAACGGAACAAGCCGTCAGCACGCCAGATTAAGTCTCCAGTTGTAGCGTTGAGGCAAATGAAGGGTGCGCCACGCGGCAAAGGCTGATTGGCAGAGTGCTCGCCATGTACGGCATAGATTTTCCGTCGGTAATGAACGCTATTCCAAGCCACCAGTTATTGGAAAATGAGCTTTCGGTGTAGGGGTCTCTCGCTTCATAGGTCCATAGTAAGTCGCCTGTCGTAACATCGTAACAATACACTATTCCGCTAACTCCACAAGCATAAAGCCTTCCATAAGCAATCAAGTGAGACGTAAGACCAGTACCTTCCCACATATCCAAGTAATACTGAGACGGAGTTGGACCCCACATCAACTGCCCTGTTTCGAGGCTTACGCCGTAATGTTGTCTAAGATCCATTGACCATAGAACCCCAACTTTATCTTCTTGACTCCAAGCTGCCCAACTCATGCGTTGGTTGCCTGTAATCCAGCTAGAGGGTGTTTTCCAAGTAGTATTGAACAGTACTCTTCCTTCTTCTCCTGACTTTAAGCTTATGCCCCAGACTACAGTATCAGCGGGTACAGTCCCGCCACCGAACCCTCCACCGAGATTTGAGCCGATGACCCTGTCGCCGAAAAAGGTCGCTTGCACGCTTCCAGGTAAATCTGGTATCGTTACATTCCAAACCCACGCTGCTTTGGCTGCTGTAGTGTTTGCTGCTGCATCTAAAGTTAAAAAGTGAACGTTATCGCCCCAGCTACCTCCGCCTGAATAATATTCTCTACCAGGTGTGACAGTCATCACGCCGAAGTGAGTCATGTTCCATAGAGCCATCCAGCCGTTTGTTAAGTCAACCTTTAGTACGTAAAGTCCGCCCTTTTCATCGGTTAAAGTAGTGCCTGTAGGTACATTATCAATGGTGAAACGCCAGTCACCACTATAAGCATCGAAAGCATACCATGAGCCAGGCAGATAAGCACCAGTCATCCAGTTGTATCCGCCTGTACTTACCCACAGGTATTCAAATGTACCTTGATAGTTATACGACTCGAAATAGAAATCTTGAGCTAGCGCCAGCGTTTTATTGTCCAGAAAAGTTTTGCTCCAGAGTTCTTCGCCAGTATGCAGATCTACGCAGTGATACACTACTGGCACGGTGCCAGTTGAGCCGCCCTCGGTATAATAAAGTCTGCCGCCAACAATTAGTCGAGTGCTGTATAGACCCTCATATGCGTCGCCAGTTCCATAGCCAACTTGCCCTAATGAGCCGCCTACAAGACCTCCCATAGTTAGCCCTTTAGTCCATAATATATGCGCCGTTTCAGGTCCATCGTTGTAAGGAGCGTATCTATTTCCGCTAGTAGCCCAAGAAGCGCTTAGCCAGTTTCCAGTTATCTCGTACCATTCTCGGAGTTGCGCATCAATCGGGCGGGTCCAGAATTCAATTGGAAGCGGATGCCCAGGATAATACGGTATCGGCTCCTCCTGCACGACAAGCGTCAGTTTATCGCTGTCGCTGGCTTTATATAATGTGTTGCTTGGACCGCCAAACATGTCCCATCCAGTGAAGTTGTACCACTGTTCAGGAAAGTGTGCTTGCAAAGTGTAATTGCCAGCCATTGTAGGCCTATATACCGTGCCTGTTCCACCTGTTGAGTCAGTATCAAATGGACCCAAGGTTTCAGTAGTGACGTCAGGCCTAGTGACCGTTACAGTTAGACCCCTCCACTTGTCATTTACGTTCCTAGTCGGGATGGTGATTCCGAAATGCAGCAATACTTCTTGCCCAACGCCCACGGGGTTAGGCTTAGCACCTATGAAGGCATAAGTCTGTTTTGTCGCTTGTGCGTTAGCAGTTGGCAAGGCAACAAGCGAAGCAGCCATGGCAAACATCAGAACTATAGCAATTGCAGTAAGTTCAGTTTTGTTTTTGCCAAAGTTCATTTTTCTTTTTTCTTCTAAAGTTTTATGGCGACACTGGTATTTACGGCAAGAATTTAAAGCGTGGCTAGTACACCGTGTACTAGCAGCCCAAACAGCCTAAAAGGAAAAGCTAATAGTACACAAACCCAAAATGAACTGAAGAGACAGCAGCCATGAGCAGCCAACAAGAAGGCATAAGCATACTCACGCAGCTAGGCCTAACCACCCGACAGGCCGAAGTATACCTCGCCGCCTACAAGCTGAAACAGCCAACAGCACTCCAAATCGCGCAGGCACTGCAGACAGCCCGAGCTGAAGTCTACCGCGCCATGCCCGAGCTTCAAAAACTCGGACTAATCCAGAAAATAGTAGCGGCTCCAGCCACCTTCAAGGCAGTCCCCCCTAATGAGGCAATCACAATCCTACTACAGCTAAACAGCCAAAAACAAAAAGAAATCCAAACCAAAGCAGAACAATTCCTACAAAACCTCAAAAACCACAGCCAAGACACACAAAGCCAAGAAAACACCCGATACCACCTAACCCTAAGACCAAAAGCTGCAGCTCGACAATACATAAGGGACCTGCAGAAAACCCAGAAAAGCAGAAACAGCATCCTAAAATGGGAAATTATCCAATGGATATCAGCCAGAGACTTTGAGTACCTAAGCGAAGCCTTGGAGAGAGGCGTAAAAATGCGATGCGTCAGCATTATACCCGAAGGCGAAAAAATACCACAAGCCATCCAACGCTTGGCTGAAAAAGGCTCCTTCGAAGTGAAATCTGCCCCCGCAATTCCGAAAGCAAGCATAGACATATTCGACGCAAAAATCGTCCATATTATTACTTCACGAGAGAATAACCCGCTAGAGATCGAGGTTTTGCGGTCAGACAATCAGGCTTTAGCAAATTTGCTGCAAGACTATTTCGAGCTGAAATGGCAAGCTGCAACAACACCTTTATGGCGTTAAAAAGCTGAAAATTAGAAATCTTGTTTGACATATAAGCTAAACGCGGCAAAAAGAAAGAAGAGGGAAATGTTGTTTTCCTTATTTGGCAACTTAGCGTTTGCGGAGCAATAGCACACCGACTATGGCGATTGCAACAATTATGGCTATGGTTGAGATGGCGAAGTAGGTTTCGACTGGCGCTTGAGGTGTAGGCGTGGCTTCTGGTGTTGCTGGCGGCGCTTCTTCAACGACTATGGCAGTTTCAGCATGTGAGCCCCAATACGACTTGGAGCCTTCGAAACGCGCGACAATTGTGTACTTGCCTGGCACAGGAGGCTCAAAGGTGGCGCTGTAAAAGCCGCTGCCATCCGTCGTAGCCCGCGCAACCTCATAGTAGTTGCCATTAGGGTCAAGCACTTCAATGATCACTTCGACGCCCTTCACATTTGTTGGGCATGGGAACTGCATGTAGACGTATTCCATCCAAGCGCTCATGCTCTCATCGCTAACTGCGGGTACGCCATTTGGGAATCGCTTCTTAATGGCGACATCATCCGTACCAGGAGAGATGTCATTTACCATGCCTTTTACGAGTATTTTGCTGCCGTGTGTTGCTATTTCAGGCGACGCTGAGACTGTTGTGGCGCTTGGGCCCTTGCCGATGGCGTATACGCGAGAGTCATATGAGTTTAGGCAGGCGATTATGCTGTCGCCGATGACGGGCTTCCCTCCCCAGACAGTGCCATAGTAATTGAGACGCCATATTTCTTCGCCTGTTTCCGCGTCAATGCAGACCATTTGGGAGCCGCGCTCTTTCGGATCACCAGGCGAGTGCTCAGCATAGTTGAAGTAGAGTTTGCCATCAGCTATGAATGCGCTATAAATGAACCAGTTGTTACCGAATAGGAATTCGTGATAGCGGTCTATGAAGTCATAAGTCCAAAGGCGCTCGCCAGTTTTAGCATCATAACAGTAGACTGATCCGCCAGTGCCTTGCGCGTAGTATTTGCCGTTGTATATGAAGTCCCAAGAGTAGCCTGAAGCATAAGACCATGCATCCTTGTAATCTTGCTTCTCTGTTGGCCCCCAAAGTTGCCTGCCTGTGTTGATGTCGAAGGCCCATTTCTCGGTGGTCTCCAAGCAAACTACGACGAATATGCCTTCTTTGACGCTGGCTGCCTCCAGCCTATAGCGCGCGTCTGGCCTTGGCGGCGTCCAGGTAATGTTGAAAAGCAATTGACCTTTCGTTTCGGTTTTGGCGCTTATCCCCCACATAACCATGGTGTCAGGCGCAAGCGAGCCGCTGCCAAAGTTGGTGCCTAAAACGCGGTCTTCCAGTGTGGCAACGACGCTACCAGGTAAACCTCTAGGTATGGTTGCGTTCCATTCATAACCGTTTAATCCAAGCGGAGTAACAGATGTTACGGGAACAGGCCCAGTTGCATTGATGACTTTGCCTTGTGGTCTCCAGGACCCCCACCCTGGGTTGTTAGGGTCAGTGGCCCAGTATGCGCTGATTACAGCGGATGAGTTCCACTTTGTCATCCAACCTTGCGCTAAGTTGACGGTGTATCTGATTATTTCTCCGTTCGGCCCATATATGTTGGCGCCTGAAGCAGGCACACCAGTCATGGTGTATACCCATCGGCCGGTTGCGGCTTCATAGGCATACCATGTTGTGCCTACGGTTGCCCAGAGATAAGCGAAGACGCCGTGATAGTTGAAGCTATCCCAATAGAAAGTTTGACCGAAAGCTAACCGCGTGTTGTTCCAGTTTCTCACCCAAAGCTCTTCGCCAGTCCGCAAGTCAACCGCCACGACTTCTTGCTCAACTGCTGTGTCGCCGATGCTCTTGTATCTGTTAAAGTAGAGCACGCCAGCAATGATAACTGGCGGCAGGAAGAAACCTTCGTAAGCGTCTCCGTCTTCAAACGCGTGGTCTTCGACGTTTATTCCAACTAAGCCGCCGCCTAGCGCGCCAACGCCGCCCTTGACTAAGGGTTTAGCCCAAAGTATGTGCGGTGCTTCTGGCGCGTCATCGTTGCCTGGAGTGTCCATGTCGATGAAGTAGCCTTTCGGGTATAGCCAGTTTCCAGCAATGACGTCCCATTCTCTGAACTGTGCGTTTATTGGGCGACTCCAGAATTCGCTTGGAAGCGGGACCCCCGGCCAGTATTCCAGCGGTTCCTCTTGCACCGTTATTTGAAGTTTGTCGCTTACAGCGGCTTCAAGTATTGTGCCTGCAGGTAAGCCTAAAACCGCTACTTCCAGCGCTTGCTCTGGGAAATGTACTTGCGCGTAATATGTGCCGGCGATTGTGGGAACGTAGGTTACGCCGGTGCCGCCTGTTGTGTCCGTGTTAATCGGACCTAAGGTGTCAACTTTGCCGTCAGGTCTTTCAATAGTTACTGTGAGCCCCTTGTGTCCTGTCTGCGGCCAAGTTGCAGGCAGGGATATTCCAACGTGAAGCATTATCGGCTTGCCTACTTGTGCGGGATTAGGTACTGCGCCAATGTAGGGATAGGTTTTCACTCTACGCGCTGCTTGTGCTTCAGCTAAAGGCGTTACAGAAAGCGGAGCAATTATAGCAAATATCAGTGCAATAGTTAAAGCAACAGCTAATTTTTTCTGCTTCATTCTTCTATTCTCCTTTAGGCAAACGAAGGTAATACTCAGGGATATTTATGCTTTAGGAAATTTAAGGGAAAATAACTCTGCAGCACAACTTTTGCTGTGAATAACGTAATGGTTGCATGATGCGTTGCGTTAAGCTTTTGCTGAGGAATCCCAGAGAAACTGGAAGTATTCTCGTGCAAAACCCACTAAGCCCACATGATTGCTCCATATAACTAAGCTGGGTTTGTCTTCGCCGAGAAAGAGCATGGCTTCTTTGCCATCAGCGATTACGCCGCCGCCGAACATATGATCTCTAATGCGCAGTTCGCTTATGCTGGAGAACTTTTTCAGAAACAGCCAGTCCTCGGTTTTTCCAGCCACCATAAGCTTAACGTTCACAGTTTTTTTAACCATGTCTAGCAGCGATTCCGCCGAAGCCAATATTGGTCTTGCGAATTCAGGAGCGGCAATCATAATTTCCTTTGCAGTTTTCTTGAGAATTTCCTCGAGTTTGGCGAGAACCGCTTGCTGTCCATGCAGCATCAGCAGGTCGGCGCGCTCCACCAGCACATGCCTTTCATACAGAGGCTGCAACTCCTCGGCTATTGCTCTTTCCCAACTTTGATATTTATCCTCAAATCTGAGTTTAGTGAATGCCATAGCTTCGACAGGCGAGACAGGATAATACTTGAAGGGTCGTTTTTCTGAGCTTTTAATCCATCCTTTCTCTTTGAGCGCGTTAAGAACCTCATAAATCTTGGAGTATGGCACAGAGGCTTCTCGACTTATCTCCAACGCCGTCATCTGCCCGCCCTCCAGCAGCGCCGTGTAAGCGTCAATCTCATAGGCGCTTAAGCCTATTTTCCGCAGAATATCGCGGATATCCTCGCTAACGGCCATGTTAATTCCCCTTAATCACCTTATGAAACGGTTGGAAACATTATTATGTCTACTTCCGCTCTTAAGCACTTCGAAACTCACGTTAACCGAAAAGGCATAGTGAAGATCATGAACGTGATTAAAAACACAAAGAGCATATGCCCCGAATGCTTGAAAGTTTTAGACGCCATAATCTTTGAGGACGGCGGCAAGGTTTACATCAAAAAGGAATGCCCCGCCCACGGCTTTTTCCAGGAACTTTACTGGTCTGATTATGACCAGTACTTGCGTGCTGAAAAGCTCAGATACGACGGCGACGGCTTGAATAATCCGCGCACAAAAAAGGAGAAAGGCTGCCCCTACGACTGTGGCATATGCCCGGAACACAAGTCACACACGGCGCTTGCGATAATCGACGTAACCAACAGATGCAATCTCACGTGTCCAGTCTGCTTTGCTAACGCTGCTGCGGCTGGCTACGTTTACGAGCCAACAAGCGATGAGATTGCAGGAATGTTGGAAAACTTGCGTGCAAACGACCCTGTGCCCGCCACGGCGCTCCAGTTCAGCGGCGGCGAACCCACAATCCGCAATGACCTCTTCGATCTTGTTCGAAAGGCAAAAGAGCTGGGGTTCCGCCATGTGGAAGTCAATACGAACGGCCTTCGACTAGCACAGAGCGTTGATTACTGCAAGCAACTGAAAGCCGCAGGCGTAAGCACCATTTACCTACAATTTGACGGCTTAACATCGGAAGTTTACAAGTTCATACGCGGCGTCGACCTGCTGGAAACAAAAATGAAAGCCATCGAAAACTGCCGCCAAGCAGGCTTACACAGCATAGTCTTAGTGGTCACGTTGGTAAAAGGCGTCAACGACGGACAACTGGGAGACATCATAAACTTTGCAGTAAAAAACTTTGATGTGGTGAGATGCATAAATGTTCAGCCGGTCTCGCTTTGCGGACGTATTCCGCAGAAAGAGCGCGACCGCATGCGCATCACAATAACCGATTTCATGCGGCTAGTTGAAGAGCAGACAGGCGGCAAAGTGAAGGTTTCAGACTTTTATCCAGTCCCCACAGTCGTGCCAATTTCAAAGGCAGTCGGCGCACTGAAAGACAAGCGATACGTAGAGTTCACAGCGCATCCACACTGCGGCATGGCTACATACCTTTTCGTTGAAGACGGCAAAATTATACCGATCACCCGTTATGCTAATGTGGAAAAGTTCGTTGGAACCATGCGGAAAGTTTATGAGAACGCCTCGGAAGGAAGCAAAAACAGAGCTAAAATGCGCTTGATCGGAGCACTTAGACACGTAAAGTTCAGTTTTCTCAGGAAATATCTTCTGCGCGTCTTAACTGAAGGAAGCTACAAGGCGCTAGGCGACTTGCAGAGGAAAGCGATTCTGCTTTCAGCCATGCACTTCATGGATCCATACAACTTCGACTTGGAGCGCGTTCAACGGTGCGTCATTCACTATGCAGTGCCAGACGGGCGTATAATACCATTCTGCACCATGAACTCTATACATAGACCAGAAATTGAAAGAAAACTTGGCGTACCACTCAAAGAATGGAAGAGTAAGCATAAAGTTGAAATAAGCCAGATTGCCTAGTGCAGAAAGAGGAGCCAGAAAAGAATGGGTGGAAAAAAGAAGCTCGGCCTAAAGCAAATGGAGCGTATGCAAGCTAGAAAAGATGAAGAAGAAAAAGCAGCAGAGAAGAAGAAGGAGAAAGCAGGCCCGCCGAAAGAGAAAAAGCCTGCCGCAGTGATACCGCCAGATGCGAATAATGAGAAAATTATCGGCGAAATAAAAAAGATGAACGTTCTGACGCCTTACACTGTGGCTTCAAAGTTCAATATTCGAATAAGCACCGCGAAAGACTTTTTGGAACAACTTGAACAAAAAGGCATATTGGAATTAGCCTCTGGAAGCCACAACATAAAGATATACAAGCCGAAAGCCGCTTAATGGCGGACACACCATCATTAGAATAAGTTCTTGGTTTTGAAAGGAAGGAGCCTGCGCGCTTGAAGTTTCCACAAAGAGTCTATACAAAAAAAGAAGTGAAAACAGCAATAGATCTCATAAATAGCGGCTATAAGCACGAATTGACCGTGGAAGGAAGCACAGAATTCAAGAAAAAAGTAAACCAAGCGCTTGAACTGATAAAAACTGCGGGATACTACGACTTCCTACGCACCTATATCAGAGAAATTCTTGAAATTGATGGCTTAACGCAGCTTCGTGAGACAGAAGTTGCGATATGGGCAAACAAGTTTGCGGTTGAAAACCCCGTTGACGCCGCGAGCCTTTTAATACAGAAAGCCAGCCAAATGAAGGAGTATTTGGAAGGTGAACTTTACTACGGAGGCAACGCGGAAAAGCGTTCAGTTGAAAAGCGCATGGAATTTCTTGAGACTTTAAAACAGAAAACGCAGGACGAAAGTGTGAAAGCAGAATGCGAACGGCTGCTGCAGATGTGGAAAGACAGCTCAATAGCTTACTAAGCCAGTAACTCAACCTTAATCGTCGTGCCGCTTTTAACCTGCTTAAAGAGCTCCAAATTCTTTGTCACTTTGCCCAAGACGTTTACGGGGTTGTAAGGCTGCGACCGACCATAAAATATGCAAAGTGCGCTGCCCATTGGCCAAAAGGCTATCGTCCCAGTTTCAACAGTGGGTTTAGCTTTTTCTTCGCCGATTTTAACTGGAATTTCAAAGTAAACCTCTTCTTTCCATAAAGCAGCTCTCCCCTCAACAGGAAGCTTGCGCACTATTGTGTCGATAGTTCTGGGCGCCAAAAACCTTACAAGTTCACCTTCTGCTTCGCCTAATCCTTCTATAACGAATCGTATTTTGACCCGTGAAATATTTTCCTCGCCGCTCACTATTTCATAACACCTTTCAAGAAGTTCTCCAGCACTTCTTCAAGACAAACAGGACTTATTACTTGAAGTTCATATTTAACTCTTACAGTAGGCTTATTCACTTTAATAATTCTTCTCAGGTTGATGGGTGTCCCGATTAACACGACATCGCAAGATGTAGCGTTAATTGTTTCCTCAAGCTGAGCTATTTGCGTTTCACTGCAGCTGACATGGGGGAGAACCCACTCCTAAATGTGGATATTGCATATATGGGAAATGTCGCTATAAGCAAAAACCATCATGTCGACATCGAACTCATCAACCGCGGAAGCTCTTTCTCGGGATAAATAGACACACCATCGGTATAACCGTCTCTGGCAAGCTCCAGCGGGTATATGCGGCTTTGTACTTCTGGAATCTGTGTTGCCGTGAAAGCCACCATTTGTTAGCTGCTGTTATTTCTGGAGTAAACGTTAAAGTTGTGAAAGACCCGCGCAGCGGCACCCATAATTATAATTTTCTTGCGCGTAACAAACCCCAGAAATTAGCAGTAAAAATTAGGAAGCGACAGTATAAATCTTGCTGAAACGCGCTATAGAAGATTTAGAAGAGTCTCGCCGATGTAATCTATCTGCGCCTCTGTTACGCCCGGGTGAATTGGCAGGGAGAAAACTTGTTTAGCCGCCTTTTCAGTTTCTGGAAGGCTGCATCCGCCAAAGCGCTCGCGATAGTAGGGCATAAGATGCACAGGCGTGCTGTAGTAAGCTTCAGCGCCTATACCCTTCTTTCGCAGTTCTTCCAAAATCTTGTTTCGCTCAGCCTCCTCAGCGTCTTTCAGCCGTACAGTGTAAAGATACCAGCTATGCCGTCGGTCATCCGTTTCTTCTGGAAGCTTCAGCCTGTCAGCTTTTGCAAGCAACTTACTAAGCCTCTTAGCGTTTTCACGGCGCTTCGCAACGAAACAGGGCAGCTTTTCCAGTTGCACTATGCCAATGGCAGCTTGAATCTCAGACATACGATAGTTGTAGCCAAGCATCAATGAGGTGTATTTGGTTTTTTCTCCATGATTTCTTAGGAGCCGCAGCGTCTCCGCCATCTCAGCGTTGTCAGTGGTTATAACGCCGCCCTCGCCTGTAGTCATGTTCTTGCTGGCATAAAGGCTCCAACAAGCAGCATCCGCGAAAACGCCGGCAGGCCGCCCATTATAGGTTCCCCCATGCGCCTGCGCGGCATCCTCAATAACCGCTAAGCCATGGGCGTCGGCAATTTCTCTGATAGGCTTGAGGTCGGCGGAGAAGCCATAAAGGTCAACTGGTATTATCGCCTTGGTTTTTTTCGTTATCTTCTTTTCGATTTCAGCAGGCGAGATATTGTAGGTTTCTGGGTCGATGTCGGCGAATACGGGTTTTCCGCCAGCCATAACCACCGCCTCGGCGGTAGCAACAAAAGTGAAACTTGGCAGGATTACTTCGTCGCCTTGCTGCACGCCCGCGGCCAAGACAGCAGCATGTAACGCTGCAGTGCCTGTGTTCACGGCCACGGCATATTTTACGCCAGCGAATTTTGCAAAATTATTCTCGAATTGGGTAACCATTGGGCCCGTGCCTAATCCATGCGTGAGCATGCCGCTTCGCATGACACGAACGACGGCTTCAATTTCTTCTTCGCCTATTTTGGGGAGGTTTATTGGAATCAAGATTTCAACCTCACGTTAACAACAACATGCTACCTTCATAAAAGTCTATGCTCTGATTAGCTTAAAATGACGAATTTACTCGAGGGGCATTTCATATTCTATTTTGTAATCGGCTATAACCCTCATTTTGCGCTTTCTCAAGGCAGCGTCTAACTCTTCATCGCCCGTATCTACCCTCAGCACTTTCAAGCTTCTCAGCTTGCTTTGGGTAGCAACCACAACTATATTATCCAATCCTACTTGCCGGATAACTTCTGGACTTATCTGCTGGTTTCCTCTCCCAAAAATGAAACCTTGCCCACCTATTGGCGTGACAATTATCTGCGCAGCTTTTCCACGTATTGCCTCCAGAATCTGCTTCTCATTCACGTCGCTTGCCACAAGTTTCTTGCCGCAGAAGAGGTCTACACCCAAAAGCGTTTTCTTCGCGTCTAAAAGGTCAGCAATAGTACGCGTTGTCGTTCCCGGACCTATAATGTAAACTACATCAGGCTTCATGTTTTCAATGACATATATGGCTATGGCTGCTTGGTTGCGCAGTTCACCCTCAGTCATGGGGCTTGCTATTTTTGAACCTTGAATCAAATATGGCTCATACGGCGTTAGCAAGTAACCATAAAGGCTTGCAGATACACGGCCAGCCCTAAAGGCGTCTTCATCAATATCCATTACTTCTGCCTCACGTAGGGGGAGCGTATCCCAAAGGAAATCAATAACAATTTTCGCTGCGGCCTTTGGATCCACGGCAAAAACAGAACTGTGCATCTTTACGCCTGTTGGCACACCCAGCACGGGTATGCTTAAATCAACAGCGTCCAGAATGACCCGGGCGGTTCCGTCTCCGCCACAGAAAACAAGAAGATCTGCTTTTGCTTCAGCAATTTTTCTTGCAATTTCTTTTGTATCCTCAGCGCTGGTTTCCGCTTTTTTCTCTCCAAAAATGATACAGGAAAACCCACAGCTCAACGCCTCTTCTTCGCCCATTTCTCCTGCACCTACAAAAAGGTGTATCTTATCCTTAAGAAATTTCAATTCAGAAAGAAAGGCCACTGCACGTGCAGGCGCTGTTGGTGTTGCACCTAAAGATACAGCTTGTTTTAAGATTTCTTTGCCATCTGTGCCTTTGAGCCCAACTGTTCCACCCATGCCAGCAATGGGATTAACGATTAACCCAAGAGTCTTTGTATGCGCATTTTCGCTTTTAGCACTCAACACTTATTTCCTTCTTTGCCTCTGCACGTGGCGTGTTGTGAAAAGTTAATGGATTTTTAACATAAAAAGCTGAGAGGTTGCGCGTTGCTGCGCAGTCCTCTATGGTTCAAGTGTTTTCAAATAAACTTCTTTTTGACTTCATCCAACCATGGATAGAGTTGCCGGAGTTTCCGCATTGATTCTGCAACTTTTTCCGCAGGATATTCGTATGGTTGCAGTTTGCCGTTGAGGTAATCGTCGTAGGCCTGCATATCAAAGTAACCGTGACCGCATAGTAAGAATAGAATGGTTTTTTCTTCCCCGGTTTCCTTACAGCGCAATGCCTCGTCAATGGCGCCTTTTATGGCGTGGGCGGGTTCTGGCGCTGGAATTATACCCTCAGTCTGAATGAAGAGTTTGGCGGCTTCAAAAACTTCTAGTTGATTGTAAGCTTTTGTTTCCAGCTGCTTCTCTTGGTAGAGACGACTTAAAGTTGGCGCTATGCCGTGGTAGCGTAGGCCGCCAGCGTGAATCGGCGCTGGTATGAAATCGTGCCCGATAGTGTGCATTGGAACCAGCGGCGTTAGTCGTGCAGTATCGCCGTGGTCATAAGTGTACTCGCCCTTGGTAACCTTTGGGCAAGCTGTGGCTTCCGTTGCTACAAAACGCACATCCTTGGGTGCTTTTTTTGAAATTTTGTCGTAATAGAAGGGCCAGAAAAGCCCGGAAAAGCTACTGCCTCCACCTATGCAACCGAATATCATGTCAGGGTAATCCCCGACCATTGCCATCTGCTCTTTCGCTTCCAGCCCAATTACGGTTTGATGCGTAAGGACATGGTTGAAAACGCTGCCTATACCGTAGTTAACGTTGTCATTCTCAAGCGCATCTTCAACTGCTTCGCTTATAGCTATGCCCAAGCTACCTGGACTGTTAGGGTTTTCCTTTAAAATTGCCCTTCCGCTTTTCGTATGAGTACTTGGACTTGCATAGACATCAGCGCCATACGATTCCATCATAATCCTTCGGTAGGGCTTTTGCTGATAGCTTGCTTTAACCATGTAAACCGTGCACTTTAATCCGAATAACATGCAGGCAAAAGCAAGAGACGACCCCCATTGACCAGCACCTGTCTCGGTGGCTAATCGGCTTACTCCTTCTTTCATGTTGTAGTAAGCTTGGGCCACTGCAGTGTTAGGCTTGTGGCTTCCAGGAGGACTAACTCCTTCATACTTATAATAGATTTTAGCTGGTGTCTTCAAAGCCTTCTCTAAACCAAAAGCTCTATACATAGGCGTGGGGCGCCAGAGCTTGTAAACCTCTCGCACTTCATCCGGAATGCTTATCCACCTTTCGGTGCTCATTTCTTGGGCTAGTATTTGCTTAGGAAATATTTTCTCGACAATGCCTGCGCCAGGTGCTCTCGTTGCCGGGTCTATTGGCGGTGGAAGCGGTTTAGGCAAGTCAGGTAGAATGCAGTACCACTGTTTGGGAATGTAGTCTTCGTCTAAGAGTATCTTTTTGTCAGACATGTCATATTTTCTCCTTCACACTTTAAGTTGTAAACCGTACGTGACTGTCATATTAAATCTTTTGTGCACATAATTGTACATGAAACAGGTTGAGAGAACAATTAGCAACAATCATGCAAGAAAAAGAAATTTACGGAAATAAGTGAACATATTTATACCCTTGCAAGCTAGCTACATAACGGAAATAGTTCATGTGGAGCACCATCAAAAAATATTTAGAAGGGTACCCTGAACGGCTAAAAGTTGCGCGCATACTAGTCGAAAACGGCCTAAGCACAAAAGATGGAAGAATATATCTTAATCAAATTGAAATTCCACCATTGCGTGTTGCGAGAGCAGCAGGTGTAGACAGGCGGACAGTAAACGAGACATTAAAAGTTATAAGGGCTAATCGCGAACTCAAACTAATATTTGAAGAAATACGACCAGCTGGACACTCACTAAAAGAGATAGCGAAATATCTAAACCTGGGTGTATTGGAAATAACTCCTGTTGACGCGAAAACGCCTGGAATACTAGCTAATTCAGCTATGATACTAGCAAAAGCTGGCTTAAGCATTAGACAAGCAATTGTGGACGATCCTGAACTTTCGCCAGAGCCAAAGCTTACCTTAATTGTAGAAAAAAAGATCCCAGGGGAACTAATCCCAGAGTTACTGAAGGTTAGTGGTGTAGCCAAAGTTTCCATTTATTGATTTTAGCCAACAAGCATAATAAGTTAAAAACTTGTAACAACATTTTTTATAGTAAACTTACTCAGTTATGCATTATTGCTAGAAAAATTTATATGGCAATTATGTTTTTTTGTTGTGCGCACTAAAAGGGGGTTATCTTGATTTGTCATTACCAGCTCAAGCTGGCGGAATTCCAGTTCTCGTGTTGAAAGAAGGTTCAAGCCGATCTCGCGGAAGAGAGGCACAGCATGCAAATATAACTGCCGCGAAAATTGTGGCTGAAAGTGTCCGAAGCGCCTTAGGCCCTAAAGGCATGGATAAAATGTTAGTTGACAGCTTTGGCGATGTAACAATCACAAGCGATGGCCGCACCATCTTAGACGAAATGGACATTCAGCATCCTGCCGCTAAGATGTTAGTGGAGGTTGCTAAAGCACAGGACAATGAAGCGGGTGATGGAACAACCTCTGCTGTCATAATAGCAGGTGAACTTCTAAGCAGAGCAGAAGAACTCATAGACAAAAACGTGCATCCGACTATAATAATCGATGGGTACAAGAAAGCGGCAGAAAAGGCCCTTGAGACACTGGAGAAAATAGCCATACCTGTTGATTTAAGTAAGCAAGAATATCTGAAGAAGGCAGCAGTCACATCGATGGCTAGCAAAATCGTCGCTGAACACAATGAGTACTTGGCTGACATAGCAGTCAAAGCGATGCTGGAGGTTGCAGAGAAAGAAGGCACCAGATACAGGGTTGATGTGGAAGATGTCAAGGTTGAAAAGAAAACCGGCGAATCCCTCCGAGATACAAGCTTGATAAAAGGCATAGTTTTAGACAAAGAAATAGCGCATTCAGGAATGCCTAAACGCGTCGAGAAAGCTAAAATTGCTCTTCTTGACACTTCTTTAGAGATTGAAAAAACCGAGTTTGATTCAAAAATAAACATTGAAAGCCCAGACCAGATTGAAGCGTTTCTCAAACAAGAAGAAGCCATGCTAAAGGACATGGTTGATAAAATAATTGCTGCAGGCGCGAATGTTGTCATATGCCAAAAAGGCATTGATGATATGGTTCAGCATTTCTTTGCTAGAAAAGGCATAGCAGCAGTTCGCAGAGCGAAAAAGTCAGATATGGAGAAATTGGCAAAAGCCACAGGTGGAAAGATAGTAACTAAACTAGACGACATAACCTCAGCTGATCTCGGCTACGCCGATTTGGTTGAAGAACGAAAGATTGGAAACGACAAAATGACTTTTATCGAAGGCTGCAAGCATCCACGCGCAGTTACGATTTTGATTAGAGGCGGAACCGACCGCATAATCGCAGAGGCAGAGCGCTCAATTCACGACGCACTATGCGTAATTAAAGACATACTTGAAGAGCCAAAAGTCCTTGCAGGTGGCAGCGCACCTGAGCTTGAAATGGCACGTGCGTTGAAGGCCTACGCAGAAACCTTGCCTGGAAGAGAACAGCTGGCAGTCAGAATCTTTGCAGACGCTCTAGAGACAATTGCAGTAACGCTGGCTGAAAACGCTGGCTTAGAGCCAATTGACATACTTTCAGAATTAAGGGCGCGGCATGAAAAGAGCGAAACATGGGCAGGCATAGAAGTCTTGTCCGGGAAAGTTCAGGACATGACAAAAGCCGGCGTATTCGAGCCGATTACAGTGAAGAAGCAGATAATCAAGTCAGCAACTGAAGCCGCTTCAATGATTCTCAAAATTGACGACATAATCGCAGCTGGCAAAATGAAGACGCCGCCAACACCACCAGGCGGAGCCCCTGGTGAATCCTACCCAGGCGCTGGAGAGTATTAGAACACGTCTGCACAAAAGAAGATATTAGTGGGTCCGCCAAAACTGACGCGGTTCGAGAAGGCTAGGATAGTAGGAGCAAGAGCGCTTCAGATTTCTATGGGCGCTCCAATACTCATAGAAGCAAGGGAGAAGTATTCCAGCCCTATTGAAATAGCATTGAAAGAGCTTGAAGTCGGCATACTTCCAATAACCATCAGGCGAACCTTGCCCGATGGAACATTCCAAGATATCCCGTTAAAGTGGCTACTTAGCCAAAATTGAGCTTTCTTTAAGCTTTCTCGCTTCTTCCAGCGTTGCCCTTATTCGACTCCAGTGCGCGCCTTGCCAGTAAACGCTGCCACAGTTAGGGCATTCCCAGAATTCATCATAATGGACAAAAGTGTTCTTTTCAACCTTCTCTACAAGGCTTTCTTTAGGTACAGGCTGGATTTTGGCATTGCACTTCGGACAGCGAGAGCGCGCCATATCTATCTCCAGGGGAATATCGAATCGCTTAGCAAGCTCAGATAGCCTCGCTGCTTCTGTTTGCCCTTCCACATAAAAGGCGTCAAGTCCCTTGGCGATGGCACGTTGATAAAGCGCCATGTCCCTTGTGAGAAGCACACGGCGCTCTTTTTTAGCTATGGCGACAAGTTCATCATCCTCGAAGTGATTGGAGTATTTCACATCTTGCCCGAGCATGCGAAGCCATCTGGCAAGTTTCCCTATCATGCCGTCTGCAATGAATTTCACGCGTGTTCTCTCCGGATGATCTCACCACTTCCAGGCTTGGCTACAATTTCTTGTTCATCCATAACTAATAATCCATTAACAAAGGTTTTCACTGGTTTGCCCTGCACTTCCCAGCCGTCAAAAGGCGAGTATTTTGCTTTAGAGTGAAAATTTGAGGCATCAATCTTGAATTTCTGTTTAAAGTCTACAACCGTTAAATCCGCTTTTTTACCCTGGTCTAAGCGGCCGCGGTCTTTTAAATTGAAGATTTCTGCGGGTTTTTCTGAAAGTAATCGGATAACATGTGCCAGAGAAATTCGGTTTTTCTTGACCATGGTCAACATAAGCGGGAGAGTTGTTTCAAGCCCGGGCAAGCCGACTTTAACGTCCCAGACGCTACTAGCAGACTTTTCCTCTAAAGTATGAGGCGCATGGTCAGAGCCCAAAATGTCAACCCAACCATCAATTATGCCTTGCCAAAGCGCTTCTATTTGGCTTCTGCCGCGTAGAGGCGGCACCATTATCAACATTAGACCGTAACGTTCAAAATCAGAGCTAGATAGCAAAAGATGCTGCGGCGTTACTTCACAAGTTACGTTTCTGCCCGCTTTTTTCGCATCAATCACAGCGCTTAAGCCTTCTTTAGTTGTCATGTGGCAAAAATGTAGTCGAGTATTAACTTGCGCGGCTATATTCAGCAAGCGGTTAACTGCCTTAAGCTCAACTTGCTCTGAATGAGCCTTAAGAAAAGCGACGGCATCGTGGCGATTGGCATGCTTAAGCTTTTCTTCATTTGCTCTCAACAGCGCCTTATCTTCCGCATGGACAGCGATGGGAACATCTAATTCACCAACTTTGCTAAAAGCTTCCTGCAGCGCTTTATCATCATCAATATTTAATCCGCCGATTTGGCAAGCCATAAAAAGTTTGAAGGCTACAGCACCGTGGGTAACAATCGCTTTGACTTCGTCCAAGTTAACTGGAAATTCAGAATAGAAACCAACGTTAACGAGAACCTTTTTTTCAGCTATCTGCATCCGGTTCTTCAGCGCTTCTGTGCTCATGGTTACAGGAGCATTGTTAGGCATATCGAGAACTGTTGTTATACCACCAGCAGCGGCGGCGGCTGTTCCCGTATAAAAATCCTCTTTGTACGCTTTTCCTTCATCACGAAGATGCACATGTGCGTCGATTAGGCCTGGCAGAACCAGAAGGTTTCTAAGGTTAATTTTCTCGTCAGCTTTTGGCATCTGTGACTCTTTGCCTATTTTGAAGATTTTGCCGTCCTCTATGGCTATGCTACAGTCAACTATTTCCTCGTTCAAGTAAGCCTTAGCATTTACCAGCACAGAATCAACAATCAATTTAAACGCGTCCTTATCCAGCGAATTACAAACAAGAAGAGTAGATAAAAAGTTTATTTAAATAAAACAAGGCAGTTAGGATCAAAATCTGCCCATTCAAGTTTCTAATTCTATGCGGCAATCTTCGCATAAGTTATGGCCATCAACATTTTTCAAGTTATCTGAGAACACACCACAACGGTCACAGTACCCGGAAAGAGGCGCTTCTTCAACCTCTGACTCTTCTGTCTCAGTGGCTTTTTCGATGCGTGTTTTTTCCTGGATTATTTCTATCAGCTCAGGCATTACGCCGAGAATGTCTTTACTTGAGACTACCCCCACAAGATTGCCCTTATAAATCACGCCAAGTCGGCGGATGTTTAGTTTATTCATTTTTTTAGCGGCTTCATTTATTGTTGCATCGGGTTCTATCGTAACTAAGGGCGAGGTCATGATTTCCTTAGCCTTTACAGAGTCAGGTTTGCTGTTTTTGGATAGAACTCTAATCACTAAATCTCTTTCTGTTATTATGCCAAGGGGTTTTCCTTCCTTGTTCGTGACTATGACGCAGCCTAACTCGTTTTCTTCCATTAGAGCGGCAACTTTGTTTGAGGGGGCATCTTCACTTACAGTTATCACTGGGCTGCTCATCACATCTTTGACGAGCATTTTTGTTCTTAACCCTATTTCTGACATAACCTACCGCCTTCCAACAATTCCGCTATACCTTGACGTACAAGTCAAAAGTAGCAATCATTACATTTAAGAGTTGCTTAAATCCAAATACATTGTTTTACCCGTATTTTAACCCCTTTGGATGCCGCGTAATTAGGCATAGCATTTTTTATTCATAGACATTTACATTGCTAAAGCTTCATATAAAGCAGATTTTGCATGATTGGCTGAAAAGAAAAAATAATGATGCTGCCGCCTAAAAAAGGGTAAATGTCGCAACGAAAATCTCATCAACCGGCAAGCCTTATCTAGCATCGACAGAAATATCGAAGGTGTGATTAGCATGTTAAAGACCAATGCGGACAGGCTCGTGAAAATTTCGGTTATGGGAGAAGTTGCCAGCCCCGTCGTCGGCAGGTCAGTTTACAACATTTCCGCTACTGGAAAGCCATTGATTCTGCCTGGAGTTGGCGGAATAACCTATAATTTGAGAGTAGGCGATGCCGCGTGCGGATGGGAAGCTGACCATGTAGAGCCTGGCGTCAGCGTGGAAAATAAGGAAAATGACGCGCGCTATGGGCAAGGCGCTAACGCCGCGCTTAATGTGCTCTCTTGTATCGGCAACGAGGCAGTTGTCGTCAGCGGCGACACAAAAGGCGCTAAGGGTGTTGTCACAGGCAAGCATGGCGGAATAGATCATGTTCTCGTGGATTTTCCACCTGAAACTTTGGAGAAGCTAGTGCTTGGCGACAAGATACTTATCAAAGCTTTCGGCGTCGGCTTAAAACTCACAGATTTCCCCGACATAAAAGTGATGAACATGGATCCACTTTTTCTGGAAGCGCTTGACCCGAAACCGCATGGGGAGAAACTGGAAGTTCCTGTAACTCATATTGTTCCAGCGGCGATAATGGGATCAGGCATAGGAGCAAACCAAGTGCACTCAGGAGATTATGATATACAACTGTTTGATGAGAAAGTGATAGAGCAGTATGGACTGGAAGATTTGAGGCTCGGCGATTTAGTAGCCATAATAGACGCGGATCACTCGTTTGGGCGCATTTACCGCCAAGGCGCCATTTCCGTTGGCATAATAATACACACAAATTGCGTTACAGCAGGTCATGGACCAGGCGTAACGAGCCTAATAACTTCGCCTACAGGTAAAATAATACCTAAAATTGATGCAAAAGCAAACATCGCTTATCTCCTAAAATTACGCGCAGACCTCTATTAAATACCCGTCTTACTAGTAACCTGCTTGCAGACTGCCCAGGCTTACATGCATGATTTAAAATATCCGAAAGCCTCGCAGAATCAGCGCAAACATGAAAACGACATTTTATGTGTATGTTCACGTTTCTGCAATGTGGAAAAAGTGAATAGGCAATTTTCATAAGCGCAAATATATAAAGCAGAGAATTTACTATGTGCATAGCAAAGTAAAGGAGTCATAACAAATGCCGGTTAAGCGAAAAAGTCGCGGAAGATCTAAAGGAGGTAAAGGAAGCAGCGGCCCCGTACAATGCGCGATGTGTGGACAAATGGTTCCGCGTGATAAGGCGAAAAAGTCTACACGCCGAGTGTCCTTTGTTGATCCTCAATTAGCAAAGGAGCTTCGACAGAAAGGTACATACCTCTCCTCATGGATAGACACCAAATATTATTGTATCTCATGTGCCGTGCACAGGGGAATTGTGAAGGTTAGAGCGGAAAACGAGAGGCGCTCACGCCATAGAGGCCGATAGTTTTTCCAGTTCATCACTCTCAAACATGAATTAGGCGCAATTGCTAGCAGTGTTGCTTTTTTACTATAGAAGATGACCTTTAAAGCGGTACACGAAAATTTGCGCTATATAAAAATGGATATGAAACAAACAACATGATCAAGTGGTACTCTTACCAGCATTCCCTTTTTTCAGCGAATTATAAACATGCAATCCCCTCTGCAGAACCGTCAAGTTTGCAAGCACAGCAAGCAGCGCTATACCAATGTTTAAGGCTGGAAGCCACCAAAACGCGGCAACACTGACAACCGCCAAGATTAGTATGCGTTCTGCTCTCTCAGCAAAACCAACAGACTCCATTTTTATCCCTGCCGCTTCAGCCCTTGCCCGGCTATAGCTCACTAGCAAAGAACCCGACAAAGCCGCTAAACCCCATAAGGGCTCACACAGTCCACCAATTATTACACCTGCGTAAACAGCGGCATCCGCATACCTATCCAATAGAGAATCTAGAAAACCGCCGAACACGCTTTGCTGCTGATAAATTCTGGCTATTATTCCGTCTAGCGTATCGCAAAATCCAGAAGCTAATAGCAGAATCACTGCCAAAAGAAACCAAACAGGCCGATTTTGCGCAATTGCATAAGCAGTCGCCGAAAAGAAAGCTAGGATCAAACCGATTATGCTCACGCGGTTCGGTGTTAAACCCAACTTATGCGCGACTTTCGCTTCCGCAGCTAATAAGGCTTGAACTTTCTTCTTTAACTTTGTCAGCAACTTTTATCCACTCTTGCTATTTTGTATCTAAAGCTTATTATTTAAATTGGGCTGCACTGCAGTTTAAGTTTTAATAGCATGCATTTTTGTCGACTAAAAAATTCGCACCAAAGATTACGGAGAAAGCCTAAAAATGGCAATATATAGTTAAATTCTAAATTGTATCACGCCATTTTAAAGACAGCGAACTTATAAGGAAGATCAAGATATATAGGCAAATAACGTTCTGTCACCGACAGGAACGCATAACAACAATAATACATAAAAGAAAAGAGGTGGAAAAAATGACTGACAACTCTGTGATCTTCGTTGGGAATAAGCCTCCGATGAGTTATGTGCTGGCTATTATCACGGCGTTTTCTTCTGGCAATGCTAAGGAGATTACGTTGAAGGCTCGCGGCCAAGCGATTACAACGGCTGTTGACGTTGCGGAGATAGCGCGGAACCGCTTCATGAAGGACTTGAAGGTCAGCAACATAACCATTGGCACTGCTGAGATGCCGCCGAGGGAAGGCGAAAACAAAAGCCGCATGGTCTCAACGATGGAAATAACGCTGACAAAAGAGTAAACGGTGATAAAGCAGAGGCAAATAAGGTGAACATTCCCCAGATTCTCTTTATTTTTTAATTTTCAACAAAATATTTTGCACCGCTTTGTTCCTCTTTCATAATTGTGCATAGCAAAATTAATAGCTAAAAAGGAATCAGAGTACAGATTAGATTGTGAGAAAGATGTTAGACATAAAACTTGTACGCGAGAACCCCGAAACCGTGAAAAACAATTTAATGAAAAGAGGAAACCTCGAAATCATCAGAATGCTAGATGAGCTTATTGCCGTTGATTGTGAATGGCGGAGAAATCTGACAAAGCTAAATGAACTGCGCCACGGAAGAAAAATGATAACAACTGAAATTGCTGCACTAAAGAAAGCAGGAAAAGACGCTGGCAGCAAAGTTGAAAAAGCAAAAGCCATAGACGCCGAAATCACCAAAATACAGGCAGAAGTAACAAGAGCAGAAGAGAAAACACGTAACTATCTCATGCGCTTGCCGAATTTGCTGCATGACACAGTGCCGCTTGGCAAAGATGAAAATGATAATGTCCAAGTTAGAAGTTGGGGCAACATCCCCACATTTGACTTCCCCATAAAAAATCACATAGACTTGGGCCTAAACCTAGACATAATTGATGTGGAAAGAGCAGGGAAAGTTGCAGGCTCAAGATTCTTCTACTTGAAAAGAGAAGGCGCTCTTTTGGACATGGCGTTAATGAACTTCGCCGTGGAAGAGATGGTTAAAAAAGGCTACGTTCCCATACAACCGCCTTACTTAATGAGACGAGAAGCCTACGAAGGCGTCACGGCACTTAGCGACTTTGAGGATGTATTGTACAAAATTGAAAATGAAGATCTATACTTAATCGCAACTTCGGAGCATCCCATGGCGGCAATGTTCATGAACGAAGTGTTCAAAGAAGCGGAATTGCCACTAAAACTTGTAGGCATAAGCGCTTGCTTCAGAAAAGAGGCTGGAGCCCACGGTAAAGACACACGCGGCATATTCCGAACGCACCAATTCAACAAGATTGAGCAGTTTGTTTTCTGCACGCCTGAAAATTCGTGGGAACTTCATGAAGAACTTGTCCGTAATGCGGAAGAACTCATGCAAAAGCTAGGTTTGCCTTATCGTGTAGTTAATGTTTGCACCGGAGACATCGGAACAGTAGCTGCCAAAAAGTATGACATTGAAGTTTGGATGCCTGCGCAGAACGCCTACAGAGAAGTAGTCTCATGCAGTAACTGCACGGATTATCAGGCTAGACGGCTTGGCATACGCTACAGGGAGAAAGAAGGAGCACCGCCAAAAGGGTTTGTGCATACTTTGAATTCCACCGCTATAGCTACGGGCAGAACCATAGTTGCGATATTGGAGAATTTTCAGCAGGAAGACGGTTCAGTTGTGGTTCCTAAGGTTTTGAGAAAATACATGCATGACATCGAGAAGATAAGCGTTGAACGGTAAAACTTTTAATACTGCCTTGAGATTCTTGATGGCACGTTTGGAGGATTAACTTGTCTTCGAAAGCTAAACAGATGCGTGATAAGTGGCGCGGCAAAGCGTGGTACATGGTGGTTGCGCCGCCATTCTTTGGAAACGTTGAGTTAGGCATGGTTCCCGCAGAAGAGTCAGAGCAGCTTATCGGCAGGGTTGTTGAAGCCACACTTTACGATATAACCGGAGATTTTTCGCATCAAAACATGAAATTGTTTTTCCAAATAAGCGAAGTTGAAGGTAAAACTGCTCGCACGATGTTTAAAGGTCACGAGTATTCTCGAGATTATCTGCGTAGTTTGGTGAGACGGAGAACAACAAAGGTTGACGGCATCTTTAATGTGACCACAAAAGACGGATACAAATTAAGGGTGGCAATTTCCGCGCTTACACTTGCACGTATCAAAACCTCCCAGGAAAAGGCTATACGGAGCATGATGGAGAAAACTGTTAAGGAAAAAGCGGCTTTATTAACGCTGGATCAGTTCGTTCAAGAGATGGTTTTGGGAAAGATTGCATCAGACGTTTATAATGTAGCGAAAAAAGTGGCGCCACTTAGGCATGTAGGCGCAAGAAAATCCAAACTGATTGCTAAACCAGCGCAGGCTGCTCAGCCAGAGTTGCAAACAGAAAAGCAAGCATGAGCATTATTTTATTCAATGCTTGCCAAGCAGCTTATTGCAGATTAATCGGCTAATTTTTTTAGATTTGGAAACAGTTAAAAAGGCAATTTTGCTAAAGAGGAAAGGGAAACGGAGTTTTGATGTTGATTAAAGATATTTGCGGGATAGTGATTGGTGAAGCAAGAGCGCCTGAGGAAGCAAGCAAACGCGCAGAAACTATGAAAAATTGTCCCAATGTGGTGGTTGTAGGAACAACCGCGAACATGATTTACTTGGTCTGCATTGTCCCTTCAAAAAAGGAGTGATGGCTAAAATATCCTGAAGCAAATCCAAGGGCAACAGGTTTAGAAAGAGCAGTAGTCCACATTGTCAGGAATGTTTCTTATCCTCAGAAGTTTAAACATCGACTTCCTGAAAAGAAAACGGATATTGCTCCATGCGGTGCTAACTGCAAAATTTGTGCTTTAAAGGCAGAATATGGTTGTAGCGGTTGCCCTTCTACGATTCATTATCAACAAAAAGGAAACACATAAAAAAAATTGCGGCAACAGTTAAAGGCGGCAAGTATTGCAGAGGACAAACAGGTTTAGCGTGCCCCCCTTTGATTTGGGGCATGTTAGCTGTTTAAGAATGCGGAAATTTCTTTAGATACGAATGATTTTATGCTATGTTAAAAGGAGAGACAAGTATGACTCATCACGCAGGTGTTCATGAAAAAGGAACGTTCTCGGTTCCGGAGCTACTGAGTAGCATCAAAAATAGCAGAAGTTACGAGAAAGTTGGCGCTATAGCGCTTTTTATCGGTGTGGCTCGTGGCGAAACGTTGGAAGGAGAAAAAGTTGAGAAACTTACACTGGAAGCATACGAAGAGAAAGCTAATGAAGTTCTCGCTAAAATTTGTGAGGACTTGTCTAAAAAGCCAGGCATAGTTGATGTTCAAATTCACCATTTACTAGGCGAATTTAATGTGGGAGAAGACTTAGTGTACGTTTCAGTTGCAGGCTCTCATCGCTCACAAGTTTTTCCAGTTTTACGAGAAGCTGTGGAACGATATAAGAGTGAAGCGCCTGTGTTTAAGAAAGAACGAATCATTGACTCGAAAGGCGCAGTAACTGAATACTGGGTTTCGGAAAAGGAAAGGCAAAAGCTATAGTAGTGTTTACGCTTATTGGAAAATAAGCGAGTTTTTTGATTACAAAAAGGCGCGGCTATATAGACTAAAGTGTCTTATATAGGATATTTGGAGATTCTAAATAAGTGTGAGCTATCAGTTTTGCATGGGTATGGCGATGAGCAGAGCCGCGAAAGGAAGAAAAAAGGTAAAAGTCGATTTGCGGAGTTCCTAGTGCTTTACTTTATAGGTAAATTAGCAGAGTGAGATTATGAGTAAACGTGAACAGAAGAAAAAGAGAAAGGAAATGTATGTATGTGATGTTGGTTCGGTGGATTGGTTTCTGGCAATTGACGCTCACTTATCTTAGGGTGGATGGGGTAGAGCTCTTGCATCAGTGAATTAAATATAAGAGGAAGGTTGAACAGTTATCTTGAATGTGTCAGCGTTACAGAAGGGGTTATATGTCTACAACATAAAATAAATGATTAGGAGATGTTCCGTGTGGAAAGAAGAAGCTATAATTGGTTTGAGAAGCGCCGCAGGACTAAGGCGTTAGAGCTAGCGCATGAGCAGATAACAAGAGCTTTTGATACAGTCACGTGGCTTCATAAGGCTATTAAAAGTTTCTCTGAAGGCAACTTCGCTGAGTCTAAGAAATATGTGGAAAACTTGTATAAAGCTGAAGAAGAAGTTGACAGGCTACGGACAGAAGTTTTTACCGAGTTATCTAAAGGTGCAGCGCTTGTGGCTGATTACCGAGAAGACTTGCTTCACCTTGTTAAAAGATTGGATACGCTTGCGGATCACACAAAAGATGCGGCACGCTGCTTGGAAATGCTGGCAGGAGCGAAAATCCCGCAGGAACTGTGCGCAAAAACGGTGTTCATGGCATCGAAGCTTGTTGACACCGCGCAAACTCTGCGAAACAGTATTGAAAAAATCTCTTCTGATCCGGCGGAAGCTATAGTCCAAGCTAAAAAGGTTGGAGAAATTGAGCATGTGCTCGATGAGGAGTATCTTAAGGCTAAAAGCTTGTTTGTCAAGTACGGTGCAGAAATCAATTGCGGAGCCATGGTTATCTTCGATGATCTAATCGAGTTCATTGAGCATGCTGCAGACATGTGTGCAGACACCGCGGACTACATCATCGTACTCTCAAGCAGGGAATAAACGGTAACAGCGCTTTTTCCGCTTTTTTAAGCAAGTTCTCCTAGCGCTTAAAAAAGAAAAAGCCTTCTTATATAGTCGAGGTATTTTGCTGTGATAACTACATTTTATCTTTCAATGCCTCACACTTGGATAAAGTGTGAAGGGAAACATATTTCTTTTTTCAATGCTGGTGCTCGTGGTTTTCCAGCTTTGAAGCATACCTTGCGGGGTTTTTCTTGAATTCCGCTTCGCAATGCTGCGAGCAGAAATAGTATGTTCTGCCCTTGTACTCAGTTTTGCTGTAAGCTGTTGCCGGTTCAATCTTCATACCGCAAACCGGGTCTTTCACCGTAACAAATGCTTCTTTCCTGAATTCCACAATTTTTGGCTCGTACTTCCTCAAGGTTTGGGTGTTAAATGCAACTATTATCGTACTTAGAGACATGATTATGGCGCCAACAGCTGGCGGCAAAACTACGCCGTAGCCGCTTAACACGCCGGCAGCCAAGGGTATGGCGATAATGTTGTAGCCTGCTGCCCACCACAAGTTCTGCGTCATTTTGCTGTATGTTTTCTGTGAAAGATCTCTTATCTTTGCCACATCCCGCGGGTCATTTTTAACGAGGATTATATCAGCGCTTTCGATTGCCACATCTGTTCCCGCGCCAATGGCGATGCCGACGTCCGCTGTGACTAATGCAGGAGCATCATTTACACCGTCGCCTACCATAGCTACCTTATAGCCTTTCTCTTTTAACGCGCTGATTACCTTAGATTTCTGGTCTGGTAAGACCTGCGCGAAATACTCGTCTATGCCAAGCTCTTTTGCAACCCACTTTGCAACGGCTTCAGAATCGCCTGTGAGCATGTAAACCTTCAAGCCAAGCTCTTTCAATGTCGCCGTGGCTTCCGCAGATTCCTCCCGAACTTTATCAGCTAACGCGAAGGCGCCGGCAAGTTTTCCGTCAACAACGGTGAAAACAACAGTTTTTCCTTGCTCCTGCAAAGCTCTAATGGCATCATCATTTGTAGGTATTTTCATTTCTTGTAGTAGCGCTTGGCTCCCCACGTACACCTTGCTACGCGCAACCTTTCCATAGGCGCCTTTGCCCGGTAACGCCTTGAAGTCTTTTACGTTAGGAATGGGCACGCCCTTGCTGTTGGCATACTCAACTATGGCTTTAGCGATTATATGCTCAGAGTTGAGTTCTACACTCGCGGTAAGTGCCAGAAGTTGCTCTTCCGGAATGTAGGCAACAACTTCGGTGACGCCGAATTTGCCTTCCGTTAATGTACCAGTCTTATCAAAAACAACCGCGTCAACATCTTTAACCATCTCGAACGCCTTTCTATCCCTAATGAGGATGCCGCTTTTCGCGGTTATCGAAGTAGAAAGCGCCACAACTAATGGAATCGCCAAACCAAGTGCATGAGGGCAAGCGATTACGAGAACTGTTACTGTGCGCTCCAAAGCAATATCAGTACTTGCCATGATTGACCATGTAGCAAAAGTAACTATGCCCACGCCAAGGGCAACATAAAAGAGCAAAGCAGCAGCCCTGTCCGCCAAATCCTGCGTACGCGACCTGCTTTCCTGTGCAGCTTTCACAAGCTTAATCACTTGCGCAATATACGTCTCTTCGCCAGTTCGTTCTATTCTAACTTTCAAGGCGCCTTCGCCGTTGATGGCGCCGCCTATCACCGTGCTTTCTTTAGCCTTGAAAACAGGCTTTGACTCGCCCGTTAGCAATGCCTCGTTAACAAAAGACTCGCCTTCAACCACAATGCCGTCAGAAGGAATCTTCTCGCCTGGACGTACCAGCACCAAATCGCCAGCCTTCAGCTGAGACACAGATACCTCCATCACTGCGCCGTCCCGCACAAGATGAGCAGTTGTAGGCATAATTCGGACAAGCTCCTCAAGCGCCCGCGAAGCGCCAAGCACACTTTTTGCTTCTATCCAATGCCCTAGAAGCATGACATCAATTAGCGTAGCAAGCTCCCAGAAGAAATCCATGCCCGTTATGAAGATGACGGTTGCTGCTGAATAGAAAAAGGCCACGGAAATCGCCGTTCCTATCAACGTCATCATGCCGGGTTGCCGCCGCTTAACTTCCTCAGCCATGCCTTGTAAGAAAGGCAATCCACCGTAAGCATAGATTACCGTTGAAAGCGCCAACAGAATTTCCTGCTGATAAGGCACCTCAAGCCAAGTAAGCCCAAACCAGCTTTGAATGGCTTTGGAAAGCAGCAAAACAGGAACCGTTAACGCAAGGGAAAACCAGAATTTACGCTTGAACATTTGCATGTGATGTGCATGATGCGACATAAAACTAACCTTTCCCAAGCAAAGGTATGCGGTATCTAGCTTATTTCAGTTTGCATTATCAGAAAATAGGAATCTAAAAAAAATGCGAGTAAGGTTAGCCGCCTGGAGCACCATGGAAAGGAACGTTTTCCCACAGCAGCTTCCACCAGTCATCCTCGGTTATAGTCTCTGCCTTAACAATTACTTCCAGAATCGTTTTCAGCAATGCGTGATGCCGCCTCTCGTCAACTAAAATAGATTCCAGAAGAAACCTGACCTTGCTATCCTTGACGGAAGACAGTATTCTCTCAATTTTCTTGATAAGCTCCGCTTCTAGCCGTATGTGCTTCTCCACAAGCGCCCTTTGCTCATCAAGATTCTCCTGTGTTAACGCTTGAGAAATTGATGTCAAAAAGGTAAGCGCTGACGTGTACAAGTCCGCGTGTTTCATGGAGTCAAAAGCGATACCTTTCAGAACGCTTGCCACAGCGGGATTCTTAATGTCAATTACACCCTTGTTCAATGAATCCACAATTTCCTTCTCGACAACTATCTGGGCCTTTATGAACTCAACCAGTTTATTATTCAAGTTTGAACTCATTTTCCCTTTTCAACCTCCGGTCAAAGCATGTTACACTTTATGCATAAGGGTTTCGGCAACGCGCTTTCCAAGCTCACGGCACAGGCTCAGTGCTTTCTCGTCAGGCGCATATTTAACCAGCAACGGCGGCTCAATCACCTGCATTTCAAACTTGTTTTTCATGATTTCAAGAAGCAACTTAGGCGCTTCACCGCTCCAACCGTAAGAGCCGAATGCGGCGCCAATTTTCCCTTTCAAGTTCATACCATTTATTGCTGCGTCCTCGAACAGTCTTTTCATATCCATTGGAATGTCATGATGATATGTTGGCGCGCCCAGCAGTATAGCATCAAAATTCGCCAAGTCTTCAGCTTCAACATGATAGCTCAGCTCCACCTCTGTGTTACCAGTGTTTTTTGCCCCTTCAGCCACGGCTCTAGCCATCTTTTCTGTGTTCCCGCTTCGACTATAATAAAGAACAAGAAGCCTCGGCACAAAATTCACCTTTCCGAGTAGAAAGGGTCGGCCAGATAATATGAACCTTTTGCAAACCAAGCTTCAGAGACTAATTGAAGCTTTGGGGACATACATTTAATCAGTCTATGTTTTTTGTACGCAATATTCTTAAGTTCGAAACATAGGTTAAGTGCGCCAAGAAAGTGTTTCCTTGAGAAAGGAGAAGGCTCTTAATGGAAACGCTAAAAGTTAAAAAAACGTTTATGCTTGTCAGCACACTATGTCTACTTCAATTAGCTATTTTTGCGTCTGTTAGTCAAGCTTGCGCAGTGATTACCTGTGAACCGCTGGACGTGGCCGTAGATGTTGGTTCGATACACTTTAGGGGAGAAAAAGCTGATTTCTATATTCTCGTTTCTTCATTAGGCACACCTATAAACGCGACATTAACAGCTGCCTTGTATTATGAGGGATCATTACATGCTAACGTAACCAATTTAATTCAGCAGATTACTACAGGACTTTATAGGATACCTTACACAATTCCCAATGACGCGAATGCTGGAACATACGCTTTAGTTATTAACGCTTGCAACGGTAATGCCAAGGGAATCGCATTGAAATCCTTCTTATTAAGCCCGACTCTTACAGGTTGGAATGCATGGATAATTGAAATTAAGGATGGCATTGCAACAATCAAAACTGATGTTAGCACAATTAAGGCAACTTTGAATAGCATAAACGCAGAAATTAACGGCATAGAAAACAACATTGTAACTATTGAGGCAGATATAGGCACTATAAAAACGGACGTAACAACCATTGGTTTGAAACTAACAAGCATCAATGGGAACATAGCAATTATAAACACTGCAATAGGCAACATCCAAGGAAATATAACCTCAATTCAAGACACTATCCTGACAATCAATACCAACGTGGGTTTGATCCAAGTGGACATTAGCGATCTAAACGCCACCTTGACAAACGTTCAAAATTCACTTGCGATAATCTCCACATCAGTTGGCACTATAAAAACAACCGTAAGCAACATTGAACTAGGCATAACACAAATTGAGGGAAGCACGGTATATTTGGGTAGCGTCTTCGGCAATTTGCAAGGCACTCTAACCACAATTCAAGGAGACATAGCCACCATAAACACTAACATAGGCACACTTCAAACAGACATAAGCTCGTTAAATGCTACTTTAAAGGAAATTAAAGACTCAATTGTAACAATTGAAACTGATGTAGGCGAGATACAGATCGACTTAAAGCAGATAAATGCCGAACTTGTTGAATTAGATGGAAATGTGGCAACAGTAAAAACGGACTTAGGCACCATAAAAACAACCATAGACGACATCAAGCTGAATGTAACAAGCATCAAAGGCGACACAGCAGCCATAAGCACAGCACTGGGCACTTTAACGGGAACAGTAACTGAAATTCAAGGAGACATAGCCACAATTAAAACTGACATCGGCGAAGTCAAAGCCATATTACGCGACATGCAAAACCGCGGCGAAGAGAGCGCTAGCGCCACTTCACTCTGGCTGGTTCTCGCCGTGATCGCCGGCATCGTGGCGGTTACTGCGGTGATGCTGTTTCTGAGGAAACGTGGAAGAAGTAAAGCAGCTTAAGCGGCGGCAGCGTTCTTGCTAAGAAGGGAGCAAATCGCAGTAGTAGAAGCGGTTATCCCTTAGCACTATCTCGCCTTTTTTGAACGCAATCTTCTCTTTGAAGATTGGCCCATCATAAACGAATGAGTGGAATTCGCCGTTTTCACCGCACGGATCCACATTGGCTGGGAGATTGGCTAAAAATGTTTCATCGTAATTTTGGCCAACAAAATCTTTGCTGAGAAAGGTTGAGTCAACTGACGTGATGACTGCTTTGAAACCGAGATTTATGAATTGTGCGGCAAGCTCTCGAGTGTTTTTGCCCCATAATGGGAAAAGCCCCTTCAGCCCGATTTTTGCTAAGAGTTGCTTATGATATTTGCGTACGTCAACTAGAAAAATATCGCCGAACATCACTGAGTAGACACCTCTGTCTCTATACCGCAAGAGCGCTTTCAACAATTCGATTTCATACTCCTCATTAGAGGCTCCTTTAGGAATAAACATTTCTTCAAGCGGGATGCGCAGAGCTTTTGCTTGCTGCTCCAAGAGAACACGGCGCACGCCGTGGATACTGATTCGGTCATAATCCCGGGTAATTGTCGTCAGGAGCGCTTTTACATCGTAGCCGCCCGAATTCAGAATCTCGTAAAGTGCAAATGCGCTGTCCTTGCCGCCGCTCCACGCCACAATCACTTTTTCCCGCATCCAGATAACCACGCTTTTTCTGCTTACCCAATGTATGAGCTAGTTTAAATATTTCAGAGACGCCATCTAATACCACTGGTTAAAAATGAAAGTGCTCCTCATTAATCCTCCGCAGACCTTTTATCCTGGCTCCGACCCACCCGCAGGCAATCTGCCTTTAGGTTTAATGTATATAGCAGCAGTTCTTGAAAGAGCTGGATATAAAGCAGAAATTTTAGATGCATTCATGACTAATGCAGTATTCAGAAAAATCGGCGATGCAACCGTTGTTGGCATGCCCTACGAGACGATAGAAGAGGAAATTTGCAGGAGAAAGCCGGACATCGTTGGCATAGCGAACCCGTTTACATCTCAAGTTGAGCATGCCATCAGAGTCGCTGATATAGCGAAAGAAGTGGACTCTAATATTTTAACGGTGGTGGGTGGTCCTCATGTTTCCGCGGTGCCTTTGGAGTTCATGGAAGAAGCGCGGAGCGTGGACATCGCCGTCGTCGGCGAAGGCGAATACACTATGCCCGAGATTGTGCAGTTTTATGCGGGAACTAAGAAAATAAGTGATGTGAAGGGCATAGTTTACCGCGAGAACGGCAAAGTAAAGCAGAATCCGGCGAGGCCCTTCATTAGGAACTTGGATGAGCTTCCCTATCCGGCGTATCACTTGGTGAACATGGAGCAGTATCTTAGCCCCCGCAAGATAGAGTATCGCAGCTTCAAGGATAGGGCGATATCTATGATAACTAGCAGAGGTTGCCCGTTTAACTGCAATTTCTGCGCTGTGCACCTGCACATGGGGCGCGGGTTCAGAGCGCACTCGGCAAGCTATGTTGTGGATCACATAGCGTACGTGGTTGATAAGTACAGGGTGAAAACCATCTTTTTTGAGGATGATAATTTAACGTTTGATTTGGAAAGGTTTGAGGAGATCTGCGACAAAATAATTGAGCGTGGCATCAGGTTTAAGTGGGAGACGCCGAATGGCATAAGAGCGGATTATTTGACGCTTGAGCTTCTGAAGAAGATGAAGCGGTCAGGTTGCCAAAGCGTCTTCTTCGGCATCGAGTCGGGCGATCAGTACATTCTTGATAATGTTATTGATAAGCGTCTTGACTTGAAGAAAGTGATTGAAGTTGCCAAAATGTGCAAGTCGGTGGGAATAAGCACCGCCGCCTTCTACATTATCGGTTTCCCAGGCGAGAAAAAGGAGCACATGCTACGGACAGTGGAGCTCGCGCTCAAGCTTAAACGCGAATATGACGTGGGCATGCTGCTTCATGTGGCAACACCCTCGCTGGGCACCCGGCTCCATCAGGAATGCGTGGAGAAAGGCTACATTGAGGGTGAGTTGACGCCGCGTGCCTTCGCCGAGGTGAGGCAGACATGGGGGATGCCGCTGATAAGAACCGAGGACTTCACGCCCGCCGAGGTTAAAGCGATAGCAGCCATGGCAGTTAAGCAATATAAGAGGCTGCTGCTGATTAATTACTTCAAGTATCCTGGGAAAACGCTTAGGGCGGCGCTGGATCAGCCGAAGCTTATCTGGAAATTCATTCAGAATTTGAAGACTTGACCTCATGCTGCTTAGGCTGGTGCTGTCTGCGCTTGTAACGCTTGATTATTGCCGTAGCAACGATGACCACGGCTAAAACGGGCACTATTATGGCTAGGGTTTGGAGTATTGCGGCTTTGGCGGGGTTTGCAACTGTGAAGTGCACGGTTTCCGAGGCTGCGGTGTTGCCGAAGGCGTCGGTGGCGTAAACCGTAAGCGCATACGCGCCCTCCCCCAGCCCAGCCAGCGTGACGTTGCCATCCACAGGCCTCCGCGCACCGCTGTTCAGCCTGCAGGCCATCCAGACCACTGGCCGGTCAACCGTGAAAACCAGCTGGACAGCCCCCACAGCGTAAGTCTCGTTCTCAGGCGAGAGCACGCGTATCCGCGGCGGCACCGTGCCATAGCCAGGCGGCAAAAACCGCTCAACTACGTTGCTAGCGTTTACAAGATCAGCGACTATTGGTGTGAAACCGCCGATGGCATATACCATATCATTGTATGCAGTTGCGCCGACGTAGACGCGACCCGTCAGCATGCTTGCGGCTCTGATCCAAGTGTCGTTTTCAGGAAAATAGATGTATGTATAGCCCGCTGTCCAATCTCCATAAACAAAGGGTATCATGTCTGAGGTGAAGACGCATATCATTTTTGGTGTTATGAATCCTGTGGTGGCTGCTGCAACTGCGTGATATAGTCCCGTGGGAGGTGGCGCCGCTTCCGTCCAAGAATCGTTTTCTGCATTGTAAATGTGAAGGTGGAAGGTTGATATCGCATATAATTTGCCGTCTACAGTTACTAAGGCATTATTATAGTCCGCGCCGGGTAGCGGCGCCTTCCTCGTCCAAGCGTCTGCTTGCGGGTCGTAGACGTAATGCGCGCCGTCGCTGACCACCACATGGATACTATCGCCTAACACGGCGGCTGCGGTCTCATAGTGATATCTGTTTCTTTTTCTGTAGCTGTATGCCTCTTCGGGCAGCGGCGCATGGGCTGTCCATGTATCCGTGGCGGGGTCATAAGCCTCGTTTACTCCTGTTGGGCCTTCGCTGGACATGCCGCTTATGCAGTAAAGCCTGTTCTGGTAGACGGCTACGCCGAAATAGGCTCTGGCCGTGGGCATAGCCCGCTTGGCAACCCGCATGCCCGTAACCGGGTCATACTCTTCATTGGCAGCTACAACCGAAGGCGGAAAAATTGGCCATGATACTTCAGTAGAACCGCCTATAGCGTAAATTTTGCCATTCACAGTTGCTACGCCCACTCCTCCTCGCGTATACTCCATATCCGCTACTTTCTCCCACTTGCCCATGTTCTGTCTTAACTCATTAGCCTCGCGTGATTGTATGAGCACGAGTGATCTAGTGCTATATGGCAAAACTTTCATCCAATCAAAGTTTGACAAAAACGCGGATGCGTATCTAACTTGACATTGTTCATAAGCCATTTTCAGCCAGCATGTAGAGAATATAGGAAAAACAAGCAAAATAGCCAGCAAAACAATACTTAAGCGCATAGTTTACACCGCATTATAGATTAACATTGCCATGTTAGATCCAATAAAAAAGACGAATATGTAGTTTTGCTTAAGCACGTCATGTTTGACCCCTATGGCTTTAAGTATATATTGCCATTACCATAGACAGCCAGTTTACAGCCTGTTCCGAATGATTCATACCATCCATGTGTACTATTCCAAAATCTCCACACAGTAGTGAATCCCGTGTTAAGAGGGGAAGCATTAAAGTAGCATCCCCAGTGTTGATACGCTGCGTGATCTAAAGCTTGGTTCACTGGCATGCTGTAGAAGAGCGCATAGTAGAAGAAGGTGTTAACCCACTGCATATACTCGATACCAGTATTATAAGGTATGCGCTGAGTAAGTGATGCAGAACCATTTAAAAACCCTATATAACATTGGGTTCCAGTATCTGGCGCTGCATATCCATCGATACTCATATGATATACCACATTGAATCCGGGACCTTGAGATCTCACAGTGCGTTGAGTAAAAGCGAAAGGTAATCCTCTTGCTCTACCATTGACTATTCCTTGCCAATTTTCACCTGTAAGTGGATTTGTCAAATTTGCGGATAAGCATGTACTAATGAACGTAAATATTATTTTACGTGAAGTAGTCAACGGCTGAATATCCATGTCATAAACGCCATTATCAGCTTGTAGATCACCTGGAGGGAGAGAACCAACTCTTGTGCCTACATTGTCTTCAAACATGAAATGAAATTCGCCGAGTGCTTTTGAATAGTTTATTGTGCCAACTCCATGGTCAAACACTATTACCGCCACATTATCATAATTGCTGGTTAAACTCTGAAGCGTAGAAAGAACACTACTCTTCACAGAACCAGGATTACCCTGCATATTAAACGCCGAATAACCATTAGAACCAAAATAATTAGCAATGTTCCCACTGATATATCGCTGATACATAACCTCATACGGATGCTTCCGCCAACTAAACCCCAAACTCGAGTTATACGCCCCCGTACTCTCCGAACCCCAAACCACCGCAGCCCTCGACGGAGAAGCAGAAACAAGCACACCCTGAGAGAACACTACCAACAACATTACAAAGCACAACAGCACAACAGCAACCTTAACGCCACGCCTCGCTTTCCCACCATCCACCAAAACAGGCACAGCCACAAACCCAACCGCAAACAAAACCGAAAACGCAACCCAACAAGAAGCAGCCACATCAGACCCAACATCATAAACGCCAAAAGACTGCGCCAACAACCCATCATACGCAGCAGCCTCAGACAAAGAAACACCAGAAACCACGAATCCACTCAGATCCGCAGTCGCCACTCCCTCAGGCGGAGGCAAAGTTGACCACGCCTCCCTAACACGCCTAACCAGCCCAGTATCCGCCCACACATCAACCTCAATGCCATACATGTAGCCATACCACTTATCAAGGCTTACGCCAACACGCCAAACAGGATAAACCGCAAGAACATCCTCGCCGCGAGCACAGTCAGCGCCAACCGAATGATCAAAAATAAGCTCAGCCCAAGATACACGGAGATTCTCCAAAGTCTCCGCATCCACCGGCAAACTCCAAGAATGATCCCGCGCAACACTCAACGCAATTTCAGACGCCTCCTTCTCAGAAACCCCTATGCTTGTGCCGCCAACCGCGTGAATTTGCCAGTTATCCACAAAAGCCGTTAGCCGCCCATCCTTAAAACCCATGGCCACAAACTTAGACGGAGCCAAAACACCATCCGACACATAAGTCCATTTAAACGTGACATAACCGCCGTCAACAGAAACCTCAAGCCGCCTATCTCCAGAGACCCGCGTAACATTCCCATCCAACGCCACATCACGCAGCATCGCAGAGAACACGCCGTAAAGGGCTTCGCCTGTATAAGCCTTATAGTTATCCAAGAAAGCCGCTGCTTTACCAGCCACATCCGCGCCAGCGTAAGCCTCCTTATCCGTAAGCGGCTCGCCCTCGCAGTCAAGCACATGCAGAAACTGAAGCTTCCTCTCCGTAAACGTGCAAAGCACCCTTAAGCGGCTCTTCTCCGCAGCAAGCGTATACTCCACATTAACCTGCGGCGCCACAGCCAGATACAACGCTTGGGCATCAGCGTGAGCCTCCGCCGTTACCGCGTACCCTGCCATGTCAAGACAAAGCACTCGATCCAGAACAGCAAGGCCTTCCTTTTGAAGGCTTTCCGCGGCAGAAACGCCATGAATCATCAGGGAGTAAACGCCAAAACCTGTCAGCATCAAAAGGCAAAGCAAAACAAGGCTGAGGCGCAAGCAGCGTTTTCCCGCCACCTTCAACAACCCTCCATTAAATTTAGAGGTTACACCTAAAATGGCATAATAAATAGTTTTCAACATAAAAGTTTTTCGCTACAACTCAAAATCAAATTCCGTTTCTAAACACGAACAGCTTCCAATTTTCACGTAGGCAAGATAACTAAAAAGAAGATTTACGCTGAATCAGCCGATGAGCAATTTGTTTACGCGGGGGTTATAGGAACATGTATTAGGCGCGTCGACTTGACAATGCCTAGAGATGCTTTGATTTATGCCTAAAGCATTAATTGTTTATGGCACACGTTACGGCGCAGCAGCCAGAACCGCAGAGGACATCGCAGAAACTCTGCGCCGAGAAGGCTTAAGCGTTGAAGTGTTTGACTTGAAAAAGGCCCAAGTCGCGGACATATCTGAGTATGAACTTGTCATTGTTGGCAGCGGCATCCAGATAAACAAGTGGACCAGCGAGCCGCAGAAGTTCCTGAAAAAGTTCCAGAAAGAACTGGCGAAAAAGAAGGTTGCATTATTTGTTTGCTGCGGCAGCGCAGCGCCAATAGACGATAAAGTGGACAAAGCCAAGTCAATAGCGGACGCCAAGCGAAAGTATCTGGAGGAAAAAGCTGCGGAATACCATCTTCAGCCAGTCGCCCTAGGCTTGTTCGGCGGCATCTACAACTTCAACAATACACCATGGCTCTTCGGTAGGTTCATGCAAGCAATTAAGCCGCAGCTAGAAAAAGCCGCTGTGCCCCAAACAGAACCCGGCATCTACGACACACGAGACCTAAACGCCATACGCAACTGGGCAAAAGAACTCGCCCAAATAGCCCGATTATCGGTTTAGTGGCGGGCCCGCTGGGATTTGAACCCAGGTTCTTCGGCTTTCTCTCGCACAAAAGCGCCCGGAGGCCGACGCCTTAATCCGTACTGGGCTACGGGCCCGCTTTTCAAAACAGAATGCGCCACAGAAGATTTAAACTTGACCACGCCAAAAGGATTATTCCTGTGTTAATTCTTCGTCTATCCACCAAGCCTTCTTCTTTCCCGACTTCTCTCCAGCGTAATACTCTATTATCGCTTTGCCCAGTTGCCGTTTCGAGTTTCTTTGCATCTTCCGCAGCCGGTTCAGCACCAGCCACCTGTTTGTCTTCAGATACTCCGCCAGTTCAGGCGTTGTTGCACCCTTGTAATGCAGAAGGTAGTCCACTATCTTATGGTCCATTTCGTCAAGACAGAAAGCGTGCGGATTAACCCGCCCATGCTCGTAGGTGAGCAACTCCAAGTCTGCAAGATACTTCTTTATTTCGGATAGCTGCTGCTCAATCGCGTCCATGCGCTTTTCCAACGCGAAAAGCTTATCCGGCCTAGGCGTTTTCTGCAACTTCTCCATTATGGCTTCGCGGATAAAGTCGCTTCTGCCGCCTTCCGGAACACGCAGCACCAGCTCTTGATAGACCTCCTCAGGAATCTTCACGGAAATCACTCTGAGCTCGCTCACCACAATCACACTCAGAGAAATGACTATGCCTCTCTTATTATTTCATGGTTTCTACGATTACTTTTCCCGAAACATCTGAAAAGCTTAAATGTATTGGCTTGGCGCTTTAAATCAGGGTTAGGTATTGCCGAAAGTTACAATATCCCTAATCAAGTGTGACGTTGGCTCCTTAGCTGGACACCATATCGTTCCCAAACCCCTCTTTGACATTGCGAAAAGAAAACTCCAAAAGGCAGTAGAAAATGGTGTCATAAACAGCTTCTACGTTTTCAACGCTGGAGACGACCTTGAACTGCTCATGGTGCATGACAAAGGCGAGCAAAACGCGGAAATTCACGGCCTCGCTTGGGAAACATTCAAGGAGTGCGCGGACAAAGCCACGCGGCTAAAGCTCTACGCTGCGGGCCAAGATATTTTGAAGAATGCTTTCAGCGGAAACATTCGTGGAATGGGCCCAGGCGTTGCAGAGATGGAGATTGAGGAACGAGCCTCTGACCCCATCGTGGTTTTCGCGGCAGACAAAACCTCAGCAGGCTCATTCAATTATCCGCTCTTCCGCATATTCGCTGACCCCATGAACACCGCCGGCCTCGTTATTGACCCAAACATGATCTGCGGCTTCAAATTCGAAGTAATAGACACGCTGGAGAACAAGTCTATAATCCTCAAATGCCCCGAAGAAATGTACGATCTGCTAGCACTCATCGGCACCGTAGGGCGATACGTCATATCCCGCGTCTGGAGAGCAAGCGATGACCTAATCTGCGCCGCAAGTAGCGTAAGCAAACTCTCGCTAATAGCGGGAAAATATGTGGGGAAAGATGACCCAGTCATGATCACACGCGCGCAGCACGGTCTCCCAGCAGTAGGCGAAATCTTGGCGCCTTTTATGCATACCTATTTTGTGCAGGGCTGGATGCGTGGAAGCCACTGGGGACCCATCATGCCAGTAGGACTGAAAGCGTCAAAATGCACGGCCTTCGACGGCCCGCCCAGAATGGTCGCTTTAGGCTTTCAAGTGGCGAATGGCAGGATCTCATGCGATGATGAAGGTAACCCGCTCATCGCGGACTTATTTGATGATCCAGCGTTTGCATTGGCAAGGCGCGAAGCCATGCGTAACGCGTGCATGCTACGGAATATGGGAGAATTTGAACCTGCGCGGTTAAGCGCTGAAGACATGGAGTATACAACGATACAGCAGGTTCTGGAAAAACTTGGAAAACGCTTTAAACCTCTCTGAAATGCATGCAAAGTCAAACTGTCATAACTGCGTGTGCAGCAACATTAGCTAGTGCCATGCAGCGATTTTCAACAATTGCATGGAGCCTTTTACGCAAGTCTGCTCCAACATTTTTCTTTGCTTTTAATAAGGCTACTTTTTTCGCAAGTTCATCATCGCCTAGGCAGGCGAACCATGCCTCAAAGTCTCCACGATTCAGATGAAAGTTTATAGACGCCTCATCAATATTCAGAATTTTATCGCAGAAATCTTTGAGGCTATATGCAGAGACGTTTAATGGTTTCCCTATGCCCACATAAAAGTGAAATGCTTTATCAAGCGGCAATGGCGCTAGTATTTCTTGAGCCTTTTCTCGGCTGATGTCGGGCAAGCCAAGCGCTTTTTTGCCCTTTTCTGTTATAACGTAAAGCCCTTTTGCAGGTGACGCGACGTACCCCATGCGCGTAAGCCATAATATGTGCATCATGGCTGATGGAAAATCTTTCCCAGCTTCTTTTGCTATAACAGCGGGTTTTTCAGGCTTATCGAGCAGTAACATAGCCTCTAGTAGTTCAAATCTAATAGGTGATAAACTCATGGCCCCAGTACACCCTTTAGGGTATATGTGCATACAAGCTAATCAACATTTCCTATTGGCTTCCTGATTAAAGATACGCAAAAGCTTTAGTATGCTGCTCTGTAATGCTACACTGTAAAAACGGTGAACATAAAGAATGAAGATTGCGGTGCTGGTTTACGAATACCCACCGAAGATTGTCGGTGGTCTGGGCACGTACGCGGCGGAGATAACGCGCAAATTTGTCCTCATGGATCATGATGTAACAGTTTTCACCATGAATGATGACGCTGGTTCTTTGCCAACAAGAGAAATCTGGCGTGGCATAGAAATCCACAGGCCCTTACACCTTGATGTTTCGGATTCGCTGCCAGACGTCATCGCAGAAGACATTAAGAAATGGGGTAGAGGTTTGAATTTGTTCGGTAAGCTTCTTGTGTATAATTACCTAACTGCATCCAAACTAATCAATGAGCTCATTAAAAAAGAGGGCATGAAATATGATATTGTTGCAGCACATGACTGGCTCTCAGTAATAGGCGGCGTCACCGTCAAAAAAGAGAGCGGCTTGCCGTTGGCTTTTCATGTTCACTCCACGGAAAAAGGCAGAACATTAGGCAACGGCTCAAGCGTGGTCAGCAACATTGAGCTCCGAGGCGCAAAGATGGCAGACATAATCATCACCGTGTCGTATGCAATGAAAAATGAACTAGTGCAGCTTGGATTCCCGCAAGAGAAAATTTACGTGTGCTATAACGGTGTTGACCCGCAGAAATATGATCCAGCAACTGTTTCTGCCGAGCAAGTGCGCAAAATCAGAGAACGCTACGGCATCAAAGACGGCGACACCATGATCCTTTTCATAGGAAGACTTGTCGGCGTAAAAGGCGTTGACAAGCTGATTATGGCTATGCCGCATGTTCTGTCCAAAATTCCCAATGCGAAACTGGTAATAGTGGGCGTAGGTGACTTGCAAGAGTATCTGGTGAATTTGACCAGGACTATGCGGCTAGATGAGCATGTGAAATTCTGTTTTGATTTCATCACCGAAGAAGAGCGGATAGGGCATTATGCAGCTTGCGACGTAGCGGTTTTCCCAAGTCATTATGAACCCTTCGGCATAGTTGCCCTTGAAGCAATGAGCATGGAAAAGCCAGTTGTTGTAGGTGCGGCAGGCGTCAGCGGAATGCGCGAAATAGTGGTCTGCTGCGGTGAAGAGCAATGCGGCTACCACATAAACCCAAACAGTCCCCCAGACATTGCATGGGGCATAACAAGCGCTTTGGAAAATGCAGGAAAACGTGAGTGGCTTGGAAAGAACGGGAGAAAAAGAGTCTTAAACGAGTTCACATGGAATAAAATTGCTGAAAAAACCATCGAGCTGTATGAGCGGGCGCTTAAGAGGTAAATGAACGGGCTTATGGTGAAGCCTTGGACGCAGATTCAGACTTAAAGCGAAGGGCTGCGCAAGAAGCAGCAGCACTTTTGTATTTTGGAGCAGAAAAAGAGTATAAACAAGCTAAAGTGAAAGCTGCAAAAACTTTAGGCATCCACTTTCTTCCATCTAACCTTGAAGTTGCCGTGGAGCTTGATAAACTAGCCGAGGCGCTTGAGGGCTCAGCCAGAAAAGAGCGATTAATTAGCATGCGCATTGAAGCCTTAAAGATTATGAAAATGCTTAGGGATTACTGTCCTCTGCTCATCGGTAGCGTGTGGCGTGGAACTATCCGTAGAGAAAGCGACATTGACATAGCTGTGTATCATGACGCGCCCGATGAAATTCTGCGTATTCTCAGAGAAAATGGCGTGAAAGTCACGCAAACTGAGTGGGCCACCGCAACTAAAAAAGGCAAACCAGAAGAGTCCTATCATATATACGCGGAGATTTCAAGTAAGCAAAGAGTGGAGATCGTTGTTAGGAGGGCGGAAGAGGCAAAACGTAAAAGGAAGTGCGAGATTTTTGGAGATGAACTTAAAGGCCTCCACATCCAAGAGCTGGAACGATTACTAAAAGAAAACCCGGCGCAAAAATTTATCCCAGCATAAACCGCCGCCATCCAATTCTTATTAGCTTATTTTCTCGTTTTGCTTTTGAAAAAGCACTTAAGTGCGTGTTGCTATATGCATTTAGGGCATTATCACTCTTGAAGGTTAGACCAGTGGAAATCGACAAAAAATCGTTCAAAAAAATGTTTCCGCATTTAGCGAAGGAACTTGAAGGCGGAGAAAACAAGATTGCAATAGGCGCTGTGAGAACAGATTCGGACGTGGCTGAGAAGTTGGTGGTTAATAAATCAGCCGCTGACAAGTTTCGCAATTACAATCCCACGGTTATCGATTTTATTCGGCGTTGCGACACAGAAGAACAAGCAGAAGAGATAATAGCGTATTTAGAGAAAAGAGGCGAATTAACCACAGAGTACGCAGAAGAGCTTCGAAAGCAGTTGAAGTGTCAAGGCGTGAGAAGCTTCGGCTCCAAAAAGGAAGAAAACTACTACTTTAAGCAGAGCGGACTCTGCTAAGCGTACTCATTAGGCATAGGTATGCTGATAAAAAGTAGTCAAAGCTATTGCAAATGATTTAATAGTTTTTCTAATGTAGAAAAGAGCGGAGGTTAGCAGACCCCATGGATAAGTCAGATAGAGAGGCGTTTGCTTCTGAATTTTACAGTCGCCAAATAACCCTTAAAGAGTTGGGCTTAAAAGGCCAACGTAAACTTGCAGAGGCAAAAGTAGCCGTTGTAGGCGTAGGCGGATTAGGCACTGCTTCCTCGCTTTACTTGGCGCTTGCAGGAGTTGGTCATCTACGTTTAATAGACCAAGACACTGTTGAAATGCCTAATCTTCACCGTCAGATCTTATACAGCATAGATGACTTACATTACCCGAAGGCTGAGGTGGCGGCTAAAAGATTAATGAAGCTTAACCCGCTCTTGAAAGCCGAGCCAATCTCGGAGAATGTGAACCCAAATAATGTTGAGAGGCTTTTGGCTGGTGTGGATCTCGTCGTCGACGGCTTGGATAACATGTTTACCCGCTATTTAATCAACCGTGCATGCATCAAGCTGCGCATTCCATACGTTTTCGGCGCAGCCATAGGAATAGAGGGAAACCTCTCAGTTTTTGCTCCGCCTGAAACCGGCTGCTTAGAATGCTTGTTACCGAACTTGTCCGATAAAGACTTGTTAACATGCGATACGCGTGGAGTTATCGGTGCTACACCGGGAATCATCGGCACGATGCAGGCTATGGAAGCAATAAAGGTATTAACAGGTATGGGCTCGCCTCTTAAGGGCAGGCTTCTGATATGCGACTTTAATGATATGTATTTCACAACTGTTGAAACCTCGAAAGCTGCTAATTGCCCAGCGTGCCAAGGTACTTCGAAGCCGCTGGAGCGTCATGCGAGGCTGGCTTGGCTTTGCGGCCGAGACACTGTAAATGTCAACCCTGAAAAGCCGTTAAAGCTGAACCTTAATGAAGTTTACGAGAAAGTGCAGCGGCAATTTAAGGTTCGTCTGAAATCTCAGCTTGCAATAATTTTTGATTATGAAAACTTGGAGATCAGCCTGTTCAATGGTGGGCGCATGCTTATAAAGAATGTTACAAGCGAAAAAATGGCGCTAGAGGCATATAGTGAAATACTCAAAAAACTGGGCATAAATCAATAAACGCTGTTCACTGCGTTAATTTTTATTTGGGATTGAATGTTAAAAAATGAAAAATAACGAGTAGTGCTGTTAAGAAAATGCAAGCATGCGGCAATGTTGTATTTGCTGCAAAGCGTAGGCTTATTCGATTACTTGAATTGCGCCTTGAGGACACTGGGCTTCGCATGCGCGGCAGACTAGGCATTCGCTCACGTTAACGGGCACGGATTTGCCATTCTTTATCTCATAGACACTGACTGGGCAGGTGTTGGCGCATGTTTCGCATCCGTTGCATTTATCATTATCAACTACTATCTTTACCATTTCACATACCTCTTGTGAGTTTGATTCAAACGCTACAAGTAAAATAAAAGTGTTTAGGTTGATTAGCGAAGTTCTTCACGTAATCTCAGAAGAATTCCGTTAATCGTTGCTTCCGCCTTCTCTTTCCGCCGCTGGTGATCTGCAACCGCCCGCTTATACTCCTCCAACGGAAGCTCTCCTCTACTGTGACGAACCTCGATGGTTCTCAAGTTTGTTGCAATTTCAACAAGTTCCGTTTCTGCGATGTCCAATTGCCTTACCAGATCAGCATAAATGCCGCCTGCGCGTCGGAAAAGCGCCTTCAGCTCAGAGATATTTTTGTTTAATGTTTCTATGCGTGTTTCCAGAGTTTTCCGTTGCACTTTATATCTGCGCCTTGGAATTTTGCCTTTTTGTGCTCTTTCCTCGATAAGCTTCAGTTCCAAGCTTAACTTGCTTTTCTCTTCGTAAGCTTCGTTGAAGGCTCTTAATTGATCTGGGCTGAGGATCACCGAGGGCTTTGGTGTTGCAACCATCAGCGGCGCCGCCGCTTTAGGTCTTCGCCAAATAGCTAAGATTACCGCGCCCACAGCCATTAGAGCCCACATCCAAACTGTAGGCCTAAAAGACGCCCATAGCGGATTATACTCGTACTTAATTCGCACACTGTCTTCCGAAGGAACTTCGCGCTCTATTTTGCTGACGCCTTCTCGGTTAATTGTGAGCGTTTCTTGAAAGACTTCTCGGATTAAACTTGAGGAAGGCTCTATCGATGAAAGTGTTGGCTCCAAAAATCTTGCGCCTTCTGGGAGGATAAAGGTAACAGTAACCTTGTCTATGTAGCAATTGAGGCTTGGGTAAAGATCAAAGTTCAAAGTAAAGAGAGTGCTTTGCTCTGAAGATGCATGTGACATAGTGTAATCCACTGATAGGAATGTTGATACGCCACTGTTTAGGGGCGAGGCTAATGTGATGGTAACAAATTGCGCGTTGCTGTCGTCTGCTTGGATGCTGGTTGTCAGAGTTCTACCGAACTCGTCTTTTACAACGACATTAGAAGCCGCAGGTGGTAAGCCCACTTTAAACGAACTAATGCTGGTTGTCGAGTTATTTGTAATTCGGTACCTGTCGGAAACAGCTATTTCACCTTTGGCGGTTATTTCCACCTGCCGCGTCAGCTGTTTTACGCTGATTATTTGAATGCCGACTTCGCTAAAGGAAAAAGTTGCTGTTGCTGGCGAATAAGTGAAGGCCGCCAAATTCTCCTTAATGAAGCTTGTTGTCTGAACTTCACCGTCATTTTTGGTAATTGTTATATTTTGAACAGCTTCGGGAAGGATAAGTGTAACATTGCAACTGGCTACATTCTTTACAAGGCTAGGATATGCCGGGAAATCCAGCGTGAACTCGTTAGAATTTTGACTGACAAGGTTATTTGAGAGAATAAACGCTACAGTAAAAACTTGAGGCGCGCCTTGCGGAAAACTTATTTTTGCGCCGTAGAAGCCGCTTCGCCCTTCCAGTTGCACACCCAGGCTTATGGGGAAAACTGTGTAATCATCATATGCCATGCCCTTAAGAACGTAAGGGCCGTATTTATATGGAAAACCTATCAGGAAATCTCCGGTTAATTGTCCAGATAAACGTATTGTATCCCGAATAATTACGTGCCCAGAATAGAGAACTTCAACTTGGTGGTCAATCTGCTGGATACTGTACGCGGCTTCTTGCGCCCAAATCATTTGGGCATTAAGTGAAAAGGATAAGAGAATGACGAGTAAGAGAATCGTAGGTATGAGGGTAGTTTTCTTCACTTGGATTCACCAATTTTAGATTTCTCTATGTTATTAGAAGCTTATTTATTTACTTTTAGAAAAAGTATGCGCAATTGCTGTGAAACTTCGAAATTATCGCGCCTACCAAGGATTACAGCAAACTTTCACCCGATAAATGCAGAGTTTGGTTGATGAGAGCGGGACATGACTAGCATGGATGACGCCGAAGTAGACCCCCTCTATAGGTTTCTGCAATGAACCACTAATAGCCGCCAAATAGAAGCGTAATTGGGAATGATAAATTTCATATACAAGGCGCCTAATCTACAATGCGGGTGCAGGTTAATGAGCGCATCATACTTCAATAGGAAATTGGAGCCTATAAGAGTTAGAGAGAAAAGCGTTTCGCAGCTTCTGGCGGAAATGAGCAGAACTGCCTATCAAGGGCGGAAGCTGGGCGAAGCCGTGGATATTTGGGAGAAAATGCTTCAGGAAAATGATTTGACCATTGTTATGGGTTTGGCAGGTTCGATGAGCACGGCTGGCCAGTGGACCATTGTGAATTGGCTTATGGAGAACCGCTTCATCGACGTGTTGGTTTCCACAGGCGCCAACGTTTCTGAGGATATCGTTGACGCCATGGGCTTTGGCTACTGGCAGGGCAGTCACATGGTGAACGACGAGGAACTGCTGAAGGCGGATATTAATAGGTATTATGATGTGTTCGGAAAAGAAACTGATTACCGCAAAATGGAAGAGTTGCTCACCGACTTCATCATGACCTTGAAAACCGATTACGTATACTCATCTGTAGAATTCTTTTACCTTTTGGGCAAATATCTCAGCGAAAGGAAAATTCCCGCCATAGCCGCAGTTGCCTACGAAAATGGTGTCCCGATTTTCAGCCCAGCAATGGTTGACAGCGCTTATGGCGAAGCTTTTCTGATGGCGAAAAATAGGGGTCACAACATAATCCTCGACAGCGTTAAAGAATTTGACCAGTTCGTTACCATTGGCACCAAAACACAGGACATCGGCGTCGTCTACATCGGCGGCGGAGTGCCTAAAGACTTCACACAGTTGATAGCCATATCGGTTTCGCCGAAAACAAACGACCAAGGCGTCAAACACAGGAAAGGCGGCTTACGCAAAAGCCTGCAGGAATACTATTACCCGCACAAGTACGCCATACAAATAACCACCGACTCGCCACAATGGGGCGGCTTAAGCGGCTGCACGCTGGAAGAAGCTATCAGCTGGGGAAAAATCAACAGCCAAAGCGGCACCCGCGCCGTCTGCTACTGCGACGCCACCATCGCCTTGCCGCTGATCTCGCATGCGCTATGTGAGCGAGTGAAGACTAAGCGTAAAGGGCCAGACATGTCTTGGCTCTTTAAAGACCTCGTTTAAGCCTTGCTTAGGCGGGGTAGCAGCGCGCTTGTCATGAGGGGCAGTATTAGCGAAGCGTCGCCCTCAATCATTATACGCTTTGCTTGTGCACTTATTTTTCCCCATGAAACGGCTTCGCGAGGTCTGGCGCCGCTGAGGCTGCCGTCCCACTCGTCCGCGGTGCTCACATAAACGACGTAGTCTAAGCCGTCTTTAAACTGGTTCCACCATATCGTGTGGTGCTTTGAGATGCCTCCGCCGACGATCAGCGCGCCTGTTTTTTTAGCCGTGAAAATTATGTCGTTTAGTTCGCCTTCGTCCTTCAGCAAATTAAGCCTGAAATCGTGGTCTTGGCTGAAAAGCCATGTTTGATAGCCAACGGCGCCGTCTGTTATGCCTGGCACGTAGACGGGTATGCCGTTTTTCGCCGCCCAGTAGAGTATCGAAGTCTCGTTGCAGCAGCGTAAGCCTATTTCGCGGCACAGCTGGCTACCGGAGACCTCGCGTATGCCCTCTTTCCAGAGACTCTCCAGCAGCATCTGCATCTTTTTTTCGATTATTGTTCCGTAGCTGTCGTTTGGAACCAGCACGTTGCCCAAGCGGTTTATGCCCATCTCATGCAGCTTAGCGTCGTTCATGACGAAGGAACCCTTGTAATAATTTCTCCAGCATCGCGCCATGTCATGATCCAGTGTTCCACAGGTTGTGATGATAACGTCTACGAGCTTCCTTTTTGCAAGTTCTTTGAAAACGCCACGTGCGCCTGTGGCTACAAGGTTGCCTGTGAACGATAGAAACTTGACACAGCCTGCTGTGCGAATCATGCGCTCTAGGATGTCTACGCCAACAGCGACTTTGCCGGCTGTGAAACCCCATGCTTCCTTCATCTGATTGACGAGCATGTTTGCAGTCATGTTTTCGCTGAACTCGTAATCTTTGACGATGCTCTTCAGCATAGATGCTGTTCTCCGCTTTACCTTTGTTGCTGGAGTAAATAAATATGTGCCGAATAAGTGTTATTCGGCTAAGCAGGCGATGATTTTTTCGTATAAGTCCTTATCCTTCTGATCTTCGTAGCCAGCGTAGATACTCGGGTTATCATTAACCTCCACAACCACATAGTCGCCATCAACTTCCTTGATGTCCACACCGTAAAGACCTTTCCCAACGACATGGCAGGCTTTCAACGCCACTTCCTTCAACTTCTCGGGCGCGTTCTGCTTTTTAACAGCCACGGTTCTGCCCCAGATAACCGTAGGCTTTCCTAGGAGTTTTGCGCCGTGCTTCCATCTGCCCTTCGGAATCATATATTTGCACACGTATAAGACCTCGTCGTTTAAAACGCCGACGCGCCAGTCAAAGGCTGTTGGCACAAATTTCTGCACGGCTATAACGTCGGATTTTCGGAAGAAGCGTTTGGCGACTTCTCGGAAGCTGGTTTCGCATGCGGCTTTTTCCACGTAACGCGAGAAGCTGGTGTAAGGTGCTTTTATTACAACTGGTTTTCCTAAAGTGACAAATACGTCTAAAATTTTCTTGTGATTAAGCTCATACCTGCTTAGAAACAGTGTTGGAATACGGGGTATGTTGAATTTCTCAAATAAAGCGTATTGATGGATCTTGTTCGCACAGACCTTTATCGATTCTGGATCATCGATTACCTTCAGCCCCAGCGTCCAAGCAGTTTTGGAAACCACGTACGCCGTGTTAAGCGGGTCAGTGGTTGCTCTTATAAAGACAGCATTGTAGGCTGGTATTTCGGGTATGTCTTCTTTGAATAAAAACTTGAATTCACGGCCTGAGTTTTCTGCGGCGCGTTTAAAGTTTTGAAGGGCCGCTTCTTCCGCGGGGTCAGAGAAATTATATTTCTCTACGAAACAGGCGATTTTAGTCATTCACTGGATCATCCTGCTTGGAGAGCAACAAAACTTCTCGAGATATTTGTTGTAAATCGTTTGGAGAAAGCTCATTTCTTTTTAAGGTCTGAAAACCGCAGAGATACGCTTTCCCTTCAACCTTTTGGATGTGCAGTTTACAAACCGGAATCTTAAAAACCTCATAAACTTTTTCCAAAATTCGCCCTACTTCCGCGTCATCAGTTTCAGTGCATTTGCCAAAAAACGATTTAAACGAAAACATTTCTCCCTTAAGCGGTTGAGCACAAACAGCGAACTTGTAGTTCATGCTTAAGCTCTTAACTGCTCTGTATAACGCGCTTTTGTTGTGTGCTATTTTATAGCCACTGTAAATGAACGGGTTAACTGCGAAAACAGTTACTGGAAAACCAAGTTCGAGGACTATTTTCTTTACAGAATCTGTCACAAGAAAGGGTATCGTGGGAATCCCCGCCTTGGAGGCTCTAAGCAGCAAGATGGGGATGCGGTTGGCATCGATTATGTTTTCACTTGAGGGAATTACGGGGTTACCGATTACTTCTGCATGCAAAGATACATAGTACCCAATTTTTAAATAGCGATAGTCGCTGTTAACGTTGAAGATAAAATCTTTAATTGTTGATTCAAGAAACTCTGAAGGCCGCATTACGCGAATAGTAGCAGTTAGGTCAAGGTCAGAGACGACCAACACCCATAGGACACCAGACAATTGAAAGGTCGTATCATTTTAGCCATATTTAAAATTAACTATCTACCTCTTGCAAACACATCAAAAAGTACACAGGATGTCGCGTGTGTAGAAAAACGCGTAGCCACCATCCGCAAGATATAGACCCTCTATAGGTTTCTGCAATGAATCTCTAATATGCGCCAAATATAATGCACTTTTTGTGGGTCATTAAGTTGAGGGGGCAGTTGGTTGGGCTTCACTTTTTGTAGTAGAAGTAGCTGGTGCCTGTGCAACTGCGCCCGCAGACTGTGTGATTGTGGGCTGCGCCGGTTGTGTAGGTGCTTGTGGTGTTGCAGTTTGGCCAGTTTTGGATTCAGCTTTAGGTGTGGCAGGTAATATCTGGATTTTTTCTGCCATGGGATGTAGCAAATCCGGCGGAGGGTAAGGTGTGTTTAGAATAGATGCGAGGATATAGATTGAGTTAAAAACATGCTGGTAAACTGTGAAGAGGATTTGGGGAATATTCGTTTTCGGGTTCGCCTCCAACTTCTTTTTAACGTCCGCAGGCGCGCCTTCCAAAGTTACAACGCCCGCTGTAGAGTATTTCACAACATTTGGTTTGGTAGTTATAGACAAGTTGAAGTTTAGGTCAACTTGGTTACCACTTCGCTTTTGCTCTTCAAGCTTGGCGCTTACATCAAAAAATAAATCCTCAGTAGGTAAATATTGGCTAGTTCTTTCAGCTTGAAGGCTATCTATACGAATGGAAACGATGACGCCTGTAACAGAATATTTTGGGCAGATTACCGATTCCCCTAACTTAATTCATTTATTTCATATTTAACTTTTGTAGCTTCTGAAATCACCATCCCTATGAGGAGAGAGAGGTTATTTATTGGTGAAATCTATAAAGGCAGCAGGAACCGAAAGTTCAGTGGCAAATTTGAAAATCTCATCGGCAAGTGAACCGCTCTTTGCGCGCAGCACTATCTTTTGAGGAATGTCATCTTCAATGTAAACCATGTAATTGACGTTTTTCCCTAAACCGAGACGCTCGAACTGCTGAACTGCAGCTCTAAACTTTTCGATGCTCTGAATTTTTTCACTGATTTTTTCGATTGCCTCGAATAGCATTTCTGCTTGTCCCTGCTCAGTTGAAGACAGCAAAATGTCGCCTGATTGGATCCAAACTGATGTTTCAGTCTTTCCTTTTCCGCCTTTTTTGCCAGAAGCCTTTTTTTCTGCGGTTTTCTTTGGAGGACCACGCAGGTTTTTTTGCAGTGCAGCTAACTTTTGATACCACTCATCATTTTTGTGGTTTTCTTCGCAACTCCGTAATAGTGCACCTAGCCATTGGCTGTAGTCTTCGTACAGCAGTTTATACTGGTCTAACTGCTCGCTTATGTATTCGTTCATTTCTTTTAGAGTAGTAAATGTCCGAATTTCAGTTCCCACGGTATATCGCCTCCATCGGGTTATTTTTTGCCGCCGTTAGCAAAGGCTAGAAACTATTTTTGAGTTGCTGCATTCAGCGTTGCCATTGTATCGGAGACTCTCTGGATCTCCTTAGTTACCGTTGATAAGAATTGAATTCTGTTTTCAATCTTGGTTTTCTGTGCGCTAGTAAGTGTTTTAAATTTCGGCATTACGTCTTGAATTACCAGAATCATAAGGTCGCGATTCTGTTCATCGGCAAGATCTCGCAATTCCATGTTTCCATCTTCGTGTATCAGCGCGACATGGCCTGTAGGGTCGACATAAGCTTGCTTGATGTTGCCAACTTCGGCGGGCAAAACCGTGGTTGAAACGGGTATTGATGTTGCCAAGGGCCGCATTAGTTTGAGAAAAGATTTGAAGAATTCTGCAACTAAAAGTTTTTCTTCAGAGGACATCTCGCTTATTTGACCAATGTCTTCTGCTAGGCTTCTTATAGTTTCGGCGAATTCTTGGAGAGACATCTGAGGGGGTTGTGTTGGTTTTCCTTCTATTTTAGTTGAGTAGGGTTGTTGTTCAATGATTTGGCTCAAGGTTGATCGCTATGGCTTATGTTGTTCGCTGAAAAAAGTGCTTGTATGTTTCAAAAGTTACGCACATGAAAATTTAGCTTGGAGTTTTGGGGAAATGATTTTGTTTTTTGTAAACAAGAGAGCGCATAACAAGTCGTAATACACAATATTTATATTCGTTCCTCAAAACAATAAATAACGTCTCCGGAGGCTACTCCACATGAGTTATGGACATCAAGGTCTAAGAGAAGAGCACACAATCAGCAGGATAGAAGAAGTCTCCTCTCTTAGGCAAGACCGATTCAGAGTAACGGTGTCCATGAACAAGGAGCGCCCCATGTCAAAATCACCCTTATACGAAAAATACAACATTCAAAAATACGATCTTCATCCGAATTATAGTTTTGCACACCTCGAAGACATGATACCCAAAAACACGCCAGAATACATAGACAACGGTCAACACTATGTAGAACGCATAGTACGCGCGCTTTACTACTTCAAGCAGTGCGCCTTAATAGGTCCATCAGGAACAGGCAAAACACACGTAGTTTACTTAGTAGCAGAACTATGCGGCTTACCCCTCTGGGAAGTAAACTGTGGATTACAAACATCATCATACGACCTTATCGGCCGCTTCATCGGCCTCGGAAAAGAAAACTGGGTTGACGGATTACTAACACAATGGCTCAGACTCGGCGGAATAATGTATCTCGACGAAGCCAACATGATGAAACAGGATGTGGCTACTAGACTAAACCCTGTCTTAGACACCAGAGGCCACCTAGTGCTTAACGAAAAAGACAATGAAGTAATAGAACGGCACAAATACGGCTACCTTATCATCAGCATGAACCCCTACTCGGCGGAGTTCGCAGGCACTAAACCATTAAACGCTGCAATGCGAAGACGCATGGCAGTATGGATAAATTTTGATTATCCCAGCGTAGGCGAAAGAATCACGCAAAGCGAAGTAGAAATGCTACAAAAGCGAACAAAAATAGATTATGACACAGCCTACAAGGTCATACAAGTAGGCGCTGAGCTTAGGCGGCAATACAAAGTTGGAGACTTGCCCTATGGGCCCTCGCTTGGCGATTTGATAAATTGGGCTACGCTTATATATGATGGGAACACGCCGCTTCAAGCAGCAGAAGAGACAATCATAGCGTTAACAAGCGATAACTCTGACATTCAAGATGACGTTAGACGAGTTATAGAGACCGTATTCGGCAACTCACGGTAAACTATATATTGAAAGGTCCATCCATATGGGATTCATCGATTACGCTTGGAACCTTTCACTTCAACGAGACTCATTAAAACTGAAAATACTCATGGATTCCACTCTTAATCAGCCTACACTCGAACCAGACTCATTTGGCTTCACCATAAAACTGCCAACCACGCAGCAACCAGATCCAGAAAAGGTCTCATACTTATGCTATAATTTCCCATACAATAGAGATGGAAAAGTAAGAATTGGGCGGTTGTTCCGCGCTTCTGTCCTGCACCTAACAACACATACAATGCTGCCTTTGCCGAAGGAAAAAGTTGCTCCAAAGTTTTCTTCAACTTCTATCCTTCAAATTTTTGCGAAAACTTTGACAGCAGATACATGCGTAAACGCTTACCTTCAAGTGGCGCACAGGGACAAACTTGCCGATATAGCATACGCAAACGCCATGTTCTTTATGAAACTTAAACCTTGCGAAAGAATCATAACGCCTTCAACAAGAGTAATGGCTGCATTACTTTCAAAAATCAACACAGGCCTTATAAAAGGCAAGCTCGACATAGAATTGGAAAAGGCCATAAACGAATTAAACGATAAATTGATGAATCTAAGAAAAGCGGCTATATCAGCATATGCTGGAAACGCGGTTAATATTGAAGGTTTATTCGATGAAACAGTGAACGATATAATCGCAGAGTTGGAGCCCTTCGGCCCGTTTTTGGAAACGCCATCTTTGCCGCATACAGAAGACATAGGCCCATGCAGCATCATAAATCCGATTGATGTACAGCAAGACCGCGAATTTTACGAGGCTTTTTATAAATCCATGCAAATATTAGGAGTCACAATTCCCAGAGAATCAGATTTCGATACAATTTGGAAGAAAGAGCAAGAAATAGAGGCTTTACAGGCATTTGACGCGGAACAGCACCAAAAAGCGAAAAAAGAGAAAATTCTCTCGAGAATCCAACCGTATGCTGCGTGGACAAGATTCAGGAAAGTATGTTTCCCAGAGGAAGATTATACGCAGTACCTGCGAGCTAGAACACTTATCCAAGGAAGCAGTAAAAGACTGCTGGACAGCTTGAGGGTAGCGCAAAACACGCTGGATGACGATTACGGGAAGGATATTGGGCAGCTTGATCTGCCCTCTGTAATTCAGGCGATTGCAAGCAAGAAGCCAGCTACCGATGTTTTCTTTAAAGAAGAGTATCTAAAACAAAGTTTTGCATGGGCGATCGTTTTTGACACAAGCGCCAGCATGCAAGTGAAAGGCGAGTATGCAAGGGCGCTGCTCATATGCGTCGCCGAGGCCGCAAAAGAATTACTGATGGACCCAGGCGCATGGGCCCTTTATGGTTTCAATGACAAACTTTACATATTAAAAGATAGCAGTGAAGCCTACAATCGACAGGTCCGCGCCCGCATCGGCGGATTAAAATTTGAAGGGTTATCTTACCTGCCGGATGCAGTCCGTGTTGCCGGCCAAGTTTTAGCGAAGCGTTTCGAAGAGCAACGAGTGCTGGTGGTAATTTCCGACGGTTACCCTTATGGCTACGCAAATATGCATCCCGCATTGGCGTCAACGGTTAATCGGTTGCAGAAGCAAGGGGTAATAGTGATTGGCATAGGAGTTGAAACCGAAAAAATGAGCACGTTATTTAAGCTGAATGCTGCGATTAATACACAAAAAGACTTGATCAAACGCTTCGCCAAGATATATACAGATGCCTCTGCAGCGTTGCTTGAAACTTAGCTGAATGAGGGATAAATTTAGCTGGTTCTATATTCAAACCAAGCAGGTTTTGCTTGTTAGCACATACGCTGCAAATATGGATTTGTAATTCAGATTTGGAGGTCATAATTATAAAATATATAGCTAGTTAGATTAGTCGCTAAAAATTCAGAAACAGAATCGGAAGGAGAACTTGCCTGCATGGAACTCGCGATGGAAACCCATACTGACATGATGAAAATCTACAGCGAAAAAAGCCAAACATGGAAATACATAAAAAAAGACAAAAACTACACCAAACAATTATCAGCCATAGAAGAAACCCTTTCACGTTTCGGTCTTCTGAAAAACGAGATCAGAGTCTACTTGTATCTTGCAAGATCAGGTGAAAAAAAGGCAAGCGAAATAGCTGAAGCAATCGCCCTTCACAGAACTGAAACTTACCGAATACTTCGTGATCTTGAAAAGAAGGGAATAGTTTTTTCGGTTTTCGCAAAACCTCTAAAATTCACAGCTGTGCCGCTAGACAAAGCCATTGATGTGCTTGTAGAAGCACAGAAAATGAAAATTAAGCTTCTGGAGAAAGAAAAGGAAAATCTTGTAGAGCTTTGGTTATCAATACCACAGCCTAAAATGGAAAAAGCGCCGAAAGAACTTTTCCAGATGCTGCAGGGTGAGCAGCAAGTAGTGCTAAAAGCTGAGGAATTGCTTGAAAAAACAGAGAAGGAATTACAGCTTTTTGCACCCGCAGAGTATCTGGCACATCTCTATTACAGCGACTTCACCGACAAGCTGAAAAAGAAACTCGGAAAAATCAACATAATCTTGCTGGTTGAGAACTCTCCTAAAAGCATATTCTTCATTGAGCAAATGCAATGGCCGAAGCACAAGTACAAATTGGTAAACGCCCAAAAATTACCATGCTTTATGATCTCCGACAAAAAAGAACTATTAATTGCGTTCCAAGACAAAGACAACGCAGGTCAAGACGAAGAAAAACGAAGAGACAAGACAGCGGCAATTTGGACAAACTACAACGCATTCATTTGGACGCTGCAGATGCTATTCCTTAAACTGATGGAAACAGAAGCACATGAAACCTTAATTCAAAACCGAGTTTAAAGCACATTTTTCGATTTATGCCGCGTTAAAAGCAATAAAATCGCAATTAACAGCAAGACCGCGGCTAAGCATACCGCTACATAAACTATCCATGCTACGCCGCCGCTTCCAACATTAATTTTTACGATGTAAAAATCATAAGCGCCGCGGCCAATTGAGTTTGTCCATCCAGCCATAACATATGTGTCTTCCGCAACCTCTACGACACCATAAGCTTCTTCATAGTTGCCTTTGCCGACAGTAGCCTGCCACAAAACATTACCTGCATCATCTATTTTGAACAGCCAGAAATCTCTGTAGCCTTCGCCAAAAGAGAAAGTGAAGCCGCCGACTACGTAGCCGCCGCTCGCCGAGTTGGAAATGCATGTTGGCATATCAAAACCTGAACCGCCAACGGTTCGCTCCCAAATCAGGTTACCTTCGAAGTCTACTTTTATTACCCAAGCATCACTATCGCCTGCTCCTTTTGACCGCGTATCGCCCACAAGTAAAAGGCCACCATCGGCATTCAGCATTGCATACGCTTTATCGCTTTGGGCGCCGCCATAAGTTCTATTCCATAACAAGTTACCTTCAGCGTCAATTTTCAACAGCAGAAAATCATAATCATCATTCCCAGCCGAATTCTTGTAACCAACTATAAAGTATTGGTTGCCAGCCGAAGACAGCACAGCTCTGCCTGCATCATCCATGCCCCAATCATACGTTTTACTCCAGACTAAATGACCGTCTTCGCTTATTTTTACAACCCAGACATCGGAGCCGCTGCCGCCAACAGGGTTTGTTAGACCTGCAAGTACAAATCCGTCTTGAGTTTGCACCGCAGAGAATAGCTTGTCCACTCCACCGTTGCTAATGGAGAATTGCCATAGCGGCTTGCCATCGTGATCAGTTTTGACGACGTAGCCATCTGTGGCGCCGGATGTTAAAAACGTGTTGCCTACAAACAGAAAGCCATCATCTAATATTAGCACATAGCGGAATTCACTGTTTTGAGTGTCAGAGAACGTTCGATTCCAAAGCATATCGCCCTCATCGCCAAGTTTTAGAGCCAACGCCATTGTCTTATTCGGCTGAAGCGACGTCGTCGATCCGACAACTAGAAAGCCTTCTGGCAGAGCAGCCGCATAAAAAGCCCGATCATCGCCTGCTCCTCCATATGTTTTCTCCCAAAGCACATCTGCCTTGTAAACGCCAGATGCCGCAACGCTGAAGTTTGGAAGCATAATTACCCAAGAACCTGCCAGCAGGAGACAGAACAGCAGCGCAATTTGTCTTTTTGCTAACATCCCACATGCCTTTCTCCATAGAGTGAAATTATTTGCTTTTTTTGCGCTAAAAGTCTTTTTAACCTTACCGTAATTTATGGCACCGCCTTCCTATTCACAAAAAAGCAAGCGATTGAAGATTATTCAAGTACACATGTAGTATAAACATTGAAAAATAGAAAGAAGCACAAAAGAAGGTGAAAATGCCTAAACTATGTATGAAACAACCTGGGGAGTACTGACCAGCTCGTCTCTTGCGTGCTTCAGCAGCCAGCTAGAAAGTTTCGCGCATGCATTTGGACTGCAGGAAAAACTTTTGGTTTCCTGATTCCACGACAAACATTTAGCACATGGTATAATATCATCGCTTTCCATATCCATCGATAATTAGTGGATTCAGAATTAATTTATCGCTTGTGAATACATAATCATTATTAGGAATACATAACCGCTACAGCCGCCATGGCAACGGATAAAAATTGTGCAGTGCTAAAGTCTAGTGCAAGTTACGTTTGCCCTAACGAATATCCCGCGTAAGTCATGGCAGTGCACCGAAACTATCAACGGATCATCAGGGTTTGTTGTTTCCGCGGTAAACGTGATGGAATATGTACCGTTGCCGTAATCTGTTATGCTTGGCGCTTCAACTTGAATCCATTCTTCCTGTGTAAGCGAGCCGTCTCTTTCAAAGTAAACAGTGAAGTTCTCCGCTGAAGCAGGATTGCCCTCGTTACGAACCACGCATATTAAAATTGCAGACTTCAAATTATCTTGTCGCATCCAAACGCCGCTTACACTAAGCTCTGAAGTAACATTAACAGAGTATTCTTCCCGATAACTTGTTGACAGCCCGGATGCGTTTATACGGAAGACCACGTAGGCGCTTGAAATCCCTTTTCCGTTAGTTGCCCAGTCTATCCAGAAGCCATTCTGGTAAGGCGCAGCATTTAATGGCGCAAATTCCGTGTTGAACATTACATTATACAAGCGCTTCTCAACTACAGCAACAAAGTGATTTAGATTTGCAGCTAGAATATTCATGGAGCCTCCGTTAGAAACGTTAGCCAAAGTACTTACGACCGTATGCATAAGACCTAACTGATAAGCGGACAAGGCGTTGTTAGCCTCTACCAAATTGTAAAGTACGCGGTTCTCTTCAGTTTTAATAACGTATACAGCGGTGGAAAGTATCAACAGAGTTATTATTAGCGCGACAATGATGAGCACTTGCCCCGAATTATGATGACGAAAACTGCGCATGGCCATCAGGCTAATTCACCACGGATAGTTGTAACCTGATAATGTAGACGGCATAGTTGCGTGCTGCCGATGCGCATACGTAATTCACTGCCACAACTTCGTCGGCAACCGCGCTTCCACTACAGATTGGCACATCATTAAGGCGAGTCATGTTTTCGTCAAAAACTGTGAGGTTAAACCATACTGTAGGCGCAAGCAAAGATTGAACAGCACTTTTTAAGCCTGTCCAGTTTTGGTTCTCCACCGCATTAGCTAAGTAACCGTCACTGTCTAAGCTTATCAGAAGATTATACGCTGCCGTGGTGAGATTGCCCGCTGAATCCTCTATACTGTTCTGGGTAACTTGAATAAGTGAAAGTGAGGATAGCAGGAGAAAGGCGGCGAAAACAGCTTCGATTGTGCGTATTTGCCCTTTACGGTCTCCCAGCAGATTCATCCCTTTACATCTCCGAAGCTTATGGTTAGCTTATAGAAGGTTTCTTTGATGATTACAACGTAGGAAAACACGTTTTTCTCGGCATTGGCGAAGTTGGCGCCAAAATCAAAGGGTACATTGGGATACGCAACCCACTCGATAAACGGCGTAGTATCATTATAGCCGCAGACAACAAGGACCAAAGGGCTTTTGTCCACCCAGCGTGGTATCGCATAAGACGCTGTTGAAGTTGTAGTCAAGTTAGTTTGGTAATTGTAAGAAAACGCATAAGCATTATTGACGGTTACATTTGGAAAATTGTAAACTACGCTCAGCGTGTAATTCAGCGGATTCAAGGTCAAAAAAGTAGAGTTAGGCAAATGTTCATGTGATAGATGAGTAAAAGAATACGCTGCGTATGAGGTTATTCTGTCATCAGATGCCGCGCGAGCAAACACTATTAGAAGGGCAGGCCCGCTGGCACTATTAGGTATTGGCACACTTACATAGCCTAAGCCTGTTCCTGATGTTGTGTTATATGTTTTGCTTGTGAAAGCACCGGCTACAACATAACATTGCAAAGTTGCGTTCACCGGTCCGGAAGCATGTCTCACAGAGATCATAAACGTGTAATCTGTTATGCTTTCGGAAGATTCAATCTTGGCGAGGGCGACATCAATAGACAAAATTTGTGATACAGATATACCTAACGCGATATTCCGCAATCTTGTCGCATTGAGTACTTGAACATAAGAAAGCGCGTAACTGTCTTGACTGTTTAGCCTACTAATTTTATCGATGTCCAACTCATAAAAAGGGGAACCGTTACGGGACAAACCGAAGACTGATGGAGCGATAGCGCTGGAGCCCCAATCCGCTGGCGTACCGCTGTTTGTTAATATGTACTCGGCTATTGTATTCAGATAAGCATTCTTATTTAGGTCTGGCAAGTTGTTTATTCTTGCCTGCATTGTACCAGCCAAAGACGCCATTGCCAGCAGAGCAACCGAAACTATTAGGGTGCAAGCAAAGAATGTATCGATGGATTCTGTGGGCAAGTATCCGCCTCCATGTCAAGGGACTATGGCTGTTACGTTAAACATGCCTGAAAGGAACTGCTGAGACAACACCAGCGACAGATACGCAACTGTGGTCAGCAACGCTGAATATTGGAAGCCAGCGCCGAGATTGCCTTCGCTTATTTTCCCTATGAAGAACCCGGAGATCCAGCATTGAAGTATGATGCCAACGGAAAACATCCGCAGCTGCTCCTGCATAGCCATGTAAGCTACTGGCGCTAGACTCATGCTTACCACACTGGACATCATGTAAGTGGTTAAAGCTACAATTGTTGTTGTAACAGCTATTAGTATGCTCCAAATGAAGGAAAGAATTATGTAGGGCTTCAGCAGCGCCCGCTTGTTAATTTGCAGTTCGCGCTCTTTTTCACTATAATCTGAGAGTATTTCAAGCGACTGTGTTGAGCTACCGCCAATCTCGATTGTTTCAATCAGCATGGCAAAATTCACGGTTACAAACCAGCTTCGTATCTGCCGCCTTAGATTCTCGTACGTTTTCCTTAAGGGTGTGCCCCACTCTATCTGGCTCCGCAGCAAATCCAAGTATTTAGAGAATGAGCCTGGATACTTGCGCTTGGTAGCGTGGATTATGCTTTTCTCTGGGGAAAGACCGATTTTTCTGGCTTCGGTGATTTCTCTAACAAGGCTGGGAACAGCGTCTTCAGTGTCATAATTCATTTTCGCAATACGCCAATACTGAACAGCTGGAATTGCTGAAGCAGACACCAAACCTACCGTTACAATTTCAGGTAACCCCACTGGCTTTATCAGCTCAGCTAACGACGGAAGCAAGATAAACAGTGAGAGAGCGATGCCTGTAGCTATGAAGATGATGGCTGCTTTTTTGTACAAGTCCTGCAGGCTTTCAAAGGAGCTTTGCTGCATATTATGCGCAATAAGTATGAAGAACAATGACATTACAGGCATAAGCACGAAGGCCACTATGTAGGACATTAAAGGGGAGATAGTTATTGACGTGTTAGTTAGCAGCTCCAGCGTGTTGGTTGAGGCGAAAACGACGAAAAGAATGTAAGCGCAGAGCACAACGATAAGCATCACAGTATATGCCTCAACTAACGTTGCTATTCTCTCGACTGAACGGGACATTGAATTGTGCCTAAGTTCAAAAATGGCACGCAATTCACTTTTCATATAGTCAACTGTTTTTCCGCCGCTTCTTATTGATGCGGCAAAGCCGCTTATGAAGTTCCTGTAAAGTTTCGAGTTTGTAACTTCAGCTCTCTGAGCCATGGCTTGCAATAAGCTCTTTCCTAAAACCTCTACTTGCCGTATTATTTCTTCTGCTTCTTTCTTGAACATGGGGAAAAAGTGCATTTTTCGAACTTTTTTCCAGCTGTCGTAAGGTGAAACACCGCTTGCAGCCAACAGTGTGAATATCATAACTACGAAGGGCAGCTCACGTTCAATTTTCTCTTTTTCTTCACTTGCAATTTTTCGCAAAAGCCCTTTAATCTTGCCAACAGAACCACTTTGAGGCTGGGTCATCATCGCTTACTACCCACTGTCTTATCTATATCTAACGTGTTAACAGAGCTGTTCAGCGCTTTGTGCACACTTCGAAAATCCCTGAGACCCTTTTCAACCAGCATAAGCAGTATTTTCTTTCGCCGCTCCAATTCCTGAGTAACAACACTGAAGGGTATATCCAAGTTCTTCGCTATTTTATTTAGTAAGTAGCTCTTTTCAAGAGTCTGCTGGAACGCGTCAGTTGAAGGATTCCACGTGAATACATCATTGACGGCGCAAGTAGAGTCTATTTCTGAAATTCTAATGAAGCGTCGGCTACTGGACATCTTACGGTTCAATGACACAAAAGTTGGCATCTTCACTTGTTTAACAACAATCACACAGTTCATTAGCGGTATTATTCCCCTTGGAATGTTCATTGGCGGCTGAGTCAACCGTGTAATTGCGGCTTCTACATCCTCCGCGTGCAATGTGCAGAGCCCACCGTGACCCGTAGCCAAAGCTTGAAATAGCACGTAGGCTTCTTCGCCTCTAACCTCGCCTACGAGAATTAAGTTGGGTCGATGGCGCACCGCTGATTTGATGAGGTCATAAAGCGATACTTCACCTTCGCTTTCGCCGCCGAAGCCCGGACGCGCAATTGTTGAGACCCAGTTTTCCTGAGGCAGGTTAATCTCAGCTACTTCCTCGACTGATATTATCTTAAAGTCAGGCCGTGCAAGGCAAGCGATGGCGTTAAGCGCAGTAGTTTTGCCTGCGCCTGTTGCACCGACTATCATCATTGACATTTTATTTTCCATCAACAGCCACAAGTAGGCACCAATTGTTTCATTAATGGTTTCATTCATTATTAGATCTACAATGGTGATAGGGTCTTCTCTGAACTTTCTAATGGTGAAGCTTGTCCCTGCAGGTGTGGTTTCTTTCCCATAGGCTACCGCAAGCCTGTGCTTCCCCGGCAAGGTTATGTCTACAATAGGATGCGCGATGCTGACGTGCTTTCCTTCCCGGTGAACCAAACGTGCCACGAAATCGTCAAGTTCCTCTTCAGAGCTGAAGATTATGTTTGTTCGCATGCTCTCGTATTTTCTATGCCACAGATAGACGGGTTTGTTTACGCCTAAACAGCTGATGTCCTCAATATAATGGTCGCATATTAATGGGTCAATCTGGCCATAGCCGACGAGATCTCGCTCTATATAATAGAGAAGCTTTTTTAAACCGATTTGGTCGATCTCCGCGAAGGCCTTTGCGTGCTCATCCATTATGCCGGGCAATTGCCTCTTGAAGGATTCTGCAAGAGTTTCATCTGCACGTGGTGCTTTCAACTCGTATTCTAAAATGTTCTTTAATCGCTTGTACGCCTCACGCTCCTCTATGGTCATCGCAAGCTCATCAACAACGTAGAAGAAGCTGCCTTCCGTTTCCTCCTGGAATATCCATGCGTACGCAAAAGGAGGCTTAAGCGGATAACTTTCTATCTGCACGTAGCCTTCAGGTACACGCGCACCTTGGATTCCCAGGTATCCAAGCAATTCTTCATCTTGAATTTTCGGTTTTTCTTCCTCTTCTTCCTTCTTTTTCTTTCCAAACAACATTTATGATCCACCAATAAGCGTTAGATACACGGCATCCGCTTCCTCGCGGCATTCCAGCATTGCTGGGCCGGAGCCGCTTATGTAGGTGCCTGAGGCGGAAACTTCTGCTGGAATATGCACTACATATTGGCTCTGCTGGATGCTTGTGCCGAAGCCTACCTCTACCCATGCTGTTTCAGAGTCATTTGCGATTTTAATCCAGTATCTTTTTTCTCCTATGAAGGTGGGAACGTTAAGCGAGCGCTGCGCGGTTGCATTGTTTCTTTTTGTGCATGTAACCAGCGCTAAGCTTTCTGTCGAAACATATCTTGCCAAATTGAGCAACTGCTGCTCTTCGGCTTCGGCGCGAATGTTCATGGCTGAAAGGCTGCATGCGCCGATGATTAAGGCGCCAACGATGATTGTTGCGAACAAGGTGTAGATATAACTTGGAATTATTGAAGGCATGTTTTATCTTATCCACCTTTGGATTGTTATATTGCAGGTGACAAGTTCGACTTTTATGACTGCACCGGTGGTGGTGCTTATAATTGGGATGTTAACGCTGCCGCTTGAGCCGCCGAGAATTGAAGTTACAGTTAAAGTTTCTGGCGCATACGAAAGCTCATATGTGAAGGATGCTACTTCAGTTGATGAGCATGACATTCGAAGCGGCACTTTGCCGTACAGCGCAATTGACTCAGACTCGTTCAGGTTAACTATGTACATGCGTATGTTGTTGACCGCCCTGCCGTTTTCCACGCCCGCGGCAACATAGGAAACTTTGGGGCGATAGCGCAGCAGGATTTCTGCATTCTGATCACCTCTCGCAATAAATAGTTGGGTTGTTGTGGCGCCGCTTTGGCTGACTATTGTTCTGCTGTCGCCTTTCAGGAAAACGCCGGTGTCAGCGGTTTCAGAAAACGGCAATTCATAGATTATTTGCCCTACAGTCTCATTGAAAATTGTGTCTGCAATCTCTCTGCCGTCGTTGACGCTTAGAGTCAAGATGTTTGAGTCAGGTTGAATGTTTATTCTGCCTCCTGAATTGCTGATTTCAAATGTCCGCGCTGATCCTGGAAGCCCAATTAACTGCAGTAATTTTTCATTTAGAGCCAACATGTCCTGTCGTGCAGTAGCTATTTTCAAAATGCCGCTACGCGAATTGACCTGCTCGATTGCAAAGTAGTAGGTGACAGAAATTATACCCAGCATAGCAACGAATAATGTTAAGAAAGTAACTGGGATACTTAGGGCGCTTCTTGATGAAAGAAACTTGCGCTTAGAGATTTTGAGCATGTCACCTGCCTCTTCAATAGTTGTGGGCTAAAAATGGATTAAGCCATTTGTGTGTAAAAACAAATACACATAATTTAAAGGTAAAACTACAAACGAGTCTTATTAAGAACATGTTTTCCTTTTCTTCAAAAAGAAAAAAGGAAATGTTGGGGGTAGGGTTTTGCTTAAATTTTTTCTTAAGAGGCTTCTACGTTGGTCTCTTTATAGTACATGGCTTGTGACGTGAAGATGGTTATTGCAACTGTTAAGCCAATGTCGTTGACAGTAATGCTGTCGGGGCTAGCGATGTAAATTATCATAGTTTTGCCTGATTCAAGCGTAACATCGGTACTTCCCTGGTTGAATACATATTGTTTAGTGCCAATTTTTATCGTTCCTTTGTCAACTAGAGTTTCGTTAAATGGCAAGTCATCGGATACTGAGTCTGTAGTGACGTTATAGAAAACATTGGTCCATGAAATCTCCTGGCCTCTGACTGTTATTTTATCGATGACGACATCACGGCCGCCAGTGTTTATAATCATTATAGCTGCTTCAGAAGAGTAACTTGTGCCATTTGGTGCGTACCAGACATGTTGTTTAGTTAGGTGTAGGCTTTCTTCTTGCACACGCGTGCTTGTGACGTTGATAGCAAAGTAGGTGACGACTCCAGCGAGTAGCACTGAAACGACGAGGATGATCAGCGTGGTTACAACCGTACTCAGAGCCCAACGATTCTTCAATATGTTCTTCATTTTTATTCGCCTGAGCACAAGTAACGCCAATTTTGGATAAGTAAATTTGTGTGTAGAACAGAGCTACACACGAGATAGAATTCGCAGAAAGAAAGAAGGGATTATTTTATAAAAAAATCTTAAGATTTACGTGGAAGAGTCCGTTACTGCTTGCACGTTGGCTTCTCTGTAATACATCGCTTGGGCTGTGTAGAGTGTTATGCTAACGGTTAAGCCGATGTCGTTTATGGTTATGCTGTCTGGGTTGACTATGTAGATGAGCATGGTGTAGCCTGAGGGAAGCACCAAGTCATTAGAGGCAACTGTAAAGGTATGCTGACTATTGCCGATCATGACGGTGTTCGTGGTTGTGTAGCTGAAATTGTACACGTATGGCATGTCTTCAGGCACAGGTTCGTTCGTTATGGAGTAAAGTACAAATTTTTTATTGCTTGTTGTTGTGTCGTTCCATGCGCATTCTTGGCCTCTGACGGCAAGTTTGTCGATTACGATGTCTCGGCCGCCTGTGTTAATGACCATCAGTGAGGCTAAGGAGTATGATGGATCTCCTGGGCTTGCGGTTGAGTTGTGCCATATGTGTTGTTTGGTTAGGTGGAGGCTTTCTTCTTGCACACGCGTGCTGACGACGTTTATTGCGAAGTAGGTGACGACGCTTGCGAGTAGCACTGAGATTACGAGGATGATCAGCGTGGTTACAACCGTACTCAGAGCCCAACGATTCTTCAATAGTTTGTGCATTGGTTTTTCTCACCTTTAACGTTACATTCAGCTTCTCCTTATAAATATATTCTGTCGCAAGATTCAATATTCAATTTAAGGCTTGAGACTAGAAAACAACTCTTCAGCTTCAACATCAGAATCCAAAATACATTCAAAACAAAACAGCTAAAAAATTTTAAAATAAGATGGTGCGGTCGCCGGGATTCGAACCCGGGATCGCAAGCTTGGAAGGCTTGTGTCCTGAACCAACTAGACGACGACCGCCAAACATTAGTTTCATAAAGAAGCCTATTTTAAGCTTCTCCATCAAAGCGCCCTTAAATTTTCTGCCGCAAACACGTCTATCCGCAAATGCACATAAACAGCAATCACCACCTCCAGCGCTATTACAACCGCCAAAAAAACGGCAAGCACCCTCGCTAAAGCCGAAAACATTTGTAATGCTTGATAATCTACATATCCATCTGCAGTGGCTATCCAGCTCCAGTAACTAGGCATCTGCGCTGCAATGGACGCTTCCAAGTCCGCGGAGATCCACCAGCAAAAAGCCGCCATAATAACTGCAAGCGCGCTGCCAATTACTGTTAGGTTCTTCCAGTCAGAAGACAACGAGGAAGAACAAGAGATGTAGGTTCCAGAATCAGATTGAGAAAGGCGGTAGCGCAGGGTTTTCTTTGCGGTTTTAGGTGAGATCCCCCACAAAGAACCTTGCTGGACGAAAATGGACGTTGGCGGTTCCTCAGCAATTACCTTGCAACCATTCCTGAGCAGAATAGCCCTCAAGCACGCGTAGGCTTCTGTCATCTCCAAGCTAACCACATGTTCAACCATACGCGACACCTCTGCCGCATTTCTGCTTGAACGGCTTATTGCGGTTTTTCATCAGGCTTGAAAAGCTGCTTCTCATGCGGTGAGTGCGGCTTAAAACCGCGAATGCCACGACTTGCCGCACGCTGGCGCTCCAGATTCTTAATCCGCGCGTAAAGCTTTGAAACCTTCGTCTTTGACGGCGGCTTACGCTTTGGCGCGTGAACAGGAACAGGAGTGAAAGGCTTAGCCGCGTCTCCCTTAGCACGCTTGAGCTTTTTAGCAGGCATCTCGCGCACTTTCTTGAAGACCACGTAACCCTCATGCAGGTTCACTTCCTGCACCTCCCAACCTGCATCCAACCAAGCCCGCGCATGAGCGCTCGACGGCGAATTGTTCCACCAAGCCTCATCTCTATAAGCGCTCATCGGCAGATTACTGCCAATCAAACCGTCTATCCGAGCAAAAGAAAGCTTCACAAGCGTGGTGAAGGCGCCTCGAAACTTCAAATGCGACGTAAGCCCGCTATACTTAGACCGTGAAGGCGGCGAAACCACGCGTCTTGCACAGTGCAGGCAGAGCAGCATGGTTGGGTCTCCGGTGGCGGCGTCAGGCACCATGCAATCTCGGCAGAAAAGCCGCTTGCACCTTTGACATCTTCGCATGTAAGCAACGCTGAGAACCCTGCTGCATATTCCGCATTCATCCTTAACCAATTTTAACCACGCAGAAAATCTTAGATAATAAAAGGGGCGCTTACGATAAAAATCTTCACTTTTAACCTTTGACAACTGCTATGGGCACGAGCCTTGCAACCTTTGTGGCAATGCCAATTTGATGGCTGACTTCCGCGACGATATCGACATTCTTATACGCAGCGTCGACTTCTTCGGCTAGAACCGCAGGGCTTGCAGCTCTGACAACTATGCCGCTTTTCTCCAACGCAGTTCTCACGTCGCCGCCCCAGTATTTCCGCTTAGCCACCGAACGACTCAGCAGTCTGCCCGCGCCATGCGCCGTAGAACCAAAAGTTAAATCCATAGCACGCTCAGTGCCCACCAGAACCCACGAGCTTGTTCCCATGCTGCCCGGGATAAGCACAGGCTGCCCCTCGCTGCGATAATCCTGCGGCACATCCGCGTGACCAGGAGGAAACGCTCGCGTGGCACCTTTCCGGTGCACCCAAACCTTCTTCTGGCCGTCGTCAACTTGATGAGTCTCCACTTTTGCGATGTTATGGGCCACATCATATACGAGTTTCAACCCGAACTTTTCTGGATCCTCGTGGAAAACCTGCTGGAAACTCTGCCTGACCCAGTGCATGATCGCCTGCCTGTTCGCGAAGGCGTAGTTGACTGCGCAAGCCATCGCTTGGAAATAATCTTCGGCCTCTCTGCTTTTGCCGGGTGCGCATGCCAACTCACGGTCTGGCAAGGCTATCTTGTACTTCTGCACTGCGCGTTCCATAACCCGTAGGTAATCAGAGCATACTTGATGCCCGTAACCGCGCGAACCACAATGGATCATCACTGTAACTTGACCTTCCTGCTCGATGCCAAACACCTTTGCCGTTCGCGGATTGTAAATTTTATCAACTTTCTGAATCTCCAAGAAATGATTTCCTGAGCCCAACGTGCCTATCTGCGTTAGCCCGCGACTTTTCGCAGTTGATGAAACCTTGTCGGGATCCGCGTTTTTCATGCAGCCGCTCTCTTCACAGTGCTCTGCATCCTCAGGCCAGCCTAAGCCCTTGCTGATTACCCACTGCACGCCTTCAACAACCAGCCTATCAAGGTCGCTGGGCGTTATTTTGAAATCTTTTCGGCGGCTCCCAAGCCCGCAAGGAACATTCTCGAAGATGGCGCTTGCAAGTTGACCAAGCTTCGGCCGCAACTCTTTCTCGGAAAGGTTTGTTGTGATTAAGCGGACGCCGCAGTTGATGTCGTAGCCAACGCCGCCTGGGCTGATTACTCCTTCCTCATAATCTGTTGCGGCTACGCCGCCTATGGGAAAACCGTAACCCTCATGGCCATCAGGCAAAGTCACAGAGTACTTGTAGATGCCAGGCAGATGTGCGACATTAGCGCACTGCCAAAGTGTCTTGTCACTCTGCATCTTCTCTAGAAGGTTTTCATTTGCGAAAACCATGCCGGGCACTCGCATTCCCGACCGGTATTTTGGAATGCGCCACACGCAATCGCTTATTTTTTCAAGGGGAACTTTCTCTGGTGGCGGACGCCCTTCAGCTTCACCCATAATTTTTGCCTCCAAACAAGAAGTAGAAACTGAATATAAAACGGTTTTGACGCTGCACGCTAAAGCAAGAGCAGCGGTTGTTGCTAGCTGTGATGCTGGCCTGCGTAACACAGAACATTACTTCTGCTCGTGAATATACTTACGATTGCGTAACTGCGGAATTGATTTGATGTGGTTTTATTGTAAAGTTTTTTTAAATATGGCTAACATTAGGTATCCCATAATCAGCCTAAGGTTGTCTTTGATTGGAAAAGAATAGTTTGGATGCAAGTGAGAGAAGCTTTATTCCAGATAACCTTATTCGCACCTTGGCAATCACGCTAGTTATTCTGCTTCACGCAGCGAACACAACGTTAAAGGCTTCTTCTGTGCCAGAATCATATTGGTGGACCGCAGTCATTTACAAGAGCATAGCATTGCCGTGTGTTCCATTGTTTGTCATGCTAAGCGGAGCATTGCTGCTTAAGCGCACGAAACTCAACGAGCCCATAAGAGTATTCCTTAAAAAACGATTAAGTCGTATCGGACTGCCCATTGTCTTTTGGAGCGCAGTTTACCTCGTATGGGCTTTTTTCGTCAGTCAAACACCAGTAACATGGGATAATATTGAAAAGGGCATACTTTACAGCTTGTTTGGCGGCGCGTACTACCATTTCTGGTTCATCTACCTCATAGTGGGCATTTATTTGATTACCCCAATTTTGCGAGTGATAATAGCCCATGGAAATATGAGTGTTGTTCGGTATCTATGTTTGCTTTGGTTTGTCAGCGTCGCTCTTGTGCCGCTTATAGAATTGGCTACGGGCCACACCTTAAATCCAATTGCCTTCGTGATCAGCGGTTGGGAAGGCTACTTCGTTTTAGGCTGGTACTTGAAGAGAGTGAAAGTTCAATCTGCAATTTTATACAGTTTATTAATCACAAGTTTCGCTTGGACAATATTTGGCGCCTGGTTAATGAATTATCCGTTAGGCGCTATGAATCGAACTAACTTCTTTTTTGATTATTTAACAGCAAACGTGATTATGGGCTCCATTGCGCTGTTCTTGATTCTATTAAGGTTCCATCGAGACTGGCCGGGAAGCAATCACGCAACTGCGAGCCGCATTGTCCAAGCAATAAGCAGGAACACTTTGCCTATTTTCATGTTGCATGTGATAATTTTAGAGTCATTTGAAAGAGGCTTCTTTGGCTTCACATTAAGCTACACGACGCTACACCCAATCGTAGAGATTCCATTAATTACTGCGCTAACGCTTTTCAGCACGCTTGGCTTAATCCTGTTGATGCGAAAAGTGCCGCTCTTAAAGAAAATGATAGGCTGAAATAGGCTAATAGCGCTTATGGCTGAGTGGAAGTGATGGCTTTATAGACTGTATTAGCAATTATTTGCGCGCCTTCAGCATTGGGGTGAACGCCGTCTGGAAAATATTCCTGATGATTGGCCAACGGGGTATAAACATCGATGACAGGTAAGCCAAAGGCTTTTGCGATTTGCTCTATGCGTGGAAGCACGCCTTCCACAAAACTGGTGCCGTTCAAATCGTATGTGTTGTTAAAGATGGGCGGCGGCTTTGCTAGGAAAATCCGGGGTTTACTATTTAGCGTTTGAATGTTATTTATTATTCTTGTGTAATCGTCTATGAAATTGTTTATTTGTTGATAATAATCTGTGCGTGCATCGTTTGTCCCAAGCATTATAATTACGGTTGTTGGTTCAAAGCGCTTAGCTCTCTCGAAGGCAGTTTCAAAGTAGTATGGCTTGCAACTGTTGAAGCTTACTGTGGCGCCGCTGACGCCGAAGTTGCCTACAATGGAATTCGCGCCAAGCAACACTTGCAGACGCTCCGGGTAGCCGCTGGCTTCTGTGATGCTATCGCCGAGGCAGGCTACACGAGCTAATTTAAGATTAGCGCTTTCGTTGGCACGATTTCCTGATAAAAAGGCAAGCAAGCCTAATGCTGTCAAGAGAAGGGTTATGCATGCTGTCAAGAGGCTCTTTCTTTTCTTGTTCATTTGGCATCCTACGGTGCAAGAAGGTTAGTATTCTTAAAGTAACTAAAGTGGCGCTTGCAGATTTTTGCATTGCGGTCTTTTATGTGCATTAGGCTTTCAGCGTAGCTTGACTGGTGCGCCTCTTACGGTGAAGTACGTAGCTCATGGCGCTGGCATGTGAAAGTTAACGTGCCTGTTGTATGGAACTCCAACACCTATTACAGCAGGGAAACCGCCCTGCTGCTCGCCGGCTTCGTTGACGTCTACCTACTGGACTTCAAGTATGGCCCAGCAGACTGTGCAGCTATTTCGCTATTTTTTTAAAGGAGTCAGCAATTCATTTGGCAGCAAACATTTTCTCATGCTTCCTTTGCTTTTTGGCGAAAATTATGGAAATTTTAATTACACACTTTGCTCTTCTAAGGAGCCAAGAAAATCGGGGGAGAAGATAAAGTGAATGCCATAATATTCGGCGCGCCAGGTTCTGGAAAGGGAACTTACGCATCAAGACTGCAGGCGAAACTTGGCGTCGACGTCATCGCGATGGGCGACATCTTCAGAGAAATCATGAAGGAAGACACTGAGCTTGGAAGGAAGGTTAAGGGTTACGTGGAGAAAGGCTTGCTGGTGCCTGACGAAATCGTCGTAGACGTTTTGAAGCATCGCTTAGCCAAGATTCCAGAGGGGAAAGGCTTCATTTTGGACGGTTACCCGCGGACGCTGGAGCAGGCGAAGATTTTAGGCGACATTGCCAAAATAGACGTTATCATCCTGCTGATGGTTCCTGACTGGATAATAATTGAACGCTTGTCCACGCGTCGCATATGCAAGAACTGCGGCGCAGTCTACAACATACGCTTCTTGAAGCCAAAAGTGGAGAATGTCTGTGACAAATGTGGCGGCCCATTATATCAGCGCTCAGACGATACACCCGAAGTCATAAAGCGGCGAATCCAGATTTACGAGGAACAAACCAAGCCGATTTTGCAGTTCTTTGAAAAGCTCAAAGTGCCTTTTGTCGTGGCCCGCTGCGACGCCTTAGACATGCCGCCAGAAAAGGTTGTAGACGCCATCTTAAGGGACTTGGGCAAACTGAAACTGGCTTAAATGTCGAGAATAAACTCAAGCGTAACTTTCTCTATTTCCTTAATAACCATCATGCGATGATACGTTACGGCTTTTACGGCTACTTTCTGCGTATGCTTCTCAGGCTGGAATTTTTCTCCCCACACTGTCGCCTTAATTTTGAAGCCCATAGGCGTTTCCCGTATGCCTGCAATTTTAAATTTTGAATACAGCATGCCCTGGGTTTCAAATTTCACGAGCAACGTTTCAAGCCAGCTGTAGAGCAACGCGTATTCGTCTTCAGCTTCAACTTCAACGGACTCCTCAATGGTCGGCGCGACTTTCTCCGTGTCAGTCATAACCTCGAACATTGCAAGTGCAGCGTTTTCGTATGCCTCCTCCATGGTGCTGCCGTATGCGGCGATGTAGACGTCGGCGGTGTGCTCCAGAAACTCGAATTTCTTATCCATAACCAAGCGCCTTCAATAAAAATGAGTGAGAAAGCTAAAAACGATTTCGCATTCGCCTGATACGCCAGTTATCAGCTAAAAGAGTTAGAATTGCTTTTGGATTTTCTGAATTGCCGCCGCCACCAGTTTCGCCGCGTTCTCCGCGTCCTTTAAGCTTAGCATGCCTGTTGGGCTATGAATGTAACGTGTTGCCACCGACACGGTGCCGCTTGGAACACCTTGCCTCGTAAGGGATATGCGCGCGGCATCTGTTGTACCCGGCAAACCAGTTTCAAGCTGATAGGCAATTTTATTCTCTTCAGCCACGTCAAGAAGCAAGCGCAGAATTTTTGGGTGCGTAATCAAGCCGGCGTCTGCAACTGTCAGCGCAGGTCCTTTGCCCATTTTCATGTTCGACTCGAACTCCTTCACGCCTGGCACATCGCCTGCCACCGTTACATCCAAGGCTATGCCAACGTCAGGGTCTATGCCGAAGGCGGATGTTGTCGCGCCTCTTAAGCCCACTTCCTCCTGCACTGTGCCGACGGCGTATATTGTGCAGTCGGTTTTCTCTAGCATTTTCAGGACTTCAAGCATTATGGCGCAGCCCACGCGGTCATCAAAAGCCTTGCCGATTACTACGTCATCGCTTATCTTCGCGTACTTCACATCGAAGACCACTGGATCACCTATTTTAACTCCTTTCGCTTCGGCGTCTTCACGGCTTCCCGCGCCTATGTCAATGAAAAGCTCATCGTAATTGACGATTTTTTTGCGTTCCTCTTCTTTTTGTATGTGAGGCGGCTTGGAGCCTATTATACCATGTAACGCGTCCTTCTTGGTGCACACCAGCACTTTTTGTGCCAGCAGTATGCGGTCGTCTATGCCGCCCATTTTCACGAACTGCAGGAAGCCCTCTTTGGTTATTGTTTTCACCATTAAGCCTATTTCATCCATGTGCGCCGCAAGCATCACTTTCGGCGAGGACTTCTGCCCCTTTTTTATGCCAATAACATTTTCCAGCTTATCCACGACGACTTCATCTACGTAGGGCTTCATCAGCTTAATCAGCAAATTGCGGACTTCATCTTCGCGGCCGGTTACACCGTAAGCGTTTGAAAGCTTTTCTAAATTCTCAGATAACGACATGCCACATTCACTTCGAATGGTCATAGGAACAAGTCTGCGCTCACATTATTAAACGGTTACGGTAGCATCAACAGCTTGTTTGAAGCAGAAGGGCAGCGAAATTAAAAAATAACTGCGGTAGCAGCAAAATTTTTGGAAAAAGGCCTATTTGCCCTGTTAATGCAGCTCGGCTACTTCGCCGTTCTGTTTCCGCGCTTTTGCTATCCGCGAATAGACCAGATACGCGGGGATTATGTTGATTAAGGCCTGTGTTACGTTGAAGAGGGCGATTGGAGCAAGCAAACCAACCACGACTGGTTCGGGTATCCTATAGAACAGTTGCAGCAGATAGTAATTAGCCACTGTCATGACAACAACGCGCGATGCAATAGCAAGAACGGATTTCCAAACAATATTTCTCTTTAGCAAGGCAAAGCCTAAGAGTGTGGCTAGCTCAGCAAGCAACTTGAAGACGCCGCCGGGCACGTTGCCTCTCAAGAAAATTATTGAGCAGCCAATCAGGCTTGTGTAGATGCCGGCTATTGGCCCGTAAAAGAGGACGCTGACCATTATGGGTACACCTGTGAGGTCCCAGGAGATTTTGGGATAAACTGGAAATGGAATGTCAAAGGGTGGTCCTGGCATTATTTCCCATAAAGCGGCCAAGGCGCCGAGGAGACTGGCGGCTGCAACGGCTTTCGTCTTAATTTTCTGGAAACGGTATGGAGGCATACATTGAAATCTCATGATGGGAATAAAATTCTTTCGCAAACAATTACCCCGCCCAGAGTGCTTCGCCTTAGGCGCACTCTTAAGAGAAAAGGGTAAATCAGGCAGTCAGAGTATTTTGGAGATATTTAAAATCGTGTAGGCTTGTGATAATTCTTAAATTGCTAAACCGCATTCAAACACAGCTATGGTGAAAAACTTTGACTGAACAACCAACTTTCAAAAAAGTTTTCGTTTTTCTAGACACCGACAAGTACTGCAGCCCGTTTGATATGCTTGTGGCTCTGGACGCCTTTCCAGACTCAATGATATTCAAGTACGAAAACGTCACCGACGAAGACGCGCCGAAAATAGTCTATGACCTGCTATTTCCACGTGGACCTGAAGGAGCAAAGCACACTAAAATATTCATCAACGGCAGCAACTTCGACATGGTCAACAAGGTCGTTGAGGCAACATTGAAATGCATGAAATCTGCACCTTGGGGAAACTCGATAATCGTGGATCCAAGAGGCGGCTACTCAACCGCAGCTGCCGCAGTGGCGAAAACACTTGGCTTATCACTTGAAAAGGGCTTCGGAGACTTAGGAGGCAAAAACGTAACGGTGCTTGCTGGCACAGGCCCAGTTGGGCAAACGGCCGCCAGAATTTACGCTTCGGAAAAAGCTAATGTGACCATTTCCAGCCGCTCGATGGCTAAGGGGCAAGCAGTTGCGGATAAAATCAACAAGGAAGTCGGCGCAGAACGAGTTAAAGTTGTCGAAGTTGCGAGCCCAGAACAAACAGCAGCAGCCATCAAAAATGCTGAAATCATACTTGCAGCAGGCGCAGGCGGCATTCAGCTGCTCTCCAAGGCAGATTTGGACAAGGCGTCAAAATGCAGAATAGTTGCAGACATCAATGCTATCAAGCCGCTTGGTGTTGAAGGCTTAGGTTCAAATGACGATGGCAAAGAACTTAAACCGGGGCTCTACGGGATAGGCGCCTTGGCAATTGGCAAGTTGAAAATCAAAATTGAAAAGGAAATGATTACGCGCGCAACGCTGGAGCCTCAAGGACTCTTCGACTATGCGGCGGCTTATGAGATAGGCAAAAGCTCAATAATGAAAAAGCTTGCTAAAGCCGCAAAATAAGGCGACTTCAACCTTCCACTTTTTGAGCGGCAGCAACGTTTTTTCTCTTTTTCTCCGAAAGCTTAACCAGCAAATCTAATGCCTTATCGCCAGCATCTAAGGCTTTAACACGCAGGAACCCAGCGTTCTCCGCACCTGAAAACATCTCTTCGCCTTTCTGGGTGCGAATTATCACGAGAGTCCAGCCGTCTAAGCCTAAGCCGCCCATGGAAATGTCTGCAAGCTCAGCGCTGAAGTCTCCGCAGGCGCTGCAGCTTTTCTGCCTGAATCGCTGTATTTCCGCGAGGGGGAATCCGATGACTCCTGTGGTCGTTGTTAGCAGCAGTTTTCCTTTAACGTTAATCTTCTTTATTTCCCTTAAGTCCACACCTTTCTCTCGATGAATATATGTTTCCATCAAACCTTCATACGTGAAACATCCAGAGCACAATAGCCCAACCAGAAAGCTCAGGCAACTTGTCTGCCTCGTTAATCCCACAGCCTGCATTTTTCGGGCAGCCTGAATTTGGCATGGCGTTCCAACAAAGGCTATCCGCGCATTTTTCTGCTTGCATGCGTCAGCTAAAAGCAGCATATTAGGCGAGCACGCGTACTTTGAGCCCGCGCATCCCAAAACTTCTTCAAAGGTAGACGCCAACATGGGTCTGGGATAAAACGGCTTATCAGCGCTTGATGCTACAGCAATGGCGCCGCTTATCTGGCCAGTTTCAAGCGCGTAAGCCAGCAGCGCCGTGGCAACGCCGCCGTCTTGGCAAGTCTGCAGTATTCGCTTGTCAGTTGCTTGTGCAACCGCCAGTCTGAGGTAGAGGCCGAATGGCTCGTCTGCTTTTCGGCTTCTTCCAAAAACGAAATTTTCAAGCGCTACCTGAGAGAAACCGTAGCGGGGGCAGGCCTGCGCGCAAAGGCCACATGATTGGCACTCTTTCAATAAGGCAGGTTTGTCCTGTGCAAGTTGGAGGCAAGTGTAGGGGCAAACGGCGATGCATGCACCACAGCCTACACATCTGCCTGCCTCGAGAACATCTGCGGCTAAGGAAGCTTGAAAGTCTATTTTGCCTGTACCCATGCGCCTAGCATGGGCTGTCGACTGTATATAAGCTTACAGCCATCGCGTTTATTTGCACTTGAAAAGCGCCGCCATTCTTTTGGTAGCCTCGATTATGCGCTCCTTCGGTTGAGTCAAAGAGAAGCGTACATAGTTTTCGCCATGAGCGCCGAAGCCTATGCCAGGCGTAACTGCCACGCCGACGCTGAGCAGTTTAGTTGTGAACTCGATGGAGCTGGATTGGCAGTTTAGCCAAACGTAAAACGTAGCTTTAGGCTTATCGCACTTGAAGCCCATAGCACAAAGCTGGTTGACCAGCACGTCGCATCTCTCAGCGTAAATTCTGTTGTTCTCCTTCAGAAAGTCTGGTTGCTCGCGGCCCTTGTAGCTTTCTAAGGCTTTAACAGCTACTTTTTGTATGTAAACGGGCGGTCCAGAGTCTATTTGCGACTTAACCTGCGCGAGCCCACTGATAAGCTGCTTGTTGCCTACCGCGAATGCGATGCGGTCGCCTGTCATGTTGAAAGTTTTGGAGCAGGAGTGAAACTCAATCGCCACGTCCATGGCGCCGTCGATTTCGAGGATGCTGGGCGCCATATATCCGTCGAAGGTTATCTCTGAATAAGCGTTATCGTAGCAGAGTATTATGTTGTTCTCCCGTGCAAACTCCACAGCATGCTGCAGGAACTTCTTATCCACTGTTGCGCTTGTCGGGTTGTTTGGGTAATTCAGAAACATCATTTTCACTTTTTCCGGATGCACCGCCTCGAAATCGGGTTTGAAGCCGTTTTCCTCCAGCAGAGGCATTGACACGGGAACGCCGTCGTTTAGTATGGTGCCGCCATTGGCGTAAACTGGATAAGCTGGATCAGGCACAAGAACGTGGTCTCCAGGATTCACGAATGCCCTGGCGATGTTGGCCAAGCCCTCCTTTGAGCCCAAAAGGGCAACGACCTCGTCTTTGCTGACATCAACGCGGAATCGCTTCTTGTACCATGCTGCAACTGCCTCGCGAAATTCTGGTTCACCTTGGCTGAAGGAGTAGTTATGATTCTTCGGGTTTGCTGCTTCCTCTTTAAGCGCCGAAATAATGAAAGGCGGCGGCGGAAGGTCTGGGTCGCCAATGCTTAGGGAGATGAGGTCTACGCCTTGAGCCTTTTTTTCCTTGATGGTTTTCTCTATTTCAGCGAACAGATACGGCGGAAGCCTCTTAACCCTATCCGCAACTTCGAACATGCCTACTCACACGCTCTCCTTAAACAGTGTTCCCTCAAAAACTTTCTCTGCAGGACCACGCAAAAACAATTGGGCGCCATTATATTCCACTTCCAAGTCACCGCCCAACAAGTGAACTTGGACTTTGCTGCCGAGTTTTTTGAGCAAGTTCCCAGCGACCACCGTAGCACAGGCGCCGGTGCCGCATGCAAAAGTTTCTCCGCAACCGCGCTCCCACACCCGCACCTTCACCTCGATAGTGCTTAAGACTTGCGCGAACTCGACATTGGTTCTCTGCGGGAAAACAGGGTGATTCTCGATTTTCGGGCCGATTTGCTGCACTGGGAAAGCATCCACGTTGTCAACGAATATGACGCAATGAGGATTCCCAACTGAAAGGCAAGTTACCTTATATGTGCCGCCGTTAACCT
>JAWCNL010000004.1:0-112858 GCA_038848695.1 Bathyarchaeia archaeon
AAATAAACACCTTCATAAATGGAGTTAGCGAAGAATTAAATGTGGCCACAGGCACCCCATTCTACCATACTCCACCGTTAAAGTTGGCTACTGGACACGCAGGTTATTTCAAAGGCGTGCTTGACGAAGTGTGCGTTTATGATCGTGCTTCTGTCGAGGTAAAATCAAATATCATCAACAAGGGTTTGCCTCCCACAGATGGGCTTGTGCTTTGGCTTCCCCTTGATGAGGGCTCAAATTCACCCTTCAGCTTCACCGCAGGCGGGAAATATGCTTTGACAGTGACTGCTTACACGCTTGACGGCTCAACAACAACGCAGACCATAACGGTAATCGCAACTGCGTAGCGCAGGTCGCTCAACGCCGCTTATATCTGCTCAATGCTGTTGAGCAACGGTTTTTTCGCGGTTAACTATGCGCATAAGCAGGATAACGGTTAGGGAGGGCTGTCGACACTATTTCTGTTATTTCTTGGTTGGTTTTTCATTTGTCTTTTATAGGATCTTTACCAAAATATTTTTAAGTTAACTTGCTATCGGGGTAGGCGAGGGATAAATATTATGTCTGAAGATTTGAGTAAACTTGGGGAGAATTGGGCGGAGGAAAAGAGTTATACCCAAAATAGGGAAGCTCATCCACAGCTTTTCAAGAGCAGCCCCCAGCTTCTGGCGGCGAATCCAAATCAAATACTCATTTCCGCTTCCTAAAGAGCTTAAGCTTATCCATATCAGTGCCGCATTCAAAGCCCGCTTCGATAAGTTCTTTGGCTTCTTTAATGCTCTCCGCTGTCTTGCAGACGAAGGCATCGTTCTCAAAGGTTACGAGCTGAGTATCGATCAGCGTGTTCTTGATGCTCCTATGGCCAAGCACAATTTAGCAACGCACCACCTTCAATTTTTTATGCGCTCAGCTAAGTTGAGGAAAAAGGGTAAAATGGCGCCGCACCATGAAGCCAACATGTTGAACGCTTGACCTTTCACTTGAGCCTTTATTTACCATCTTCCGCCTGCGCCGCCGCCAGAACGGCCACCGCCCCAGCGTCCACCGCCTCTGCTCGAGCCTCGCCCGAAAACTGGGAAGAAGACACCAAATAGAATGAAGACGATTATGACCCATAATGGGATGCCGAAGATTTCCCACTCCCAAAAAGGAGTTGGAGACGATTCAGAGGTATTGGCGCTTTCATAATAGTAGTAGCCTCTAAGCTTCAGATTGTTCGGTTCATTGCTCGATGGAATCTGTTGACCCAGCGCGACTACTGTGTCGTAGAGACCTTCGCCGTAGTTGCCCTCCTGAAAAGCTGGAACAAGATAGTTCTGGGCAATGAGGTTGGCTTCTATATCGGTTATGTCGCCTTCTAAGCGGTAGCCGACTTCGATGCGCCACTGCTGCTCCTCTATCGCAATTAAAATGAGGATGCTGTTATCTTTGCCTTTCTTGCCAATGCCCGTTTAGATGCCATCATAGACCCCCAGCGGTTCTTCGTTGGAGATGTGAACCCCCAGCTTCACTATGTCGTGGATTTCAGCGCCTGAAGGGTCTTTTATGCCGCGCCCATAAAGTGATGGGAAAACACAGAGTACGATTTCAGCTGTTGTGTTAGCGTCAATGGCACGCGCGTAGCTTTCGATTTTTTCAACCCATTCATCTTCAATAATGTAACAGCTAGCTGACTGGATCACGAAGAAACTATATGCTAATATTAATGCAAAAAAATATGGCGAAGCTTCTTCTAAACAAGGTTCTTGCCGGCTTAGAAGTTCAACGAATGCACTTCAGTGGAGCCAATCTGCGCTTCAAAGTAAGATTTGACAGTGAAACCCCAGCCTGCAGCCCACAAATTTGCAGGAAAAGATTGGATGGCAGTGTTGTAGTCACGGACTGCCTCGTTGAAGCGCATACGCTCGGTGGATATGCGGTTTTCTGTGCCTTCAAGAGTTATCATCAACGATTGAATCACGTCTGAGGAACGTAGGTCAGGGTAAGCTTCGAAAGTAACCATTAAACCTGTGATACCTGACTCCATTTGGGCAGTTGCATTGTTAATGGCGGCCATATTGCCACTTTGTAAAGCATTCATCCATTGACTACGCAAAGCGGTAACATTTTGCAGTATCGACCCTTCATAGGTCATATAAGCTTTGGCGGCGCTCACAATGTTAGGTATCAAGTCGTATCTACGCTGAAGTTCTTGTTCCACTTGAGCCCATTTTTCATCAACAGCAGCACTTAATGCCACAAGGTTGTTGTAAGTTGAAAAATACATTACCGCAAAACTTGCAACCATTATAACGGTGATTATGGCTACTATTGTAACTACGATTTTCCCCCTTCACTAAAGGCACCTTTTTTGGGCTATAATGAAAACCCCTTGATTTAAAAATTACGTAAAACTAAGGACAGCACTTGTCTTCTGCAAACTTCGATTCTCGAGATTTTTATTGTTTGGACTAAACAATAAATTGACGAACACACTCTTACGCAAAAAGCAGTTTTGCCCTCAATGCTAAATATATCAAAAATTGTGAACATAGCATTAGATAAGAAGTGATTGCCGTAAAAGAAAACAGAATCACCTATGCCGACGGCTTTTCGAGAACTCAGTATTCATCATAAGCTCCGCAAAGACTTGTTTATCTTCAATTAAGTAGAAGGTCATGTGTTCGCAAAAATCACAGCGGTATAATTTGAACTGCTGTTCCTCTAAAAGAACAATTTGTTCTTTAGGGAGAGCTAAATATCTGCTTGGGCATTGGAAGAATAATTGTGATTTTGCCATGAAGCAAGCAGCGTTAATACTTGCGTTGGCAGTTTTGCTTGCATCTACCATGCTTAGTTTTCGATTAGCTAATTTTGCTACCGCTCAGGATTATGCAACCATAATTATCAGGAACGATGAAATCATCGAGGGCACAGACAAAATTCAGCGTACCGGCGACGTTTACGTTTTCACCGGCAATGTTTCGGGCAACATTAAAGTCCGAAAAGGCAACATCATAATTGTCGGCGCAGGTTTCACACTTAACGCCGGTAATGGAATAGGAATAGAAATAGCAAGCGAAGCAACCAGACACCCTTCTGAGCTTGACGTGTGGAACGTAACGGTAAGAAACTTGAGAATAACAAATTTCCACATAGGCATAAAATGTGAATTCGGAGAAAACCACACCTTTTATGGCAATTACATCTCAAACGATTTTGTAAGTCACAAAGAACAGGCGGTTTCACATGGGAAAGCCTCGGCATAGCGCTCTGGGGCAGCACAGGCAACAACATCACATACTGCACTATCGGAGGCTCACCTGCAATCTACATTTCGTCGTCAGCAACAATTTTGTAGTCGAGAATAACATCGTTTTTGGTGCACATTTGGCAATTAGCGAAATCGGAACATTTGAAAGAAATTATTGGAGCGATTATTTAGAGAGGTATCCGAACGCCTCTGAAGTTGATTCTTCAGGAGTGTGGGATACACCCTATTCCATCGCAGACTCTACTGGCTTTGAGAATCGAGTATTCCAAGACAATCATCCGCTGGTAAATGTGGTATCAATTCCAAATTTTGCATCAACCTTACCCACAATAACTCCGCCTCGGCAGTTTTCTATCACGCTATTTTTGCTTTTTGCTTCAGTCATCATTGCGATGATGCCCCTTGCTATAGGAGCATTCGCTTACTTTAAAAAACAAGAGTAAAGCGAAATAATTGCCAAACGACTAAATGCTCATTAAATTAGTAAATTCTACTCTATACTGAAACAGCAAATTAGAGCCAGTTGCAGTCTTTTTTGGTTGCAAAGACTCGCCAGAACGCAGCCGGCTTCCGGGGTTAATTAAACTACGTTCCCTGTCACAGCGAATCTTTCGTATCTTCCCCGGCATTTTGTGCATCTTTCGATTAGGTCTCTTAGGCTTTTTCTGCCTGTCTATTGAACCGTCATTCTTTGCCATTTTCCATTTTGCATCCAATTCAGAATTATGCATACACCGTCGCCCGCGCAATTCCCGGGCAAGTTCTGCATGGCGATAAGTTGTGGATTTCAAGTAAACCCTTGTCTATGTAACCCCTAACTGAATGCTCAGCATTGATGTTCCAAACAAACAGGTGTATTTCAGAATGCTCTTCGAGCAGATGATTCCTGCACATAATTCATGGGTCAACCATCCACATACGCATAGGGATCACATGTAGAAATTTAATGAGCAATGATGCCGTATTCGCCTGTTACTGGATCCTGAAAGAGCGACAACCTCGGCGGATAAAAAGTGAAAAGCACAAAGGCGAGAGCTAAGAGGAGCAGGGCAATTAAGCAAACTATGCTTAATTTGTGTGCTAACTTTTTTCCAGTTAATAGTTTGTAGCTTACTATTTGACTGGCGATAACGGCTATGATGAACGTGAGAATGTCTATGGCGAGTATGCTTTCGCCGAGAATTGCAGTGTAAGAATAGAAGATAATGATAATCACCGTGGGAATTAGGTAGATGCTGACAGCTTTGGCCAGCAGAAAATTGTTAACCGTCTTTCACAACTGCGTAAACTCGAAAAGTGCAAAGGCTATGGCTGGCCAGAAACCGAGTTTCAAGTGTTCCCACACGCTTTCGTTGACTGCCGAAAACACTCCGACGGCAACCTGACGGCCAGACCACTCGAAAGTAAAGTGCAATACGCTTCCGAAGGCAATTATGAAAATGATTCCAGCTAACTCATAAAAGAAAGTACGCCTATTGCTCATGGCTAACCAAATTTAGGTTTAACAACGCTTTTTATATAAAGCATTTATCCAAGCCAAAAGTAACCACGCGTGTCCAGCCGTAACTACCCTTGGGTTCATGCCTATTATTTTGAATTTTAATTTCATACGGCTAATTCATAATCAATTTTAATCTCTGTAATCTAAATCGCAATAGAAATGAGCACTGCTGATCTAAATGACTAAGGCTGAGTTTGCGTCAATAAGCGGAGCATACGTGAATCTCTGTAGAGAAAAGGTAATCAGGGTGCTGCACGTAGATGATGACGCAGACTTCTTAGCCATTGCGAAGCAATGCTTAGAGGAGCCAGGATTATTCGAGGTTGAAACAGCATTATCTGCGGAAGAAGCGCTTAGTAAGTTAAGAGACGCCGAATATGATGTAATCGTTGCCGATTACAAGATGCCCGGGAAAACCGGCTTGGAACTTCTAAGAGAGCTACGGCAAAACGGAAGCAATACTCCTTTCATATTATTTACATGTAAGGGTAAAGAAGAAATCGCTATTGAAGCCTTGAATTCTGGAGTATTTCGCTACGTTAGAAAGGAAGGGCACCCTGAAGCCACATACACTGAACTGAAACAAAGTATCTGTGAGGCAGTGAAGGGGCAGAGGGCTGAAAAGCTTTTGCGCGAAGCCAAAAATCGTCTTCGCTTGATCACTGAGAACATCCAAGAAATATTGCTATTAATTGATAGAGATTTGGTAATTACTTATGCGAGTGCATCGGTTAAATGGGTTTTAGGTTATGAACCAGACAAGATAGTAGGAAAATCCATTACCGAGTTCATTCACCCAGATGACTTGCCAAAAGTGTTAAGTGCTATAGAAAAAGTGTTCATGGATTGTTCTGGAGGAAAACTTGAACTTCGCTGCAAAAATGCTGATGGAAACTACGCTTTAATGGATGGCGCATCAAAAGTTTTAATGGGCGAGAGCAAAGTTACGGGAATTATAATTACTGCTCGTGATATTACAGAACAGAAAAGAATTGAGCACGCTCTAAGAGAGTCTGAGGAAAAATACAGAACACTTTTTGAAGAAGCATTAGACGCCATTTTTGTTGCTGACGCTGAAACAGGGATTCTTGTTGACTGCAACCGCGCCGCAACAGAGTTGGTTGGAAGAGCCAAATCAGAATTAATAGGCATGCATCAACGCTTCCTTCATCCTCCAGAATCTATCGACGGAAAATTTAGCAAAAGTTTTATGCGTCATTGCAAAGAAGGGGGAGGCTTTTCAGTTGAAGATCAGGTTGTTACCAAAACAGGCGAAATTAGGGATGTTTCAATAAAAGCCAACCTCATAGAAGTTGGCGGCAAAAAACTGCTTTTTGGAGTTTTCATAGATATCACAGATGCCAAGAGAGTTTCTGAGAGGAACCGTTTGCAGGCGCGGTTACTGAATGCTGTTGGTCAAGCTATTATTGCAACTGATGTTAAAGGCAGAATCATATATTGGAACCGCGGTGCAGAGAAACTCTATGGTTGGAAAGAAACAGAGGTTCTATGGCGGTATATCAATGATATTATTTCTGCGGAATCAGCAAGAGAGCAGGCAAAAAGTGTTATGGATAAGCTGCTTAAAGGAGAACACTGGACAGGAGAGTTTATAGCTAAAAAACGTGATGGAAACAATTTTCCAACAATCATGACCTATTCGCCAATTGTTGACGACAGAAAGAAGATCATTGGAACTATCTGTGTTGCAACTGATATATCTGAGCAGAAGTGGATGCAACAGGTTACTAATGAAGCACTCCAAAAAGTTGTAGAGCTTAATGAAAAGCTGCATGTAGTTGAAAGCTTAACTCGGCATGATATACGAAATAAACTTTCTGCGTTAAATGGCTACATCTACATTTTGAAAAAACGGTTCGGCGGCAAACCAGAAATCTTGCAGCAGTTAAAAGATGCAGAGTTAATATCGCAGCAAATACTTCGGATCATTGATTTCGAGAAAACTTACGTGCAAGTAGGTTCAGAAGAGCTTTCTTACGTTGGCGTTGAGAAGCACATTAACGAAGCAGCATCTCTTTTTTCAGATTTAAAAGGTGCTACGCTAGTTAACGAATGTCGAGGACTAATTGTTCTTGCTGACTCGTTGCTACGGCAATTATTCTATAATTTAATCGACAACACATTGAAATACGGCAAGAAAACTAGCAAAATCCGAGTATATTACAAAGAAGAAGAAAACCATCTGAAACTCATCTATGAAGACGATGGTGTAGGAATACAGGAAAACATTAAGAAACACCTTTTCCAAGAAGGCTACGGCACCGGTACGGGTTATGGACTTTATCTGATAAAAAAGATATGCCAAGCTTACGGTTGGGCAATAGAAGAAACAGGTAAGGAAGGCGAATGCGCCCAATTCACCATAACTATTCCAAAAACAACTAAAGATGGTAAAGTAGGCTATAAACTAAACAGCTAAAAAATGAAGGGCAAATTTTCATGCAAAAGGGGCTCAGAAAATTAAGGATAATAAGGCAAAAATATCATGGATAAAAAAGCAAAAGTCTGGACGAGGCTAACTGTTTAAATATTAAAACGTTAAATATAAGCGAGAGATGGAGAATCACCTATGGATTTAAGCGCATACTTCCTGACGTTAGAGTACATCCTTATGGCAGCAACTTTTGTCGCCTTACTGCTAATATTCTTGTATTCATATTACGGTAAGGAAGAAGAACAAACAAGCGAGAAAAGTTAGCCATTAAATCTTAGCTTTCTATTCATAACAAAAAATATTACAATACCTATAACAGCTAGAATTATGCTGAAGGATACCAGTAAAGTGGCATCTGGACCAGCGCCAATTACTATCGGAAACGGGCCGATGAAAATAACTGCGCCAGCACTACAGCCGTGTCCATTAAAGGCAGTCGCAAACGCAATAACCATTATACCCACGATTATGAGAGTGAAACCTATAATTAAAACCGAAAAGAGCTTGTTAGATAATGTTATTCCTTTCTCGAGGGCTTCTTGGTTTTCTTCATCAACCATCGCGGATTAGCCTCCCTCTACCTAAGCAACAGGTACTGCACAATAATTAAGACAATAAGCATAACTGTAAGTGTCAAGGAAAGCAGCAAAACAGTTTTAAGCGATTTTCGGTCTGTTCCAAAAATTATCGGAATAGGCCCAATTATGACAGCGCCGCCGCTACGGAACTTCACAGCTCTGGCACTTGAAACAGAGAACAAAACGAGAGTGACTACTATAATTAGTACGCCAATGAAAACCAACGTTATGCCAAGAGCGTAAAGAGACGCGGAGTCCACCACTCTCTCCCTGCCTAATCTTGAAAACACGGACCGTTTTAATAAACTTAGCCGAACCCGCATGAACGTAAACTAATGCAGAAAATTTAAAACAGACTTAACACTTTATCGTGCTGAAGCAGAAAAAATGTCTATCGAAGATATAATCCAGCAGATTCTGTCTAAAAATCCAGAACTCAGCCGAAACCAAATTCTTGAAAGCTTAAAAGTTGAGAAAAACAGAACAGGCGGGCTAATAGCAGAGGAGACGCTTCTACGTTTAATTGCTGCCAGATATGGCGTTGACATCCCGAGAGACCATGCTGAAGGCGGATTACATGTGAGCCATTTAGTTTCAGGATTAAATGATGTTACAGTAACAGGCCGTGTGATCGCAGTTTATCCTTCAAGAAACTTTGAAGGCGAAAAATCTGGAAAGTTTGCAAGCATAGTCATCGCCGACAAAGACTCTACCATACGCGTCATGCTATGGAATGATCAGGCCAAAATAGTAGAGAAAGGTGAGCTTAAAGCAGGACAGATCGTTCGGTTACTTCACGGCTATACCCGCGAAGACCGCAAAGGCAAATTGGAATTACATCTTGGCAGCAAAAGCCAAATTGAAATTGAACCCGAAGATGCAAAGGCAGAGGATTTCCCTTTTATCGGCAAATTTGCCACAAAAATAGGCAATATAAACAAAACACTTAAGGAAATTCATCTTGTAGGTACTGTTAAAACGTTACTTCCAGCATCCAAGTTCACAAGAAGCGACATGAGCGAGGGAACCGTGCTGCGGTTTACGCTTGCGGATGAAACTGGAGAAGTGCCAGTCGTAGCCTGGAACGAAAAGGCAGAGGAGCTTACAAAAATTTTGAAAGTAAATGCGCTTTTACAGGTGGTAAGCGGGAAGATAAAGGAAAACGCAAATGGCAAACTTGAAGTGCATATTGACGCTGCTACGTATGTGCAGGTTTTAGAGCACCCTAATTTTTGATACTACCGCTTCGCTCATTTCACTTGTAGTGGATGCGCCGCCTAAATCTTTTGTGCGCACTTTTCCTTCGCTGAGCACTTGCATAACCGCTTTTTCAATTTTAGCTGCCGCTTCTTTTTCGCCCAAGTAATCAAGCATCATCTGCGCCGCCATTATAGTGGCTACGGGATTAACAACATTCTGTCCCGCATACTTTGGCGCGGAGCCGTGGACAGGCTCGAACATGCCGTATGCGTCGCCTATGTTTGCGCCAGCAGCTAAGCCTAAACTCCCCGTAACTTGTGCCGCTTCGTCAGAAATTACATCGCCAAAGAGGTTGGTGGTGACTATGACGTCGAAGGTTTCAGGCTTTTTAACTAGATGCATTGTCATGGCGTCTATGTGAACATCGTCCACTGCCACATCAGGGTACCTAACCGATACTTCCTGCACTGCGTCTTTGAAGATGCCGTCAGTTATTCTTAGAATATTGCCCTTATGTACGTAGGTTAAGTGTTTTTTGCGTTTAGCAGCAAGCTTAAAGGCGAATTCCGCGACACGCAAAGAAGCTTCTTTAGTGATTATCCGCAAGGCTACGCCAACACCCGGCGAAACTTCATATTCGATACCAGAGTACAGGCCCTCGGTGTTCTCGCGAACCACAACCAAGTCAATGTTTGGTTTTAGCGCCTCTACATTTGGGAACGAGCGGCAAGGTCTCACATTGGCGTAGAGATTGAACATTTTCCTTATTTTTACTGCCACACTAACAGGTGCGCCGGGCGTTTCAGGCGTGGTCATTGGACCCTTAAGGCAAGCATCGGTCTTCTTCAGCAGCGCAACCGTCTCTTCAGGCAGATTAGTGCCATACTTCTCTATGCAGTAATAGCCTGCTTCGCCATATAGAAAATTAAGCTTAAACCGCGCTGAATCTTGAATAGCCTCTAAGACTTTTATGGTTGCATCCGTGACTTCTGGGCCTATCCCATCGCCTTTTAACACAGCAATATTGTAAGTTTTAGACATTGAAACCACTTCTGTAAGGTAAAACAATATTCTTTAATTTATCATTATTCCCTTTCTTTGTCAGAAACAAAGTCTTCACGGGACTAAGGCTCAAAAAGAAGTGAAAGGAGCTTTAACGAAGTTTCATCAACACCATTTCTGTAGCTAAAATCATAGGCTCCCAAGTTTCATTCAGCGGCGGCGCATATGCCGTATCCGCCTTAGCTAACTCCCGCACAGTCATGCCTTTCTGAATTGCGAAGGACAAGGCGTTTATGCGTTGCGTGACTTCTTCCTCGCCAACTATCTGCGCGCCTATGATGCGTTGCGACTCTTTTTCAACGATCAGCTTAATTTTTATGGGCAGCGCGTTAGGGTAGTAATCTGCTCTTGTCTTTGAGCTTATGGCGCCAGTGATCACTTCGATTCCAGCTCTTTTTGCTGCTGCTTCAGTCAGCCCGGTTACTCCTGCTTCAATGTTGAAAAGCCGCGTTACAGCTGAACCTAAAACTCCTGGGAAGAGGGCGTAACCGCCTCCAGCATTTATCCCAGCAACCTTGCCTTGTTTGACGGCAACTGTGCCTAATTGTTGGCACACAGGCTTGTGAGTGATTAAGTGCGGTGTTTCTGCGCAGTCTCCAACAGCGTAAACATCTTTGACCTCAGTTTCCATCCGCGCATTTGTTTTGATCCCTCTTGTCTCACCTAAGGGTATTCCAGCCTCGGCTGCAAGTTTTGTATTTGCACGGACGCCAAAAGCGCTTAGGAAGAGATCAGCATCTATCTTTTCGCCTCCAGCCATGATCGCCGTCACTTTATCGCCGCCGAGAAACTCTTCCACGGCCTTCTCTGTGAGAATACGCATGCCATGCTCTTGCAGACGCTCCTGAACAAGCTTCGCCATGTCAGCGTCAAGCATCTGTGGTAATATCTGGGGCAGCATCTCCACAACCGTAACTTTTAAGCCCCGCTCAATTAACGCTACGCCGGTCTCCAGCCCGATGAGGCCAGCGCCCATTACAACTGCTGATTTAGCGCCATTCCGCACTGCTTGGAGAATTCTTTCGCCGTCTTCCAAAGTGCGGAGGCTGTGGATTCCCTGTTTTTCTGATCCCTTAATTGGAGGCGTAAAAGCGTTGGCGCCTGTGGCTATTACGAGACTATCGTATTGCAGCGTCTCTGTGGCCCCTGCCTTGTCGACGGCGGTAACCGTCTTATCTTTCGTGTTTATGGCGGTGGCTTTGGTTTCGGTTTTCAGGTTCAGTTTCATCATCTGGAAGTAAGCTTGCGAGTAAACAATTAGATCTTTAAAACTTGGGATCTGCCCACCTATCACGAAGGGCAAGCCGCAACGGGAATACCCCGCAGTTTTCTCCTCGGTTATTAGCGTGATTTCTGCGGTGTGGTCTTTTTTCCGCGCTGCTGAAGCCGCTTCCACACCCGCGGCGTTAGCACCGATAATGATTATTCGTTTAGCCATCCTAAGGTTCCTTCATTTTATCTGGCTCTTGTGCCATTCCACCGCTTTGTCGAAGTCCATTAAATTGGACAATTCTGCCTGCAGATTCGAAGGCTTCACAACAATCAACCAGCCTTTCACATAAGGATCTTCATTTAGAAGCTCAGGTTTCGACAAAACTTCTGTGTTAACTTCCTCTACTGTTCCGCTTACAGCGGCAATCACGTCAGAAACTGCCTTCACTGATTCAAGTGTACCATAAGGCTCATTCTGCTTCACTTCGGCGCCTACCTCTGGCAAATCAGCGTATACTATCTCGCGTAACTGCTTCTGTGCGTAATCAGTTATGCCCATGCGCACTTTGTCACCTTCGATTTTTACCCAGGCAAAATCTTTTGAATAGTAAAGTCCTTCAGGAACCTCATATACGTTTACTTTCACCATGCAAATTGCACCTCTGTAGACGTATTTGAGTTTTCAACCCTTAAAAGCTTTCATAAATTTCCCTTTTTAAGTGTAAATGGAAAGCGAGAAGACTCAGCGTTCTCGTATACCTGCAATGTAGTCTTCGACCCATTGCTTAGCGGTGGAATCAGGCACTTGAATTGGTGGATGCTTAAACGCGTATGCAGAAACGCTTATGAGTGCTCCTTTGATTTTTCGGTCTAGAGCTATTTTCACAGCTCTTATCAGGTCGATGACAACGCCTGCGCTGTTCGGTGAATCTTCAACTTCTAGTTTAACGTTTATGGTTATTGGGCGGTTGCCGAACTTTCGGCCCTTAAGCGTTATGTAACATATTTTCTTATTCTGCAGGAATGGAACATAGTCTGATGGGCCTATTCTAGTAGGCAGCTCATAGGGAACGAGGCTTGTAACAGCTTCTGTTTTACTTATTCGTTTGGTCTTCAGCCTATTTTCAACTGTCATGTTTAAGAAGTCCGTGTCTCCGCCGAGGTTCAGCTGATAAGTTTCATCAACTATGACACCGCGATCTAGGCACAGACGCACGAGATTTCGATGCAGGATTGTTGCGCCCACTTGGCTTTTAATATCATCTCCTGCTACAGGAAGTCCAGCTTTCTCGAACTTTCGGCTCCACTCCTGGTCTGAGGCGATGAATTCGGGCATGCAATTTACGAATGCGCATCCTGCGTCGATAGCTGCTTGTGCGTAAAAGCGGGTAGCTTCGCGGCTTCCAACGGGTAGATAGTTTACTAGCACTTCGACTTTTGCTTCTTTTAAAACTTTAACCACATCGTCGCTATGGTGTGTTTTTTCATCATAAACATTGAATACTTTTTTCATATGTTCTGCTACACCGTCTAAAATTGGGCCTCTAGAAACTTTAACCCCCAGATTTGGCACAGAGGCAAATTTTGGGCAACAGTTAGGCTCGGTGAATATTGCCTCAGAAAGGTCTTTTCCAATTTTGTTTTTGTTCACATCAAATGCGGCGACAAACTTAATGTCTCTTATGTGATATCCGCCGAAGTTTACGTGCATGAGACCTGGCACGGTGGTGCCTTCTTTTGCGTCTTTATAATATTGAGTCCCTTGAATTAGGGCAGATGCGCTGTTGCCTACACCAACGAGTGCTACGCGTATTTCCGGCAAACCTTTTAACCCTCTTAGTGAAGAAGGCTTAATGTTTGTCTGCTCTATAACTTTTTCCTAAAACAATGGGACACACTATTGTCAAGTGTATCCTTTTCTTGAGGCTTGAAAGATACTGCCGCGCTAATATAATTTTCATGGTTTAAATAAGGAGCGATTAGGTCTGAAAATGCACGTAGTGTACAGAAAAAATGGTGTATTTGCCACGAAAACTCTTAAATGAGAGCGAGAAATAACTGAATCACAACTTGAGCATATTAACAGACAAGGATGAAATGGAAATGGCTTCCACAACTGAAAATAAGCTGGAAATACTCAATTATGATGAAAAAACAAAAACATTCACCACGAGATCCACAAAGACGGAACACACTTGCACTATTGTTGACACCTTTGCGGAGATGTTTCCCTTATGGGCTAGTCGAGTGCTTATTACAGCGGAAAATGAGAAGTGGGCGTTAATAGCTGCTAATGTGACCACTGGTTTTGCTACTAGCGTTATTATGGCGCCGGCAGAAGCAGCCATCGAGCGGATGGTACCAGCGGATCAAACACCAGACAAGCGCCCTGGTGTGCTCATTCAAATCTATAATCGCGACCGCTTTGAACTTAAGCATCAGCTTATGGAACGCATAGGCCAATGTGTAATGACTTGCCCAACAACCGCCGCTTTCAACGGCTTGACAACTGCGAAGCGTGTCCTAAGAGTCGGCAGCAGCCTACGTTACTTTGGCGATGGCTTCCAGAAAAAGACGATGGTAGGTGAACGAAGATGCTGGAAGATACCGGTTATGGAAGGAAACTTTATAGTTGAAGACGGCTTCGGCGCGCAAGAGGCAGTGGCAGGCGGCAACTTCATGATATTCGCCGAGAACCAAGCGTCGGGGCTTAAAGCAGCTGAAGCCGCGGCGGATGCCATACGCGCAAACTCACCTGACGTTATCATGCCGTTTCCAGGCGGCATATGCCGTGCAGGCAGCAAAGCGGGGTCGCTTAAATATAAGATGAAGGCTTCAACGAATCATCCTTACTGTCCAACGCTCCGGACGATAGTGCCGGATTCAGTTGTTCCAGAGAATGTGAATTGCGTCTACGAGATTGTCATTAATGGCTTAACTCTTGATGCCGTAAAGAACGCGATGAGGCAAGGTATAACGGCAGCGGCAAGCGTGCATGGCGTGGTAAAGATTTCTTCAGGCAATTACGGCGGTAAGCTTGGGCCTTACAAGGCTTTTCTGAAGGAAGTGCTTCAGGCTCCGTAATTATCTCCCTTTTTAGGGTAGCAACTTTTATTTTAACCGTTAAGAACGTACATATGGTTTATAGCATAATGAGTGAAAATTCGTGAGCACCGCAAAAAAATCTTCGCTGGAACTGTTCAGACTGCGAAAAATGCTGAATATTCTAGCCAGCAAAACAGGCAGTCACACAGAGTTAATTTCACTTTATATTCCGCCTGGAAAGCAGATTAGCGATGTCATCAATATGCTGCGTGACGAGTATGGAACAGCATCGAACATTAAGTCAACTACTACACGCAAGAATGTGCAGGAAGCAATCGTGAAGGTGCAGCAGCGACTTAAGCTGTTTAAGGATTCTGGAGAAAATGGCCTTGTTATTTTCTGCGGCGCCATTCCGCAGGAAGGCGGAGGCCCAGGCAGCGAAAGAATGGAGACCTACGTTATTATACCGCCTGAGCCAATTAGGATTTATCTTTACCGCTGCGACTCACGTTTTCACACCGAACACTTGCAGGAATTGCTTAAGGAAAAAGAGACTTATGGAATTCTTCTCATCGACGCTACAGGCGCTACTATCGCTACTCTTCAGGGTAAACGGCTTGAGATAGTCAGGCAGATGTATTCAGGCGTTGGCGGAAAGACACGTGCAGGTGGTCAATCGGCGCGGAGATATGAACGTTTGCGGGAGATGCAGCTCAATGAGTATTTTACGCGTGTTGGCCAACACGCCAATGAGGTGTTCTTGCCCATAGATACGTTGAAGGGAATAATTATTGCTGGTCCTGGACCGACAAAGTACGATTTTGTAAAGGGCGATTACCTAAATTATCAGTTAAAGAACAAGATTATCGACACGATTGACACGGCTTACGTTGAAGAGCAGGGCGTTAAGGAAGTTGTAGATAAAGCGCCTGAAATAATGCGGAAAGTCCGCTATATCGAGGAGAAGCAGATTATGCAGCAGTTCCTTTACGAAGTCGGTCACGACACAGGAATGATCACTTACGGCGAAACTGAAGTCCGCAATGCCCTTGCCGCAACCGCCGTCCGAACACTACTTATCTCTGAGAAAATTGATCTTTTACGCATTACAGTTAAGTGCAACGCATGCGGCTACGAAGAGAAACACACAGTTAAAACGCAATCCCTAATTGAGTTTGAACAGAGTTTGATCGGGAAAGCTTGTCCAAAGTGTCAGGCGCCATCCCTGTTTATCGCGGACAAGCAGGATATAATTGACGAGCTCGCAGAGTTAGCACAGCAAGCCAACGCAGATGTGGAAATTATCTCAACAGAAACCGAAGAAGGACAAATGCTGAAGAACGCATTTGGCGGCATAGCAGCGATTCTACGATTCAAAATGCAAGGATAGCACGGCTTGCAGATTGTATTCCTTGCTGAACCATGTGCTGTTTTTTAGAGATGCCGGGCTTAATTTCGAAAAATCTTTAATAGGCAATGCCTCCATCGAGAAGGCATAAAGAGCCCAGTTTGAAGGTTGCAAGAGAGAAAAGTATGCCTGAAAAAGAAAAAAAGAAAAGCTGGCGAGAAATACAGCGCGAGAGGCAGAAAAGGCAGCAACGCGCTGAAGAAGCCTTCAAAATCCAGATGGAACGAGAGGCCAAGAGGAAGCCGCGGAAAGTGCCTAAAGGTAAAATACTTCTGGCAGTTCTTGCGCTCATTGTAATTCTAGGAGTTTATGGATTATGGCAGCTTACAACTCCGCCCGCTTCTACTGATGACACGACACCGATAACGCCTGTAAGCGGCTACATTGTTATCATGCCCGACGGAACAGTTAATCCATCTAACGCGCCAATTTTGTATGACGGCAACAACCGTTACACTTTCACCACGGACATCTCCAACCCAATAATAGTTGGAAAAGACAACATAATAATTGACGGAAACGGATACACGCTCAATGGCACAGAAGAATACCTATCCAGAGGCATAGACTTAACTGGAAGAAAGAACGTGACAGTATCTAACATTAAAATCCAAAATTTTGATTTCGGCATTTACCTAAGCGCCGCTTCTAACAACACGATTTACAAAAATACGTTAACAAACAATCACTGCGGCATCTGGCTTGAAGCAGCCTCAAACGGCAACATAATCTACGAAAACAATCTGACAAAAAACAAAATGTACGCCATCTGGCTAAAGGAATCCATAGAAAACATCATCTCTGAAAACACATTTACGCGCCACGCCAACTATACCATCTACATGCGATACGCAAACAAAACCACCATAACTAAGAATTACATAAAAAACAACAACATGGGCATCTTCCTCTACAAATCCACCGACAACATCCTTTACCATAACAGCTTCATAGATAACATGCCCACGGGACACGTCTCAGGAGATCTGCCAAACATATGGGACAACGGCAAAGAGGGCAATTACTGGAGCGACTACAATGGCACAGACGCCAACGGTGACGGCATAGGCGACACGCCCTATTTGATTTACAAAGAAAATGAAAACGAAATCTATGATTACTTCCCACTCATGATCGCGAAAACTCAAGAAAAGTAGATTATGGATGCACTCTTGCCACGAGCCAAGTATAATAACATAAAGCCATAAATTACCATTTTGTCAGGCATATATCTGCTTCAGAATTTCTTACAAACAGCCTTAGTAAATCTTGACTATGGCAAAATTTTTCATTCAGTAACTTTGATTGCTTGAATTATCACCCAAGGACTAAAGCGTACAAGCTTTCTTAATCCAAAAATTCTTTCGCCCTTAGCAAAAAAAGAAATTGCTGGATTATTGGAATTACGTCCAAAGGGTAACCAATTAAAACCCATTTTTCTTACAATCTTGAACTTTTCAGCTTTCATAACACGCAAAATTTCTCCATAAGAAAAAGAATATGTTTTTCCAAAAAAACCTTTAATTTTCCCTTTCAAACTGGATTTGTTTCCAAAAGAAAGAAAAATTACTCCGCCATCTTTGAGAACGCGGCTGCATTCGGCTATTGCTACGGCCGAGTTTTCAACATAATCTAATAATTCAATTATTATAACATCATTGGCCACGCCATTTTTCAGCGGAATAAACCTTGCATCTGCTACTATGACATCAACATCTTGATTTTTTAAGCGTAATCTCTTAAGTGCGTATAAATCCAGGTCCATAGCGACTACATGCATAATTTCGGCAGCGGGAAGAGAAAAGCGCCCGGCATTAGCGCCGATGTCAACAAGCAAGCCGTCTGCTTTTAAACTCTGGGAACCAAAGATGAATTGCATTTCAACGCTTGTTAGATGAACACCCATCTTAGTTGCTCTGTTAACATGCTCCCAATAGGTCTCTTCTAGCGCGCCCATAAAGCTACTTCTCTTTTAGCATTAATTTAATTCTCACCTTTGCTCTGCTTGCCCAACAGTACAATGGCAAAAGCGCGTACCGTATCGGTTTTGGAAGAGTATCCTTCAAATCTTTATGCAACCCCAAGTTAACGGCAAGCCTCCCTTTTCTTGTCAAAGGGACATAAAACCTGGTTATCGGAAACTTGAAAAACCCATTATTTTTCTTAAAGCGGTCAAGCGACGGATGCGCAGTTTCAATTCGACCATACATAAGCCACCTTATCCCTTTTTTCCCGCAAACTTCAACGGCCTTAGCGATTAACGCGTTGTTCACGGCTTTATCAAAGTGCTTCTGCAGCGAAAGCAGCTGAGACAAAATTGCAATGTTATCGCCTTGAACCAGCTGTGCAAACCCAACTAACTCATCCTGCAAATATGCACCTATAAAAACCGTTTTTGCCGCTGAAGAAACCCATTGTCGAACCACTTCCAAAGTTATGCCATAATGCGGAAAAGCTCTATCTTGCCGTATGGGCGTTTCATTATAAATCCGCCATATGCCCTTCGCAAACTCGTCATTAGCTTCCGCTTCTCTCGTTTTTATTCCGCTTTTTTCTGCCTTGCGGATCATGTTGCGTGTCTTCTTATCTATAGCTTTCCACCAATTCTCAAATGAAGTAAGCTGTAAAATCGCGATGTTATCTTCTTCATGCACCCAATTGCGTGGCAGATCAGGCAATTTTGAGCACCAGCTTCGCTCTATAAACGTGAATACGTCGATGCCCCTTTGCCGTAGCTTTTCCAAAAACGCGTCCGATGGAATAATATCACGCTCGTACTCGCCGTTATCTCGCGCCATTGTGAAGAACGCTTTTCGCCGCAGCGCTAATGTGTCAAGTTCCTTGTCCACGGCCAGAATTCTCCTTAATGCTTCATAGAATGGGCCTCTATGATTTATTTTGCCTCGTTGGAAAAGCCAGATTGGGTGGATATGGAGAACCTGCCCGCTTGCAGCTGCTTCTTCAGCGATTTTCGCGGCGTAGTCTGCATGGTAAATGTGGCATATAACGTCTAAACCTATAGTTTTGAATTGGTAAAATGATTGCAGTGGATAGTTTTGAGGGATTGACGGCGACTTGTATTGCCAGCGCTTCCACATTAGCCGGGCGAAAAAGCGCGAGGTGCCGTGAACCGTGTAATAGCTTATCTTTCGCCCAGTTTTTTCTTCAAGAAGATGCAGCTCTTCATAGGGGTTGTTTGCTATGTGCAGCGCAACTTCATGACGCTCAGGGTTAAGTAGCTTTAGCAGTTCTTTGTCAGGTATTGTTTTGGGGGTGAAAAACCAGTAAGCCTTAACATGCCGTGGTGATTCATTAATCATCCTTGCGAGTATCTTCGAGTTCTTGAGGTAGTCTCTGCCGAAGCTGATGCCGAAGGCTGTGTAGATGAAGCTTCTCAGCCTCGAAGGATAAGGGTAGTCAACATCGATCCGAAGAGTTAGCAATATAGTCTCCTTTGCCATTTTACGAAATGTATTCACAGAATCTATTTAAAGGTGTAAGTTAAGCTTTGTCTCAATCTTTTTAGTTAGGTAAAATGTATAGTTTTGTTTATATTTCTAGTTAGCTATAAAATGTGAAGTCCTCATTTCAGCATATTTTAGCTATGCTGCCAAGAAGAATACCTATTTGTGGCGAGTAAAATTTTTGCTTTCCTTAAATAATCTTTTAATTGTTATTGGTGAATCTTTAGAGATATGACAAGCAGAAAAGTTGACGTGGTTATTCCTACAAGAGATTATGTGAACAGAAAATTGTTGGATATTTTACATAGGGCAGATTGGGTTGCAAATGTTCACATCACAAGGGAAAAACCTTTGAGTGTTGCACGTAAAAATGCAGTTTTGAAAGCTTCTACTGAGTGGGTTGCAATGTTCGATGATGATGTTGTTATTCCTTCTGATTGGTACTGGAAAGTGGCAAAATATGTTTCTGATGATGTTGGTGCAATTGCAACTGTAGCGCAGCAGGGAGATGAAGATTATGCAACCTACGATAGAATTGTGGATGCAGTTTATGGACTTCGAAAAGTGGAAACTTCTCCGCACATTAATAATGTTCTTATTAGAAGGAGTTTAATGAAGAATTATGATCCGCCTAGGCTGTTTCTTGGAGAAGATCAGTTTTTGAAGAAGTATGTAGAGTCAAACAATTATAAATGGCTAGTTTTAGATAACATCGGGGTGGTTCATTTTGGCGCGGTTAAGAACAAAGTGGATGTGGGAATTGCTTATCGCAGATATGGCCATTATAGCTTGTATCAGTTGGCTAGGCGATTTTTTGCGCGTATGATTATTGTGCCTTTTGCTGCTGCTGCAAAGTTGAGCTTTAGAACTTTGATAAAGTTGTCAACTGAGAATGTTCAGTTTATTTCTGGTTGGCTTAAAGAGACAGTTTCTAAAAGGTGAGAAGTAGCTATGTCGTTATTTTTGCATTATGGTTTCTTTAGCTATCTTTTTGCTGATTTTTTTAGTTAACCATTTCCCCAGTGTTATAGCCATTGGTATTTCCTTTGGGTTAATTTTTATGATTGGTGCTTGGTAGAGGTTTATATTTTCTTTTTTTCGTTTTAGTTCGTTACTTAGTTCTTTGGCATCTCTTATCGCTTTCATGAAGGTGGATGGTAATTGCTTGAGAATTTTTTTGTCTTTGGCTTTTGCAGCTTTAATTGTATTTGTCATAAAGTTTCTTGCTGTGTATGCCTTAGCTATGGTTTTGTATCTGCTGTTGGTTATTTCGGCAAGAATGAGATGGTTTCTTATTCCTAAATAAAATTTTAGTAAGCTTACTTTCTTGAAGCTTTCTGATTTTTTATGTTCCGCTGTTACAACGGGAATGGTTTTTACTTTCCAGCCTTTGTTCCACATTTTTAGACAGATAATACTGTCGTCAAGATACGCAAACATTTCATCATAGAACAGCTTATCCTCACTGTAGAGAGAGCGGACTGCGTCGATTCTATAGATTGTGTATGCACCCGAAGTATATGTAGGATAAATGCATCTTTCTATTTTTGGTAGTTTCTGGTTATGGAAAACCGAGTGATCTATAAGGAGTTCATCCATGAAGAAACCCCAGTTATCCACAAGCGAGTTTCTGTGCTGCATTATTACGCCTTGCGCTGCACCCAAGCAGGGATCTGCTTCCATTGTTTCGACTAGCGCGGTAAGGCTTTGGGGAAAGGGGATGGCATCGTTATTTATGAGAACAACGTATTTCGCGTGTATGTTTCTTGCCTTGTAAGCGATGTTGTTGCCTCCACAAAACCCCATATTTCTGTTTAGTTGGATAATTTTGCTTTTGGAGACAAATTCCTTTTCGGCATAAGCCTTTATTATTTCGGAACTGCCGTCCTTGGAGTTGTTGTCTACTATTATGAGTTCATAGTTTGGGTAATCGAGGTTTTTTACTCCCTGCAAAGATTTTAATACGAGCTCTATAAATGAAGCACTATTATAATTAAGCCAGAGAATTGATACTAAAGGTTCAATGTTTTTTTTCTGCGTCAACCGAAAGCTCTCCAAGCATCTTTTGTTGAAGACTCAATTTCTACAGTAAGCATTCAACCGAGACTATTTATAATCTATTCATTTCAAATGTAATTAGGTTGTTTATGTTTTTCTTCACCAGAGAGGTATTATAAATAAGGTTTGCGATTATTGTTTTCTTTATCTATTTTTGGGTTCAATGTCTCTAAAAAGGATATTACCTCATTTTTAAATGCTCGAGCTAAAGGTCTTGAAAAGTTTTTAGGTAAAATACCGAGACACATTAGCGCAGTAAAGAAAGACTTAACTCGTTTTAAGTCGTTAAAATTTTTATAGCGAGATTGATGGAAAACTATGGTCCTTCGTAGAGGGTGTTTATAATATTCCCATCTGAAAGTTTTCAACAAGCCCTCAGCTTTTAGTTTTTCATAGAGAGGACTCCCTGGCGATGGATAGAGTAATTCTGCACTAACAATGTTTGGCGCGATATCCCAAGTTAATTTAACTGTTTTTATTAGATCAGACCATTCTTCGATTGGAAGACCAAATATAACGAAAGCTTTCTTATTCAAGTTTCTGAAGGCGTTTAATATTTCAAAAGCTGAGTAAATATCAGCTATTTTAGTCCCTTTACCCATATAATCTAAGCATTTTTGGCTCCCAGATTCCACACCAAGTTCCACATACTTTAAACCAGCTTTAACAAGCTCTTCATAGACAGCTTTTTCGATCAGATTTACACGATCTAAAGTCCTTAATGTAAGATCTTTGCCCTTAAGGCGATCTGCTAATTCTAAAGCCAGATCTTTACGTAAACTTATTTCACTACAGAATAGAAAGAATTCTTTCCGCTTATATTTTTCCAAAATATAGTTTATTTCTTCAGCAGTTTCTTCTACGGACTTCCAATTTGGGAGCAAACCTGATCTGCAACAAAAAGAGCACTGAAAGGGACAAAAATCATTGAGATTTATTCTAATGGTATTGTAATCATTCAAGTTAATAAGAGAAAAATCAGCTTTTCCCGCGAAGATATTTGGATCTTCAATGAAATCCAATTTTTCAAAAGGAAATTCTTGATAAATCTTTATAGTATCACTAACATCTACTTGGAAGGGAGTTAGTACAAATTTTTTCTCTTTAAATTTCCAATCGATAACCTTAGCATCAAAGGGTATTCCAAAGGCATTTATGAAGTAGGTAATTACGTCAGGCTCTAGCTTATGGACAAATTTTTTTGTCAACTCATAGTCTAAACCTTTTGCTTGGGCATCAACAATCACAACATTTTCCCCAGCATCTTTCAATTTTTTTGCATAAACGAGCGCGGCATAAGGATTGTAATTGGCATCTTTATTATACATGACGTCGCCAGGTTCGCGTGTAACAAAATAACCTTGATCTTGAGGAGGAAGAACTATTACCTGCTTCATGTCTTATCACTTAATTTTTTAAGTAAACGACCCATCGCAACTTTTGGATTTTTAACTATTAAAATTAAAAAGTCGAAAAACCGTGCAAGAGGCACATAAAGAATAATAATAGGATATTTTGACTGGAGGAGCTTATAATACTTATTTCCGCTCTTTGTAACTTTAGTGGTTACTCTTTGACCATGCACGCGCGCAAAATGTAATGGTTCAAGAATAGGCTTTGCTTTCCATCCTTTCATCCACACTCTGATAGCAAAATCCCAATCTTCTAAAGCACCTAAAGATTCATCAAAACCTCCAACATCCTCATATGCTTTTCTGCGAATCAGAGCCGCGCCCAATTGACCCCCAGTGCCCATCAATACGCTAAATTTATGATGAGGAATTCTAGGCAACCTTAACCTATCTGACATACCAAATTCTTGAGTGGCGGTCCAAACGAAGGCAATTTTTTCATCTTGAAGAATCTCTTTTAGACAACATTCGACATATTTAGGATGCAATATATCGTCTGCACCTAAACAAAGAAAGAACTCACCCTTAGAATATTTGACTCCCGTATTTTGCGCATTTGCAACACCTTTATGATTTTGACGAATGCAAATGATCGAGGAATATTTTTGAACAATCATATGTGTGTTGTCAGTAGATCCATCATCCACAACTATTATTTCTAAATTTTTGTATGTCTGAGCCAGAACGCTTTCAATAGCTTCGGTAATGAAATGCCCGTAATTATATGTCGGTATAATAATGCTCACAATTGGTTTTCTATCTTTTATGTTCATCACGCATTAATGTTACAAGCAGCAATTTAAAATTTCTCAAAAAACTTAAACTTATTAGGGACTCTGCCAACCTGTGAAAACATAAAAATTATCAAAAATAGAATAACAAATAATTGAACATGCACATAAAATCAGATAAAAACAATTATTCAAGAAAGCCAAGGACGCATCAAAAGATCCATATAGTAAAACTAACAAAAGCCTACGAGATGAGGATATATGAATGAAGGCGTTGGTTTTAAGTGGTGGTAAGGGCACTAGGCTTAGGCCTTTAACGTTTACATGTGCCAAACAGCTTATTCCAGTGGCTAATAAGCCCATACTTGGCTATGTTCTTGATCATGTAGCTCAAACAGGTATAGAAGATGTGGCTGTAATAATTGCGCCTGAAACCGGCGAAGCCGTCAAAAGTTATGTGCAAGACGGCGGCGCATGGCGCATCAAAGTGACCTACGTGCCGCAGGAGCCGCTGGGCTTGGCACATGCCGTAAAAACTGCGCGGCGTTTCCTTGGTGAAGACGACTTTATCATGTGCCTAGGCGACAACCTCATAGGCAAAAGCTTCAATCAGCTCATCGAGAAATTCACACGAGAAAAGCTGGACTGCCTAATCCTGCTGAAGGAAGTCGAAGACCCCACAAGATTCGGCATTGTGGTGTTAGACGAAAAAGACAACATCGTCAAACTTGTCGAAAAGCCAAAGGCGCCGCCCAGCAACCTCGCCATCGTAGGCGTATACCTATTCTCAAACAAAATCCACAAAGCCATCGACCACATCAAGCCCTCATGGCGCGGCGAGCTTGAAATAACAGACGCCATACAAGAAATGATAAACATGGGCTGCAAAGTAAAAGCAGAAAAACTCGAAACATGGTGGCTGGACACAGGCAAAAAAGACGACATACTATACGCAAACGCAAAAATCCTCGACGAATACATAACACAGCAAATACGCGGCAAAACCATAAACAGCAAAATCGAAGGCAGAGTCACAGTCCAAAACGGCGCGAAAATCATAAACAGCACCATAAGAGGACCAGCCATAATAGGCACAAACTGCAAAATAGAAAACAGCTTCATAGGTCCATACACCAGCATAGGCGACAATACACAAGTAACCGACAGCTCAATAGAATACAGCGTAATCCTGGAAAACGCTGCCGTAAAGGGTGTGGACTGCCTAGAAGAAAGCCTCATAGGAAGAAACGCAAAAGTAACAAAAAACAGCAGAAAGAAAGCAGTAAAACTCCACATAGGAGACTACTCAGAAGTCGAAGTCTAACAAACCGAAACACCAAAAAAGACGCCACTTCCCCGCAAACAAAAAGCAAAAACAAGAATTTTATAACCAATCAACAGATACACATAAGCTTAGAGGCTAAAACATGAAAGAGCTCTTCCTCAAAGGCATAAAAGTCCAGGAAATAAACATATTTCCCGACGAACGTGGCTTTTTCGCAGAAGCATTAAGGCAAGACTGGAAAGACCTGCTCGGCGAAGAATGGATTGTGCAGTCGAACATAAGCTACAGCTATTCAGGCACCGTCAGAGCATGGCACAGGCACGCAAGAGGACAAGTGGACTATTTCCTTGTTTTGCAAGGCGCCATGAAAATATGCGCCTACGAGGAAAAAACACGTAAAATGGTTGAAATCATAGCCAGCGGCCAAAAACCCTCCATCGTGAGAGTACCCGGTGAATACCTTCACGGAACAAAAACCGTAAGCAACACTCCATCCTTAACAGTTTACTTTACGACGAAACTTTATGACTATAAAAGTCCAGACGAAATCCGCAGGCCATGGAACGACGAAACAATAATCCCCGCTGAGATCAACGGAAAAAAAGATGACCCCCGCGTGGGAAAACCTTGGGATTGGTTCTACCCACCCCATAAATGAGATGTCGCGCATGAAGCTTTTAGTAACCGGCGGGATGGGATTCATCGGAAGCAACTTCATAAGACACGTACTAACGAAGTACGATGACGTGCACATAATAAATCTGGACAATCTTTCAACAGGCTCGAACTCTGCAAACCTGAGGGACATTCAAGAGGATAGAAGATACACTTTTGTTAAAGGAGACATAGCTGACAAAGAACTTGTTGAAAAAGTGGTAGCCACCGTAGATGCAGTCGTGAATATAGCCGCGGAAACCCATGTGGACAGAAGCATCTCAAATCCGCAATCGTTCTTTCAAAGTAACACTTACGGCGTCTTCAACCTACTCGAGGCCTCACGAAAAGCAAATGTGAAAGCATTCCTTCAGGTAAGCACAGACGAAGTACACGGCCCAGCAGCATATGCAACTTCCTTCAAAGAAGTGGACATGCTTAACCCGTCTAGTCCCTACGCTGCCTCTAAAGCGGCAGCAGACATGCTTGTCCTTGCCTATTATAAAACGTATAATCTTAAAACCTTCATCACAAGATGCACCAACAATTTTGGGCCATACCAATTTCCAGAAAAATTCATCCCGAAAACCATCATCCGTGCGATGCTGGACCAGAAAGTCGTCATATACGGGTCAGGCAAGCAAATTAGAGACTGGATCTACGTGACTGACCATTGCGAAGGCATAGACACGGTGCTGAGAAAAGGCAAACCAGGAGAGATATATAACATATCAGCAGGCAACGAAGTAGAAAACATAACTGTCGCTGAAATGATCCTGGATATTCTCGGAAAAAGCCGCGACATAATAGAGCATGTTGAAGATAGACCCGGTCACGATGTGAGATACAGTTTAGACTCGTCTAAAATTAGAAAGGAATTAGGGTGGCGTCCCCTGTATAGTTTTCAAGAAGCCTTAAAGGCAACTGTAGAGTGGTATGTCAAAAATGCGTGGTGGTGGCGCCCCTTAGCCACGGAAAAATTTTTGCATCAAACGCCGTGGAAGTTGAAGTGGTAATGTTGAAGCTGCTGGTCACAGGCGCGAGTGGGCTACTAGGGCATCAAATAGTTGAAAAAGCATTAGATAAAGGACATGAGGTTTATGCGGCATATAAGGCAAATCCATCTAATTTAGGGAAGCCAATTAAGATAGATTTAACTGAACAAGCCGTCGTTTTCGAGGTCATTAGCAAAATTAGGCCACAAGCCATTGTTCATGCTGCCGCTTACACGGATGTAGATGGTTGCGAAATAAATAGGGAATTGGCCTTAAAGGTAAATGCTGAAGCCACTAGGCACATAGCAACAGCTTCTGCCGAGTTAAACGCCCAAGTAATCTATGTTTCTACAGACTATGTTTTCAGTGGCGAAAAGGGCTTATACATGGAAGAAGACCAAACTAACCCCATAAATTACTATGGCTACACAAAACTTAAGGGCGAAGATTACGTTAAAAAATATGCGAAGTCATGGTGCATTGCCAGACCAAGTGTCATCTATGGTTGGAGCAAAACAGGAAAGCTAAATTTTGCCACATGGATAATAAACAGCCTAAGTAACAAAAATGAAATCAAAGTCATCGTAGATCAATATGTTTCACCTACGTTTAACACAAACTTGGCTGAAATGCTCTTGGAAATAGCGGAAAAACGAATTAATGGCATCCTGCATACTGCCGGTGCCAGCCGTGTTAGCAGATATGACTTTGCAGTAAAATGTGCTGAAATCTTCAATTTAGATGCTAGTTTAATTAAGCCAGCTAAAATAGATGAAATGTCTTGGAAGGCCAAGAGGCCACGAGATTCTTCATTAGACGTAAGCAGGGCCGAAACTATACTTAATGCGAAGCCATTAAAACTTGATTATGCAGTAGAAATAATGAAAAAGCAGATTCGAGTACCAAACAAACTTTTTAAAGCGAACAACTAATAGTAGAACATGGTTCATAATAGAAATAGTGCGCTTTCGCAGATACAGAATTTATTGGCTTTGATTATTTTCTGAAAATTTCATTAGATCTTTTTGGAGATTCTCAACTCTCTGCCTAACCCTCTCCACTTCTTCGTACACGTTTTTGTCTTTTATTTCCTCCTTGCGTTTCTCGTTAGATTTTAGAATCAGATGTAGAAATTCCGAATCCCAAACTTTCAAAAGCAGTTCAGTGTTTGGGATTAAACAATGTCCCCCTATAACTCCTGGATAGTGAATGGGCTTATTAAAATGTACTCGGTGAATGTCTTCGATCATGTCCACAACCTCGTCGAAATTAGCTTTAAAATGTCTTGAAATACGGTGCATTTCTTGAAAACAAGCGATCATCCAAGCTCTATAAGTTGTTTCAAACAGTTTCGCCAGCTCAGTTTCAACTGGGCTGCTTAAGATCTTTACTTTCAGCCCTATTTGCTCAAAATGTTTCCGCGCTAATTCTGCTGCCTCCCGGGTTGCGCCACCAACATACTTGCTCCAAAACATAATGTCTCTTTTCATTGTCTCCAAATTTTTGTGCATGCCTCTTATTGGAGAATGAACTACCAGAGATTTTGTGCTGTTATAGATTCTTTGGGTAGTGCCAGGAGGCACAGTGCTATCAATAATTGTCAGTTTAGGATCAAACTTTCGCATGTAATCCAAAGTTGCAGCAACAAAATTTTCCTCCTCTACGCATGGATAACAAATATGCATAACATCAAAAGCGCTAGGTAACTCGACTTTACCAGCGACATTGCGCATTTTATCTTCGTTTAAATCAAAACCATAAACATCGACTTTCCCACTCTCGTTAAGTAGCTCATATAATGCTCTGCCCACTTCACCTAATCCAACTACAAGTACCTTCTGCTTGTGCATGCTTTAACCTCTAGGAACACAACTAACTACAATAGAGATATTTTAAGTTTAAAATTTCGAAAGCTTAAATCATATATTTTAAACTCCCCAGGTTAGTTACCGCTGTTCTGAATTTTTCAATAACCAAGCATATTTCTTTAACTAGTGCATTGTCAATTCTAACATGAGATAGCAGGGGCTGAGAACCTTTCTGGCTATAGCAATTGCTTATTTTTTTCTAATGTTCTGGCTGATTACATGCTCAATTGTATCTACTGGATTTTCAAGCTCACGGAGTTTGCAGCTAACATCCCACTTTTTACCTATTAGCTTTTCAGCTAATCTATAGGCTTCTGTAGGCGCGGCCTTGAAAATTGGAAAGCCCTTTTCCATTAAATAATCATTTACGTGCTGTTTCTGATAGAAGTCAACGATTATTGCGGGTGTTCCCTGCAACGCTGCCTCGCGTGTAATTGTTCCGCCGACTCCGACGAATAAATCTGCCTGCGCAGCTAAACTTGCAGAATCAACAAACTCTCTCGGAACAGTCAAGCCTTTAATTGTTTTTCGGCGGTATCTTGACAGATAAACAACATTTCCGATATTAGCCAACTTTTTTGCTATAGGCATTAGGGAGAATTTTTTCTTGGTATAAGCAGCTTTTTCTTCAACTTCCCGCACAACAATCAACGGTTTTTTGAAGGCGTAACTAATTGAAGGTTTGAAATCCTTGATCCAGGCAACTTCGTCCACACCGCTAAAACTAATGATCTTGCCTTTTGCACTGTAGGTTTTTAGAATTTCTTCTGGAATAGCCTTCGAGGCAACTATGAAGCTGGCAAGGGGAAGAGTAAGCCTATTCACTGCTTCAGCGTATACCGTATCGATAGTTGTGATTATTGGAACACCTAAACCGAAAGCCACCCTTATTTGATCAACGGAGCCGTGGGAAATAGCAATGTCAGGCGGGTTTTTGCCGAAAAATTTGCAGAATAAAAGTTGTCGATGAAGCCCCGCCTTAAGCCTAGACACTAAGGATTTTGGGTCGTATTTTCCTATCACAATGGGCTTTTCGTTTAGAAAGTCTGCTACTTGCAATGTGTCGGGATGTTGGCGCGTGCTTAATATTACTTCGTGCCCGTGGTCCCTAAGCTTTTTCGCTATTGCAGCGCCATAGCGCATATGTTTGCCTGTGCAAGCATCATACCATATTTGCATGGTTTCACCAGTGATACATTTCTCCGAGGACACAGCCGTCTTTAACAAGCTTGGCTGGTGCATCTATATGCCGTATCCAGTAAACGCCTTCGGGCAGTATATTATATTTGGGCATTTCTGGTATGTGCTCGTTGTATGCGAGTTTGACGCAGAGATAGGGAAAGTTTGCATATGGATCTTTTCTTAGAATTTTGCTGGCATAAGAGAAGAAGAAGGAAGTTGTGAACATGCGTGCAGCATTAATTTCAGTAGCGCATGGAATCCCAGCCTTGTTTTCTTTCAAGTCCACGCACGCTAATCCATTAAAGCTTGGGTCTATGGCAAGCACGGCTTCCGTGGCAATTTTGTTTACTTTTTCATCGTGTATGGTTCTTTGAACAGCAGGCGTGCCCGTGATGCCAGAGGGAGCGAGATGGGGATATATGTATTCTAAGCGTTCTCTTGCCATGGACGTCACAAGCTCACCGTCTTTCCAAATACTGTGGAAAGCCACATTTCTCCCCGGAAGATTTTCCTGTGCAATGAAACCCCAGTCGGCGTTCCGCGCTCGCCAATATTTTATCCACGCAAGGGCTGTTTCTTTATTGTACGCGGGGGTGCTTCCTATGCCGCCTGCGCCATGACGGGCCCTAATCCACAAGGGGCTTCCAAGCTCGTCAAACGCCCGCTCAAGATCGTGCTCTGTCTTTATCTCTAAGGTTTTTGCTACTGGCACATCTTTTTTTATCCAGACTTCAGCGGATTTAAGTTTGTCTTGGCATGTTTTGACGGTTTCTTTCGAAGGCAAAAACGTGTTTGCTTCTATTTTTTCACGATTTTCCGAAACAACCTCCACCTCGACATCCGGTTGAGCATGCAGGAAGTCTGCTTTCTCTTTTCGCAGGATCTCGTTCAACTTATCAATGTACCCAGAGTCTTTGGCCTTTGGAACTAGATATTTCTTATCGGCGGGTGACAAGTGAATGAAATATTCATTGGCTTCTGTTCCTAAAATGAAGGTTTTTTCGGGCGCAATGCGAAGCGACATTATGAAATTTATTCCTGCAGGCCCGCCTGCGCCAGTAACGACAACTCTTTTCAACGCATCACCTTTTACTTAGTTTGGTTCTACTACTAAAGCCAGAAGACATTATAAAATATTTATTTGCCATGCTCAAAACTTATTTAAGCAATCTCCTTAAGAGTTGAAGAAGAAAAACTGGGCCGGTCGTCTAGTTTGGTCAGGACATTTATGCGCGCAAGCGTGTAAACCCGAAACAGCCCTTACGAGGCTGAGGTCGCCGGTTCAACTCCGGCCCGGCCCACTTTTGCAGTTTTGAGGACCGCGTCATTAAATGCAACATTATTTTTAATGGTTAGAGAGGTCTGTTAGCCTATTACGTGTTTCAGTATTGTACCCCACATTTCCTTTGTTTTTTGTGGATCTTGTTGTTTCTCGAAGTGGAAACAGTTTATTCCTAACTCTTTGCAGCTGGTGATGTTTCCAGCGGAGTCATCGACTAGAAGAACTTGTTCAGGGCTGGCATGCGATTTTTCCAGCACATAGAGAACTTGGGTTTTTTTGCTTGGACATATATCGCGAGTTACTACATCGCTAATGTAAGCTGACAGGCCGTGTTTGCTGAGAAACTTTAATACTACGTGCCTGCTTTGCATTGAAACTATGTAGACTGCAACCTTTAATTCGGCAAGCTTTTCAAGAAAATCCATTGTGTAAGGTGCAAGTTCAGCGTCTTTTAGTGCTTCCAATTCAAGTTGTTCGATTAGTTTGCTGGCTTTTTGAAAAATTAGTGTTCCATAGGTAGCTTCGTAAAAAGGAATAAGGTTTTCAATGCGGTAGCCTGCAACGGCGGATGCCAAACGTAGTGCCGCGTCCCAATCAACATTAAGGTTTGTAATTACGCCGTCAAAGTCGAGGGCGATAGCCTTGATTTTAGGAGGGTTTGCGTTGTTCGCCATCTGTTTCTGGCACACTCGATTATTACCAGCAGCTAAGTGTCTCATAAAGGCGGCGGTTGCTGGCGATTATATGAAAGCGGCAAGCACTGCTCACAGCATTTTTTGGTTAATAAAACGATTTGTAGAAATGTCTGTTTTATTTTAATTGGCGGACAGATGGCAAACGTGTGTTTTTAGCTTTTTAAAAGTTCATAATTCTTTTTTGCGTCAAAAATAGCGAATGTCGCTTGCTTCAAATTTCTACCAATTGAAGGTATTAATCCTGCGGCATCTGTTCCAAGCTTGCATGTTAGCACATGCTCAAGCAACCCTAAAGACTCAACATCAATGACGTCTCGGTGCAATTTTGTATGTGCCAGCGCTGTCTTTACTTCATTGAAAGATGCGCCTAGAACGATTAGCCTATCAAGCAGGGATTCTCGCCAAAGCGTGTAATTGCTAACTTGTTTGCTTGACAATTCAGCTTCAATGTAATCGCCATCCTCGCTCAACTGAATTACTTTGACATGCACAGGCAGGCCTTTGCAGAAACCGAAAAGTGCAGCTATTGTTCCAAGAGCAAATTGTCTTCCGTCCACGAGTTGCGCCTGCAGACGCTGCAGTGGTATGGTTGCATGAATAGCTGTGGGCTCAAAAACTCCAATGTCCACCAATAGCTCTTTGCCATCCACATCGAAGTTTGATATGTAACCCTTTTGCGTCGAAAATTTTTTTACTTCCCTCAAGCTGCGTGGGCAAATGCCTATTTCCTTGATTAGGTAGTTTGTGGCGATTTTCTCGTCTTCTCCTGCAACCTCTATTTGGATCCAGCCGTCAGCTATGGTGCCCAAAATTTTTGCTTCCACCGCTACGCCCTCAAACGCCAGCTTAAGGGCTTTATCAATTTGTTGCAGCTGGCTAGCGCCGTATGCCTTTGCCAGCAGCGTTAGCACAGTCATGGATCGTCGCCTATGAGACTTGTTATTTCCTCGTAAAGTTTGCGAACTCTTTCAGCGGCTTCATATTTCTTTTCTTTGCGAAGTTTCTCTATGGTTACTTCTATGGGCGCAACCTCAGCTTTTTCAATTAGCTTGTCGGCGTATGCAACAATCTTTTCTTCAAGGGTAACGGGCACGTAAACGTCCTTTGGCCATCCTAGCGCTTCTGCCTCGTCTGCGGTTATGCCGCCACCTACATGCCGTTTAATTATGGAAATCACTGCGTTAGGTAAGCGTGCTTTTTTTGCGAGGTCAGCGCCAATGACTGCGTGATGGACTGAGTGGGTTAGTGAACGGCCGAGGTCGTGGAGAAGAGCGCCGACTTCCACCAGCTCCATATCAATATTGAAGCCTTTGTTCTTGAGAGCTGAAGCTGTTTTTAACGCAAGCTTTGAGACTGCTTTGCAGTGTGCTATAACTTCTGTGGAACATTTATATTCTCGGAGAATCTGCAGTGCTTGCTGCCTTGTTGGAAGCTTTTCACTCACCCAGTTCCTTCCTTAGCTGCTCAACTTTCTCTGAGAGTTTTTGAACAAGTTTTTCATTTGCGTAGTGCGCTAATGGTTTGCCGCAGGTTGGGCAGTGGAAAACTAGTTCTACGGCTTCCTCGAACGGGATTCGTTTACATCCATGAGTGTTACAGTAATAGAAGTCATGGTTTTTCTCGTACTCCAATCGAATAGTGAGTTTCTCTAGAACTCGGCGTTTTTGGCTTAGAATGAAGCCTTCAAGCTGGTCTGGTTGGAGTTTCCAGTGGAATATGAACCAGCCTGTTTTGGGGTCGCGTGTTCTTCTTAAGCTCACGAGCGAGTGATCATAGAGTTTGTAGAGGATTTTGCGAACAATGTTTAGTCGGATGCCTGTTTTGTTAGCGATTTCATCATCCGTAATCTCCTCTACGCTTTTTAGATGTTCAATTAGTTTTACGGCGTCTTCCTCTCCCAGTGCTGTTGCAACTTTTATTAGCATAGCGTCATCAATGGTTGATAACATAGTCTATTTTCCTATCATTATAATTAGTACGATGCTTCAATAAAACTCTTATTCACGTTTTAAGCAATAATCAATGTTCAACTATTGTTTTTTTACCCCTTTTTTGAGGGATTACCGTTATTTTGGCTTTTGTGAAATCTTTGGCGAGTTCTGTTCCTTCAAAAAAGCGGTCTAAGAAAACGGCGAGGGCTGCACATTCAGAGTGCGGCTGATTTCCTATGGCTACATTGAAGTCAGAAACGTCTTTGGAATAAAATTCTTTAGGAACCTTTTGGCTTCCAACCAGTATCATAATTGGCTTCCTCAAATTTCTAATTCTTTCAAGAACATCGCTTGTTTGTATGTTTTCGCCGTAAACTGTTAAGTGAACAACAATGCCGCCTTTGGCTTTCCAAGCACTTACCGCTTTTTTCCAGGGTGTACCCATTTCAAAAAAGAATTTTCCACCCCAGTTCCTTGCAACTTCCTCTACTGTCGCCTTTATTTTCTCATCTACTATGTCTGAGAGGAGAAATCCCGAAGCACCCAGTGCCCGCGCTGTTAGTGCAACATGCGTTGTAAGGCGGGCATCCCTCTGTGGTCTATGTCCCCATCTTAACACAACAATTTCCTGCTCGTAAACTTTATTATTGATTTTTGTAGAATTGCTCGAATTTGCCATTAAGCGCTTCCACTCGTTTTTTTACTTTTTCAACGAATATAGGTTTCGCCTCAAAGATAACCTGCACAGAATCGTTCATGAAGTTTGCTTTTTTTACATCCGCTTTTTCATGCACCCAAGAAACAAGAGTCATGGTTTGAGGCGTTAGTGGCACAGAAAAGGATGCTTGGACATAATCTTCCAGTTTTTCTAGTATCGCATTCTTTAGTAATTCAAGATTTGTTCGATGCAGCGCCGACACAAGAACGGGATTTTTCGTTTTTTCTCGTAAGGCATCAAATTTTTGTTTCGCTTCATCTTCGGTTAGCAGGTCAATTTTGTTTAGCGCGGTTATGATGGGTATGCCCGTTGCGCCTATATGGTCGATTGTTTCTATGCAGATGCGGTTTTTCTTTTCAATAGTCTCCAATGGCTCGCTTATGTCAAGCACCAGTATTATGAGGTCAGCGTAGATGGTTTCCTCAAGAGTGGAATGGAATGCCTCTATTAATGTCAAGGGTAATCGGTCGATGAAGCCGACAGTGTCTGTGAGCAGAAATTTTCTTTTCGAGATTTCGACAAGCCTAGTTGTTGTTGAAAGGGTTGTGAACAGCGCATTGTCTACTTTCGTTGATTCGTCAGTTAGCGCGTTGAACAGCGAACTTTTTCCAGCGTTTGTGTATCCGGCTAAGGAGATTGTGGAAAAACCTAATTCAGCTCGTCTCTCACGGTGCAGAAGCCGTTTCTCGCGAATTTTCCGGAGTTTACGCTGGATAGTGTGCACTTGCCTTTTCACGGCTTCGTAGTAGACGTCGGCTTCGTATGCGCCAAGCCCCATGAATCCAGGCTGCTCTTTCATCTTGGCTAATCTTACACGTTCCTTAGCATGTGCAAGCTCATATTGCAGCGTTGCCAGCTGAATCTGCAGCTTTGCTTCGGTAGTGGTGGCTCTTTTCGTGAAGATTTCAAGGATAAGTTTAAAACGGTCGATGGCTTCAACACCCGTGGCCTTAGCGAGGTTGTAAGCTTGCACAGTTCTAAGGGCATTGTCAAAAATTATTTTCTCGGCGCCAGTTTCCTTGACTAGCCGAGCGAGCTCTTCCACTTTTCCTGCGCCTATCTGGTAACGGGCGTCAGGCGCGCGTGTTTGCTCTATTTCTGCGACAACAGTGTATCCAGCTGCTTCTGCAAGTCTTTTGAGCTCTGGCAAACTTGAGGATTCATGGCTTAGCCGCCGCTGCACTATTATTGCTTTCGTTCTGTTGGTTCCTCCGCGCTTTTCTTATTTAGCTCTATCAGGTCGCCTAGAGTTGTCTCGCGGCTCGGTAACCTTAGCATTGTAGGTGCAGCTTCATCTTTCACTGGAACAAGCAGCTTGATTTTTAAAGCATGCTCAAGCTTCAAAGCAAGAACATTGCCAGGCGCCATTTTCCCAGTTTCAATCTTGCTTAAAACGGACGCCTTCTCATTTATTCTCTTGCCGAGCTCTTCATGCGTAAGTCCAAGTTTTTCCCGCGCCTGCCTTATCTTGACATGATAATCGTCCACAACTTCCTGCGTAATTTCCACAGCGACCTGCACAGGCTTCTTTTTATGGGGAAACGGCGCTGGCGCTGACAGCTTCTTCGGCTGCTGCTGGATTAGCTCCGCCTTTTCTTCGCTGATTATTTTCCCATGTTTTGAGCATTCCACGCATACCATTAGTTTAGCGCCTTCGATTACAGCATGTATTGGTGCGCCGTGAATTTTGCGGCCGCAGACTTCGCATCGCACTGGTTCTTCACCTATATTGTTTTTATTATGTGGTGATGTTTATAGTTGTCGAAACAAAAAGGGCGCATCGGTGAATATAAGTGGGTAGTGATTTGCAGCGGCTTAGGAGCATTGCTGATTACCAGTTCGGAAAAGGCGTCGGCGCAGTACTGTTTCCTGAAAACGTTGAGGTCTTGTATTCAAAGGCCACTGGAAGAATTCGCTATGTGAATCTAAATGGCAGGAGGCTCGCAACGCTGCGCCCCATGGACGGCTTGCTATCTTTAAGCGTGAATGTGGCTAAACGTATTGCTGAACACGCCGCTTTCACCCGCTGTTTTGTCACGGTGAAAAATGATGTTGCCAAATTCGTTGCCGCCGGAGGCGACGTATTTGCAACCCATGTCACCAAAGTTGATGAAGCTATCCACGCCAAAGACGAAGTTATAGTCGTCGACGAAGACGGACAAGTTTTGGCTGTTGGCCGCGCCTTGCTGTCAAGCGCTGAAATGAGGGCGTTTAAGACAGGCGTCGCCGTTAAGGTCAGGCACGGCAGTACAAAATAAAGTTAAGTATATGAGTTGCTGCTGTAGAATAGTTTGTGGAGCTGTTTCCTATGCATAGGCGCATGAGTCCTCGAGAAACAAGACGCATGATGCAGCGCATGGGCATGAACATGGACGCTGTACCTGACGTTGAGCAAGTGGTCATAAAAACAAGTAGCAAGGAGATAACGATTGAGCAGCCTGAAGTAGCCATTCTCGAGATGCAGGGACAAAAAATCTTCCAGGTCATCGGCGGAAAAGTCACGGAGAAAGCACTTGAACGCGCAGCAGCCAGCGCGCCAAGGTTCACAGTGTCTGCGGAAGACGTGAAGCTCGTGGCTGACCAAACAGGCAAAAGCGTGGAAGAAGCCAGAAAAGCGCTGGAAGAATGCGAGGGCGACTTGGCAAAAGCGATATTACTTCTTCAATCATAATTTTCCTTCCTGTTTCTCATATGCCACGGCGTGTAAACGTGGCTAAAATTGCGTTTCTGGTTTCAAGTATTCCTATATAGCACATGCGCTATACGTGTTTCCCGAGAAGAAGGGGGTTGGATGGTGCTTCACGCTTCTGACGTTACAGTGATTGGACACTTCACCATAGACACTATTCACCTCCCAGAGCCTTCGAGCCCCGTCACTATTTTAGGTGGCCCGGCGGCGTATGTTTCTCTTGCAGCAAGACGCTTAGACGCGTCGGTTTCCGTTATCTCTAGGGTTGGCGGAGATTTTCCAGAAGCTTACTTGTGGTGGCTTGGCGCGGAAGGCATAGACATTTCCAGCGTTGCTAAACGCGCTGAGGAGCAGACCACACGGTTTAAGCTCGAATACAGCAGCGATTTAGCAGAAAGAACGCTTAAACTAACAAGCAAAGCTTCTGCGCTGGATACATGTGACTTGCCGCAGTTTCTATGCGCCAAAGCAGTTCACATCGCGCCTGTCGCCGGCGAAGTCTCCTATGAGGTGGTCGAGCGGCTAAGGGCTTCCGCGGAAGTTTTATCTCTTGACCCACAGGGTTTACTGCGCAGCTTCGACGAAGATGGTGCTGTAACGCTGCAGGCACAATCAGACCCGCGCATACTCAGTCTTGTTGATGTCTACAAATCGTCACAAGATGAAATTAGCGCGTTAACTGGACACGCTGACTTAAAGGCGTCGGTAAAGGCGGTTCATGACTTCGGGGTTGAAATAGTAATCGTCACATTAGGCGCTAAAGGCGCTCTGCTCTTTGAGAACGGCGTGCAATATACTATTCCCGCGTACCGCTCCAGAAAAGTGGTTGATCCTACAGGCGCAGGAGACACATTCATAGGCGGCTTCTTAGCCGAATACATTCGCCAGAAAGACCCGTTATGGTGTGCTTGCGTGGGTTCTGCGGCGGCTTCGCTTGTTGTCGAAGGCGTCGGGCCGACTTTTTTCGGAGAAAAAGAGGAAATTTATGAGAGAGCCCGCGGCATTTATGAAAAAGAAATTAAGCAATGACGTCTATTGTAGTGCGTAAAGCCGTGTGGAGACAAAAACTTTGGGACGTATAGACAAGGGTGTCAAATGCAGTGTGGCTGGCTGCAGCGGAGAAGCCACCCGTTCACTTTCCTTTCAAAAAGCCAAGTCTGCTGGCTTAAACGTCGGCGGCAGCGAAAAGCGCGTTTACCTTTGCAGGGAGCATTACAAGGAGTTTAAGAAGAAGACTAAAAAGGATAAAACCATTGATAAGTGGCGTTACAGCGCCTGAGAGAGTGAATTCACATGCGAATACTCCAGTTGCATTCCAACTTCATTGTGTTCAAGCCTATTGAGAAAGAAATAGCCATGGCCGAAGAAGACAGCAAAGAAGAACGACGCGTTGAAGAAGTTGTTGTGCTCTTTACCGCCGTCGAGGAAGGAGACGGCGCAGCTTTAGCGCAGAAAGCCATAGATGATGCGGCGGCTTTCCTGGCGAAGCTTAAGGTTAACCGAATTCTGATTTACCCCTTTGCGCATTTAAGCAGCAACCTAGCCAAGCCCTCTGAAGCGCTTAAGATAATAAAGGCCATGGAAGCCTACGCTAAGAAGAAGGGAATCGAAACCTACCGTGCGCCCTTCGGATGGAACAAGCAGTTCACAATCTCCATCAAAGCGCATCCGCTGGCGGAGCAAGCCCGCTCCTATGCGCCCGCGGCTGCGGAGGCCGCTGCCAAGCCTGAGGAAAAGGTTTCTGAAGCACTGAAAGCAGAGGAGAAGCTGAAGTCTTATTGGCACATTCTTAAACCCGATGGCGAGCTTACGCCAATTGAAAACTTCGACTTCAAGAGGCATAGGAACCTTGAAAAGTTCGCTAAATATGAAATCTCAAAGGTACGCGCAAGCCAGCAGATGCCGCCTCATGTGCCATTAATGAAGCGGTTGGAAATAGCCGACTATGAGCAGGGCAGCGACTCCGGAAATATCCGCTGGTACCCGAAAGGGCGTTTGATCAAATCGCTGCTGGAGCAGTTCGTGACTTCTGAGATGATTGCCTACGGCGCTATGGAAGTGGAAACGCCTGTCATGTACGATTTTAACCATCCAAGCCTAGCGAATTATCTGAATCGTTTCCCTGCGCGGCAGTATCTGCTGAAAACGGAGGACAAAGAGCTTTTCCTAAGGTTCGCAGCGTGCTTCGGACAGTTTCTGATGATGCATGACGCCCAGTTCTCATATAAGCAGTTGCCGCTCAAGGTTTACGAGTTAACCCGCTACAGTTTTAGACGCGAAAAAAGCGGCGAAGTCGTAGGCTTAAAGCGTCTGCGCGCGTTTACAATGCCCGACTGCCATGCCTTCTGCGCAGATCTGGAGCAGGCGAAACAGGAGTTTAAGAAGCGCTTCAACCTATGCATAAGCGTTTTGAACAGCATCGGCTTGTCAAAAGATGATTACGAAATTGCCATGCGCTTCACAAAGGACTTCTACGAAGAAAACAAAGACTTCATTGCGGAACTGGCCAAAATCTTCGGCAAACCCATGCTGGTGGAAATGTGGACAGAACGTTTCTTCTACTTCGCGCTTAAATGGGACGCTAACTTCGTGGATAATCAGGATAAGGCGGCGGCGCTTTCCACGGATCAGATAGATGTTGAAAACGCAAAGAGATATGAAATAACCTACGTGGACGAGAAAGGTGAGAAGCAGCATCCGCTGATTCTGCACTGTTCACCGAGCGGCGCCATCGAAAGATGCGTATATGCACTGCTGGAAAAGGCCTATAGAGAACAGCAAAGCGGCAAATTGCCAATGCTTCCCTTGTGGTTGTCGCCTACACAAGTGAGGTTAATACCTATCTCAGACAGCTTTACGGAGAAAGTTGAGGAAATCGCCCGCAAGATAGCTGAGCACAACATACGTGTAGACATCGATGACCGAGCTTTCACGTTGCAGAAGAAAATCCGAGAAGCCGAGATGGAGTGGGTGCCCTACATCATTGTGGTGGGCCAAAGAGAACTCGAATCAGGCGTTCTTGCAGTGAGAGATCGAGAAGCACATGGTAAAGTGCAAAACTTGAAGATAGAAGAGGTAATAGCTAGAATCATCGACAAACTCCAGGGCAAGCCGTTTAAGCCGTTACCCTTGCCCTTGAATCTTTCCAAGCGACCGCAATTCTACGGTTAATATATGAAGCATATAGATTACTGCCAAAAAATATATCAGATAATAGGTATAATAAAAGCGCCAGTACCGAAGTGAACGCTATGGAAAAAGAGCTGCAAATCTACATAGACGGCGCTTACTATCCGAAGTCGCAGGCTAAAATTTCTGTTTACGATCACGGTTTACTTTACGGTGACGGCGTTTTTGAAGGCATCCGCGCCTACAACGGCGTCGTCTTCAAACTAAAGGAGCACATCAACCGATTGTACCGCTCAGCTCACTCTATCATGCTCAAAATACCTTTGACAAAGGAAGAAATGATACAGGCAGTTGTTGAAACGCTGCGCAGAAACAAGCTTAGAGATGCATACATACGCCTTGTAGTAACCAGAGGCGTAGGCGACCTCGGCTTAGATCCACGGAAATGTCCCAAACCTTCGGTGATCATTATAACTGACTCGATTTCCATAATGTCAAAGGAAGCTAAAGAGAAAGGCATCTCCGCAATGATTAGCTGGGTCAGACGAAACTCCGTTGATGCATCCACACACGAAATAAAATCGCTAAACTATCTCAACAGCGTATTAGGCAAGATAGAAGCCACTGCAAGCGGCGCTGACGAGGCCATTTGCCTAGACAAAAATGGCGTCATTGCTGAGGGAGTAGGCGAAAACCTATTCATAGTCAAGGACGGAAAAATCTTCACGCCGCCAAGCAGCACCGGCGCATTAGCAGGCATCACAGCGCAATTTGTAATCAAGCTTGCTAGAAGCTTAGGATACGAAGTAACCGAGTGCAATATTACGCCGTTTCAGTTGTTCACTGCTGATGAAGCATTCTTTACGGGCACTGCGGCGGAGATTGTGCCCATCAGAGAAGTAAATAAGCGGCAAATAGGCAATGGAAAGCCTGGGCCTATCACGAAAAGGCTTATGGACGCTTTCCAGAAGGCAGTTGCTGATCCAGCAGAAGGCGTGCCAATTTATCAGTAAATGTTTCATTAGCTTTTTTGTTTACTTTTCACGAATCTTTCTATTTCGTTAAATGCTTGCTCCAGAATCTCGATTGGAGGCAGAAACACTATACGCACGTGCCCGGCGCCATACGCAGGGTCGAAGCCTGAACCGTGCACCAGTAGAACGCCTGTCGCCTTTAAGAGTTCGATGGCGAATTCCATGTCTGTCTTCCATCTTGCGCCGACACCGTGAATTTTCGGAAAAACGTAGAATGCACCATCAGGCTTTGCGCAGCTTACGCCTTCAATTTCATTCAATCGCTTCAATGCATAATCTCGCCTAACTTGAAGCCTTTCAACCAAATCTTTTATGTGATCCTGCGGACCCTTCAGCGCGGCTACTCCTGCAACTTGAACAGGCGTGTTAGCGCAAATTCTTATGCGCTGCTCTTTTTCTATGCTCTCCTTCAGCTCCTGCAACTCGCCATTCTGGTCGTGGAAATATATATAGCCAAGCCGCCAGCCCGTCATGAGATACACTTTTGAAAAGCCATTCAAGCCTACAACTGGAATGTCTTTGGCTAAGCGCGCTGTGCTCGCGTATTCTTCAACGTATCGTATCTGATCGTAAATCTCATCTGACAGAACCAACAGATCATGCTCGCCTGCTATGTCCAATATTTCCTTAACGACTTTCGTCCTGTAAAGCGCTCCTGTGGGGTTATTTGGATTAATTATCACTATAGCCCGTGTTTTTTTCGAAATTTTCTTCCGTAAATCGTCAATATTCGGCTGCCAGTTTTCCTCCTCTACAGTTTCGTATGTAACAGGTTTTCCGTAGTATGCCTTTGCATAGGAGATGTACGGCGGATAGGCGGGCCCAGGGACAAGGATTTCGTCTCCTTTCTCTATAAGCGCTGATATGACCATTCTGATTCCTTCGGAGACGCCGGCGGTTACTAAGACGTCTTCCGCAGTTATGTCTACATCGTTGACTCTTCGCTCCTTTTCAGCTATAGCTTGCCGCAGTTCTGGCAACCCTTCTGAAGGAGCATAATAGTTCTTTTCCGATTGAATGGCATCACAAAGGGCTTGTTTAATGTGTGATGGTGTGAGAAAATCAAATGCCACGGGATCGCCTATGTTTAAGTAGAAAATTTTTCTATCTTGTGTGGCAAATGATCCAGCGTTGACTACGACATCACGTATTGCGTATTCAACAGATTTTGCTCGTTTAGTAATTTTTATGTGTACCACTGTTAAAGCCCCTGCATAACTTCACACTTGCACTATTCTAAAACATAAAGTTTCCGAAAAACCATTAAGACAAAACAAAAGTGCAGGGTTTCTTTGGATAAAGATTAGGTCGTAACTTTTGATTAACCTTTTATTTTTTTGGGGAATTTATAATATTGAATCGTTTAGGTGAACTATGCATGTTCGGTTGGAATGGTGTTTTCTTACAGGTGGACTTAAGCAGAAGCAAGGCAGTCGCAGAGTCCTATGACGCAAGCTTGGCTTTGAATTTTTTCGGCGGCAGAGGTTTCGCTGCCAAGATTTTGTGGGACAGACTAAAACCGGGAACGGATCCTTTATCGCCTGAAAATAAGCTTGTCTTCGCCGCTGGCCCATTAACGGGGATAGGTTTACCGAACAGCGGCAAATTTGTTGTAGCTGCAAAGAGCCCTCTTACAGGTGGCTACGGCGACGGAAACATTGGCAGTGCCGCGGCGGTTCAGATGCGCCGGGCTGGCTACGACGCAGTCATCATTGAGGGAAAAGCAGAGAAGCCTGTGATTCTGCACGTTAAGGATAAAACTGCAGAGTTTGTGGATGCCAAAGACTTCTGGGGATTAAGCACATTTGAAACTGAAGCCCGGTTAAAGAGCATTTACGGCCATAGCGCCGGCATTGTATCTATTGGTCCAGCAGGAGAAAACAGAGTCAAGTTTGCCACCGTTATTTCTCAGGAAGGCCGTTCCGGTGGAAGGCCAGGCATGGGCGCTGTTATGGGCTCCAAGAATTTGAAGGCAGTGGTTTTTGAGGGCTCTGAAAGCTTGCCCATTGCCCAGCCTAAGGAAATGAAGGAGCTTAGCGCCGCGGCCTACCGTGAAGTGCTTACGCTGCCGCTTTACACGTTTTGGAAACGGCAGGGAACCATGTCCACTATAGAGTGGAGTCAAGAAAACAATGTGTTGCCAACTTTCAATTTTCGAGAGGCAGTGTTCGATGAGGCGGATAAGATAGGCGGGTTTGCCATGGAGAAAATCAAGGTCTCCAACCACGGTTGCCCACAATGCAACATGACATGCGGTAATGTGGTTAGGGACTCAGATAGAAAAGAGGCGGAGTTGGATTATGAAAACGTGGCAATGCTTGGCGCTAACATAGGATTAGGCAATCTTAGGCAAGCAGCAGCCTTAAACCGTATTGCAGACGAGTTGGGTTTAGACACGATTTCACTTGGGAATGTGCTGGGCTTCGCCATTGAAGCTTCCCAGAAGCAGCTAATTTCTGAGAAGTTGGACTGGGGAAAATTTGCAGAGGCCAAGGAGTTGATTAAAGACATAGCTTATAGACGCGGTTTAGGCGCAACACTCGCTGAGGGAGTGCAAGCTGCAGCGGCGAAAATAGGAAATGCCGCAGGCGATTGGGCAATGCATGTTAAGGGCTTAGAGGTTTCCGCGTATGATTGTCACGCCGCGCCGGGCATGGCGTTGGCTTATGGCACCAGCGCAATCGGCGCCCACCACAAGGATGCATGGCTTATATCTTGGGAGGTTCACACAGACCGTGGAAGCTACGGCGAAGAAAAAATCAACAAAATTATAGAAATGCAGCATATCCGTGGCGGAGTTTTTGAATATTTAACTGTTTGCCGTTTCCCAAGTATTTCGCTGGGTTTAGAGCTTCAATGGTACACGCGTTTCCTCCGTGCCGCCACCGGCGTAGACTTCACATTGAATGCTTTAGCCGAAGTGGGCGAACGCATCTGGAATTTAATTAGAGCTTTTTGGATACGTGAATACGGCAGCAGGTGGTCACAGGAAATGGATGTTCCCCCGGCGCGATGGTTTAAAGAGCCTCTGACGGAGGGCATGCTGAAAGGAGCCAAACTTGATTTGACAAAATACAACATTATGCTACAGCAGTACTACCAGAAGCGAGGCTGGGATGAGCGGGGAATACCGAAAAAATCAACACTGAAGAGGCTAGGGCTAGAGGATGTGGCTAAGCAGCTAAACAAGCAAGTAAAATTAGCTGAATAGAAATTATGCATGATTAGTAGGACCTGGCAAAGTACACCATTTCAGCAGCTTTTGCACCGCAATAGATGCAGTCGGTTATTGGCAGTTCCTTCTCGAAAGGTCTCAGCCTAATCGTGGCGCCTGTCTCTTCCTTAATCTTCTCCTCGCAGCTTGAGCTACCACACCATGCTGCTTTGATGAAGCCGCCCTTTGCTTCAAGTGTCCTCTGAAATTCATCGTAGTTGCTCACGGTGGTTATCTTTTCCTCTAGGGCTGCTTTGGCTTTGGCGTACAAGCTGTTTTGGATTTCCTCAAGAAGCTTTTCGATAGCGCGCACTGCATCATCCATCTTGACCGTTATTTTCTGATAAGTGTCGCGTCTCGCCAAGGTCACCTGTTCCTGCTTAAGGTCTCTTGGTCCTATCTCTACACGGATGGGCACACCTTTCAGTTCCCACTCATTGAATTTCCAGCCAGGTGTATATTCTTCCCTGTCGTCTAAAATGGTAGTTATGCCTTTCTCAACAAGTTTCTCTAGAACTTCTTGGGCCTTAGCCAGTATAGCGGCAGAGTCTGTGCCTTTGTAAGGTATCGGCACTATGACCACTTGTATTGGCGCCACTTTTGGCGGTATCACTAAGCCCTTGTCGTCACCGTGAACCATGACAAGCGCGCCTATCAGCCGCGTGGATATGCCCCATGAGGTTTGCCAGACATAGTGCTCTTTCTCGTCTTCTCCTATGTATTTTATGTCGAACACCTTGGCGAAGTTTTGGCCCAGATTATGTGATGTACCCATCTGTAATGCTTTCCCATCAGGCATTATAGCTTCCAGCGTAGTCGTATAAAGGGCGCCGGCGAACTTTTCATTGTCGGTTTTCACACCAACAAGCACCGGAATAGCCAAATAGTTTTCCATCAGATCCCTGTATTTATTCAGTATGTCAATTACTTCTTTATCAGAATCTTCCTTCGTTGCATGCGCCGTATGCCCCTCCTGCCACAGGAATTCTCGAGTCCTGAGGAAAGGCTTAGTTGCTTTGGTTTCCCATCTGACGACGTTGCACCATTGATTAAGTTTGATGGGTAGGTCCCGCCAACTTCTGATCCATTTCGCATAAGTAGCGTAAATTATGGTTTCAGAAGTCGGTCTGACAGCAAGCTTCTCTTCCAGCGGCGAGTCTCCGCCCTGTGTTACCCAAGCAACCTCTGGAACAAAACCGGCGAAGTGCTCTGCTTCTTTCTTCAGAAAACTTTCAGGTATGAACATGGGAAAATAGACGTTCTTGTGGCCCGTAGCCTTTATTTTTTTGTTAAAAATTTCCTGGATTTTCTCCCATATGGCGTAGGAAAGCTCACGGAAAATCATGCAGCCCTTTATTGGAGCGTAATCTGCCAGTCCAGATTTTAAAACGACTTCCGTGTACCATTCTGAGAAATTCTCGCTTTTCTTTACGGTTACGCCTATGTCTGACATGGTTTTTCTCCCTTTCTGTTTTGCCTCGGCTACATATAACCATAACGCAGCTTTTCAGATGAATCGGCAAGTTATTTTTAACATGTAGAAATAATTTGTCAATGTTGAAATTGCGTATCTACGTTGAAGGCAAAGTCTGCTTTGCAATCTAGGTCCGAGACGCTTTCCCATAATTGTTTATATTTAAAACATGCAGATAGTATTACTTCCTCATAGGGTGAAGTTAACTGAAAGCTGTAATCCTTGCAGGCGGATTCGCCACTAGGCTGAGACCACTGAGTTGCACAAGACCGAAAACCTTGTTTCCAATAGTTAACAAGCCGCTGCTTCAGTGGATTTTTGAGCGGCTTGCTAGAACCGACATTCGAGAGGTAATATTGGCGGTTAATCTGCAAACACAATTTTACATAAAAAAACAGCGAATCCCAAAAAATGGGTTGCGAATAAAATACTCCATTGACCCACCTAAAATGCCGCTTGGAACCGCGGGGCCTATAAAGAAGGCGGAAAGGCTTCTAGGCGGCACAGAGCCTTTCCTAGTTTTAAACGGCGACATATTCGCAGATGTTGATTACTCAGAAATAGTGAAGAAACATGGAGAAACAAATGCTTTAGCCACAATTGCGTTGTGCGAAGTGAAAGACCCAAGCAGATATGGTGTAGCCGAGATAACAAAGGACGGGCTTGTAAAAAGATTTATTGAAAAACCAGCAAAGGGCACGGCGCCAACCAATCTGATAAACGCTGGGATTTACGTGCTTAGTCCAAAGGTGCTTAGTTATATCCCTAAAGGAAGGTCTGTGTCGATGGAGCGGGAAATCTTTCCGAAATTGGTGGAAGAAAGCAAACTTTATGGGCACGTCATTAAAGGGCTGTGGCAGGATATAGGGAAGCCAGAGGAATACTTGCAAGCGAACAAGATAATTCTTGATATGCTTGTGAAAAAACAAGTTAGAACTGTTGGCAAGTTTGAAGTTAGACAGCCCGTAGCTTTAGACAAGAACGTTGCTATCAACGAAAACTCTATCATAGGACCATACGCGATAATGGGAAAAAACGTGAAGGTGGGAAGAAACGTGCAAATAAGCAACTCGATAATTTTTCCAGACACGGAAATAGATGACTACGCTATAGTAAATGGCGCGGTTATAGGCGAAGCAGCTAGAATAGGGAAAAAAGTAAAAATCAGCCAAGGCTGCATCATCGCCGACCAAGTAAAAATCAAAGATGGCGTTTCACTTTCAGAAGGAACAGCGGTCTGCCCAGCCAAAGAGGTCTCTGAAAACCATTTAAGAGCCAACAATATCATTTGGTAAAAGATAAGGAGGAGCAGAGAATCATGGGGGCAAACAAGCTTTTCGGGACAAATGGCATTCGCGGATTAGTAAACAAAGAATTAACCACAGAGATGGCGGTGAAAGTTGGCTCATCTATTGGAACCTTTTTCAAAAAGAAAAACTTGCTGCTCGGCCATGACGCCAGAACAAGCGGGCCGATGTTCGCAAAAGCAGTTGCGACGGGTTTAATTGCTACTGGCTGCAACGTGTACTTCGCTGGGATGGCGCCAACGCCTGCATTACAGTATGCGATAAAGAATCATTGCATGGATGGCGGTGTGATAATAACCGCGTCGCATAATCCGCCGGAATATAATGGTATAAAAGTCATCTGGAACGATGGAATAGAAATCGCTCATGAACAGGAAATTGAAATAGAAAAAATCTATTTTGAAGGCAAACAAGTATTTGCAGAATGGAATAAGCTAGGCGATAAACATGAATTTTTAACGGTGAACGACGAATATGTCGAAGCGATAAAGAAACACGTTGATGTTTCCGAGATAGCAGGAAAAAAGTTTCAGGTTGTTGTGGATCCAGCAAACAGTGTAGGTAGCCTCACAGCTCCGCGTCTTCTACGCGAATTGAACTGCAAGGTTCTCACCATCAACGCGAACATTGATGGAACATTTCCTGGGCGAATGCCTGAGCCACGTCCAGAAAATCTAACAGAGTTGGCTACGGTTGTTAAGGCTGTGGGCGCAGATTTAGGCGTAGCATTCGACGGTGATGCTGACCGAGCCATATTCGTAGATGAAAAGGGAGAAATTCACTGGGGCGACAAAACTTTCGCGTTAATTGAAAAAGAATTTCTAATTGAAAACCCAAATGAGAAGATAGTCACACCCGTCAGCTCCTCAACACTTGTGAAGGATATTGCTGACGCATATAAGGGCGAAATCATCTGGACTAAAGTTGGAAGCGTAACTGTTTCTCAAACGATGAAGATGATGAAGGCTAAGCTGGGCGGAGAAGAAAATGGCGGAGTCTTTTATGGCCCACACCAGGCCGTGCGCGACGGCGCCATGACAGCCGCTCTAATTTTAGAGATAATGGCTAAAACAGGCAAGAAGCTTTCACAGCTTATCGCGGAGCAGCCCCAATATTTCATTGAAAAAGGCAAAATCGAATGCCCAGAAGACAAAAAAGACAAGGTTCTTCAAAAACTGCGTGAGCAAGTGCAAGGCTTGAACATAAGCACCATTGACGGCGTAAAGATATGGTTTGAAGATAAAAGCTCCATTCTGATAAGGCCCAGTGGAACCGAGCCAATTTATAGGTTGTACGCGGAGGCGAAAAGCCGGGAAAAAGCGCGGAAGCTTGTTGAAGAGTACAGTTTGAAACTTGCGAAAATCCTCAAAACACTTTAAACAAATAAACTTGGAGAACATTTGTCAATGCCTGCAGTTCTGCGCGTGAAACCTGAAGAAATAGCTACAGCTGAAAAGCGCCAAGCATATACGGTAAGCGTAGTAGGTTGCAGGCAAATAGGTGTTCTTTATGCAATTGCCTTCACAGAAGCAGGCTACAAAGTCGTATGCACAGATTTAGACCAGAGCTTAGTTAGAAACATAGCAAAGGGGAAAGCGCCCTATGTCGCTCGCGAAGCAGAAATTAAATTGAAGCGCTTTGCAAAGACAGGGCAACTAAACGCTACAGGCGATTTGAAAAGTGCAGTGTTGCAGAGTGACATAATACTCATATCGACGCCAGTAAAGTTTGATGATAAGAAAAGAGCGGACTACTCAGATATAGAGAAGATTTGCAAACAAATTGGCGCTGCACTTCGCAGGGACACACTTGTTATTTATACAGGCATAACAGGCTTTGGTGCTACAGAGGGAATTATCAAAGAACTTTTGGAAAATACATCAGGGTTCAAAGTCGGCGATTCCTTTGGTTTCGTCTACAACCCCATGTATATTCCAAACAGTCAAAGGCTTGCCACAATCAGAGATCAAGAGTTAAAGATAGCGGCCGCAGACAAGACCAGCTTAGATTCCGCTACAAAAATCCTAGGAACCATAACGGAAAAACCTATACGAAGAATACCTGACATAAAGATCGCTGAAGCCGCTGCGCTTTTTTCGATTGCAAAAAAAGATGCACACACAGCATTAGCCAACGAATTAGCTATTTTCTGTGAGAACACAGGCATAGATTACATTGAAACATTAAAAATCTTGGACGCGCAGTATACAGACATCGCACCAACGATTGCTGAAGAAAACTGCCGCGATGGAGCCTACCTTTTGCTTGAAAGCGCCGAAAACCTAACCGCCAAGCTTCGGTTACCTACGCTGGCTAGACAAATAAATGAGCAGATGACGGGCCATGCAGTCAATTTAGCTCAAGATGCACTACGAAGCTGCGGAAAAACCTTGAGAAGAGCCCGTATTGCCTTGTTGGGCAATGTCCAGCCTCAGACAGCAGCAGAAACACTTCTGCAGATGCTGGAGAAGAAAGGTGCAAAGCTGAATCTTTATGATCCAGCATCTTCGGTAAATGAACAGGTGAGTATGGCGCGCGTGCTTAAAAAAAGTTTAAATGAAACAGTGGAAGGCACCGACTGCATAATAATAATCAGCCCCTTGGATATGCTTACACGTCTAAATCTCAAAAAGTTATATGGAGCAATGAAAGCACCCGCAGCTTTTGTTGATTTAACAGGCATGGTTGAACCACAAAAAGTTGAAAAAGAAGGATTCATATATCGTGGGATAGGCCGAGGAGTAGGAAATAGATGAGAAAGCTAGGCGTAGCCGTAATAGGCGTGGGCGGCTGGGGAAAAAACCATGCACGCGCCTACAAAGAACTCGATTCAACCGAGCTTGTAGCTGTTTGCGATGTAAACGCGGAAAGAGCGAAAAGCATAGCCAAACAGTTTGGCGTTAAAGCGTACACGAATAGCGCGAGGATGCTGAAAAATCCGGAGATTGAAGCCGTAAGCGTATGCACATGGTCAACCATCCTCGCTAAGGAAGCTTTAAAGGCACTTAACGCGGGAAAACATGTTTTAGTTGAAAAGCCAATGGCGGCCAACACGAAGCAAGCGAAAGTGCTTCTGGAAACAGCCGAGAAAAATGGCTTGCACTTGACAGTTGGTTTCCTAATGCGATTCATCCCCGGACTGCAGCACATTCGCAGAGCGGTAGAAAAGAAGGAAATAGGCGAGCTTGTATGCGCTACTGCAAAGCGTTTTTCGCAGTGGCCTGAAAGAATAGGGGATGTAGGCGTAGTCAAAGACACTGCAATCCATGACATAGATGTCATGCGTTACATCTTCAACGAAGAGCCCATCATGGTTTACGCAAAAACGGGGAACATGCGGCATAGAAAGTTTGAGGATTACGCTCAGATAATGCTTACTTACAAGGATGGGAAAAGCGCTTTCATTGAATCCAACTGGCTAACGCCCTATAAAACGCGTTTGCTTACGGTTACGGGCAGCAATGCCATAATGCGGCTGGATTACATGACGCAAGAACTGTGGATTGAAGATCAAAAGGAAACTTTGCAGCCGAGATACGCTTGGCAAGAGCCTTTAAAACTTGAACTCCAACACTTTGCAGAGTGCATACTAGAAAAGAAGAAACCGCTGATAACAGGCATTGATGGCTTAAAAGCATTGGAGATTGCGGAAGCAGCCTTGCGCTCATCAGCAAAGAACAAAGCAATAAAATTGGGTGCAAGCGCTTAACGTTTCAAGCTGAAAGGTTTACCTTCAAAAACTATTTTTTCAGGTATTTTTTCACACCATTTCTTCAAAAAGGGCAAATCCTCTGCTTCTTTTCGCAACTCGTCAGGCAGCATCTCTGGGATTTCGTCGCGTATCGGATACCACCGCAAGCATTTAGGGCATACAATTAAGCCCTCGGTTATCTCGTCTTTTTCTTCGAAAACATGGAGCTCAAGTGGATGATACTTGTCTATAGGACAAGCTAATATCTCCATCAACTTCCGTTTCATTCCGCACCACACTTAAACAGATGAGAGAAACCGTTATTAAGATTATCGAAATTGAACCTTACTCGCAAACGCTCCAGCGTGTACATAATCACAAGTCTTTTCTTACAAGCGCTCCACTAAAGAAGCATAAATGGAGATGAACATGTCCTCTGATGTGTATTTAGCTTATAAGAAGCTAGTTGAGTTAACCAAAGACTTAATTGTCCTACAGTCTGCCGAGGCCATAATTCACTGGGACATGGAGACCATGATGCCGCCAAGGGGCATCGAGCAGCGGAGCCAGCAACTCGCTCTTTTGAGCCGCCTCAGCCATAAGATGAGCACTTCACCAGAAATCGGAAGGCTGTTAAACGAGATACTTAACAGCCCGCAGTATGAGACTTTAACAGATGTGGAAAAGCGCAATGTTTATCTTATCAAGAAAAATTACGACGAACAAACTCAGCTGCCGGAAAAGCTTGTTGCTGAAATCGCTAGGCAGCAAGCATTAACCGTGAATACTTGGAAGAAAGCGAAGGCTGCAAAAAGCTTCAGTATGCTTCAGCCTGAGCTGGAGAAACTCGTGGAGCTTAACCGTGAAAAAGCCGAAATCCTCATGAGAGTCAAGACGGTGGCTACACCCTATGATGCACTCATAGACCTTTTCGAACCGAAAATGACAGCAGCAGTAATTGCACCAATTTTTGAGCACCTCCAAAAAGGGCTAGTCACATTGCTTAGGAAAATCCAGAATGCGCCGAACCAACCAAACACGGCGATACTTAAGTGTAGCGTTCCAGTTGAAACGCAGCGCCAAATTGCAAAAGCTCTTGCGGAGACAATGGGCTACGATGCTAGCTCGCCTAATGCGGCTGGGCGAATCGATGAAACCGAGCATCCGTTCACAACAGGATATTACGATGACGTGAGAATTACAACGCATTATTACCCAGAAGAATTCGCCTCATCAATCTTTTCAGTGCTCCACGAAACGGGCCACGCATTATATGAGCAGGGGCTGCCGCGGGAGTGGAAGTATCAGCCTGTCGGCGCAAGCTGCTCCTACGGCATACATGAATCGCAATCGCGTTTTGTAGAAAACATTATTGGGCGTTCCAGAGAATTCTGGAGCAGTTTCCTGCCTAAACTGAAAGCGATTGCCGGCGTAAGCTTAGCGCATCTTGAATTGGATTCTTTTGTGCGTGCCATAAATGAGGTTAAGCCCTCAAAAATCCGTGTAGAAGCCGACGAAGTAACCTATTGCCTTCACATAATAATCCGATTCCAGATTGAACGAGACCTATTCGGAAACAAAATTGAAGTTAACCAGCTGCCGGAGATATGGAATCAGAAGTATGAAGAGCTTTTGGGCTTGAAAATTGAAAATGATGCTGAAGGGGTAATGCAGGATACGCATTGGGCAAGCGGCTATTATGGCTATTTCCCAAGCTACGCCTTAGGCAACATCTACAGCGGACAACTGCTCTCCGCTTTGGCAAAGGACATAAGCGACTGGCGAAGTCAACTCGCAGAGGGCAACACGAAAAATATTATGGGATGGCTAGCCAAAAATGTGCATGCATACGGAGCCCTGTATGACCCAAATGAGTTGATAACTAAAATAACTGGAAGGGAACTAGACGCCGGCCCCTACTTGCAGTACTTGCAAGAAAAGTATAGCACGCTCTATGGATTCTGAGCAGCGCTTTTTTTCTTTAATTCCTTATAAATATATAAGAGAAGAATGGCAAGTGAGCCTCCAAGAAAGATAAACACACCCGCCCATCCGACAAGCGCGTCATAGAAATTGGCGCCATAAAAAAAGAGCACAAAACCGAGCAGCATTAAGCCGAAGCATATCAAATTAAGCCTAACCATCTGGGCACCCTTATTTTTTGGTGTTACACACAATACACGCAGAAATATAGATTTACCGATTATCTAAAAGGGACTGTTAACTTCTACTGACCCAAGACGAGCACACAGCATTTTAGCGCACAACCGCAACTTGGCTTAACAAGCTTTCTAAACACAAAATTATGCGCAACCGACAAAATCTTAAAGAAACAGCTGTGCTTTCAATAAAATAATCAACCTGCTCCGACACTCTTATATACAAGATGCTTCATACAGAGCGCAGAGGCGACATAAATGTCGGGTATAGACACCAAAAAACCTGAAACACGCGAAGAATTCATAAAACTGGTGACAGAAGCCGCGAAAAAAGAAGTCGAACACAGGCTTTCACAGGGGCAGAAGCCGACAAAACCGACAGTTGCAGGAACAGCAAAAGAGCTGAATATACATAGAGATACGCTTTACACTTGGCTGAAAGAGTTCAATGTCGATTTTAAAGAAATTGTAAACCGCATTCCGATGTCGTTTGCAGACGAAGGTGTCGAAGAGCCGTGGCCGACGTACTTGATTGGCGAAGCTCTTTTAGGTGAAGGAAACGAGTTGGCGCATATAGATCTCTTAATCGGCGACAAAAATGGGCCTGTTGGGCAAGCTTTCGCCAACGGTTTGGCAAATCTTTCGGCAGGGCATACGCCTTTGCTGTCGGTTATTCGACCTAATCTTCCGCCTAAGCCGCATACATTGCTTGTGCCGAAAGTTACTATCAAGAATATGGAGGACGCAGGGAAAATTTTTGGGCCAGCGCAGGCTGCAGTTGCAAAGGCAGTGGCAGACGCTGTAGAGGAAGGGATTATTCCAAGGGAGAAAGTGGATGACTGGGTAATTATATGCAGTGTATTTGTCCACCCGCAGGCAAGTGACTACCGCAAAATATACCAGTACAATTATGGCGCAACAAAGCTGGCTTTACGGAGAGCCTTAAACAAGTATCCATCGCTTGACAAGATGCTTTACGAGAAAGACCGCGCTAAGCATCCAATAATGGGCTTCAGAGTTCCGCGCTTGTGGAGACCGCCGTACCTGCAGATTTCACTTGATCCGCCAGAGCTGGAAAAAGCTAAGAAGGTAATCTCGCAAATTCCTGGAAGCGACAGAATAATCATCGAAGTCGGAACCCCGCTGATTAAACGTTACGGAACCCGTGTCATAAATGAACTACGGCAGGTTGCCAAAGACGCGTTCATGATTGCTGATTTGAAGACGTTGGATGTGGGAAAAGTCGAAGTAGACATAGCATATGAGGACACAGCAGACGCCGTGGTCGCCGCTGGTTTAGCGCCGCCTGAAACATTAGATGCGTTTGTACATGAGGCCAGACGACTAGGCATCTACGGTGTTGTAGATATGCTGAATGTGGAAGACCCAATTGGAAAGCTAAAGCAGCTCAAAGAGTTCCCAGACATGGTCATAATTCACAGAGGAATAGATCAAGAAACAGGAAAAACATTGGGGCTTGATCTAATACCGAAAATGCGGCAGACTTTCCCTGACAAGCGATTCTTAATCGCCGTTGCAGGCGGAATAGTGCCGGAGACCGCAAAAGAAGCGCTAGAGAAAGGGGCTGACGTCATTATCGTTGGGAGATACGTAACCCAAGCGAAGGATGTGGAACGGGCAGTTAGAGAGTTCTTGGAGCTAACACCAGCGATGCGCGAAGACATCGACTTGTTCCGAGTGCACACAGAATAATCGTCATTCTTCTTTTTTATGAAAAAATTTTGAAAAACACATAGGCAGCAAAGAAGATAGTGCCTGCTATCAGGAATTGAGGCAGAAATCCAAAGTTTTCAGCTAGTAAAGGGCCTAGGAAAGAGCCTAAAGAGGAGCCTAAACCTACAAGCACGTCGAACAAACCTGCTTTCCCAGCGGGAATAAGCTCCATAGACAGCGAAAGCGTTAGTATGTGATAAAATCCGTATGCAAAACCCATGAAGGTCAGTATAATCGAAGCTAAAAGCGGCGGCGAAAAAGCAAAATTGACGATGAAAGCCAATAAGATAACTAACATGCTTCTAAGAAGTACAAGACGCCGAACATATAATTTTGCATTGAAAGTGGCGGAGTGTTTTCTTGCGAGAAAGTATCCTGTCATGGTGCCGCTGGAATTCAGTATGTAAATTAAAAACACCATATTCTCGGATAAAGCAAGCGTGTTGGAGAAGAATATTGGAAGAGGCGTGAAGAATAAGCTGGAAGCCAAAGAAAAAAGAATCAAACCAGCACCGAACAACGCGAAGTTTTCGCGTTTGAGCTTTTCGCGCAGAGATAAGCCATCAACAAGTTTCGAGAAGACTTGCGCGCCATTATAAGCGTAGTCAATCTTTTTTTCTATGCTTACCAGTCGCCTTTCAAAAATGATAATTGGATCCGCCACTAAGAAGAGGGCTAGAACAAAAGCCGCCAAGTTTAGGCCACTGCACAGTAGCAGTATGTACGTGGGACTCAAAGCAATTGTTGCCGTAAATAAGCCAGTAATTAAACCAATTAGCCAGCCTATCTCCGTGAAGCCTTCATAGAGTGCATAAGATTTGCCCCAATCTTCCCTCGGATAATGCTCGGCTATTAGAACATTTTTTGGCGCTTCATGTGCCACGTGAAGAATTGCCATTAGCACATAAAGAATGATAAATGTGCTGACGTTTGTGGCGAAGGTTAAAAGGTAAAGTAGAATAGCCAGCGAAATGAAAGAGAGAAGGATATACCGTTTATAACGTCTTGTCTTGTCGCAGATGTAGCCCCAGAAGAATGAAGCGGGTATAGCCAAAAGCAGCGCCATGGACGTCATCACGCCCAAATCGAATAATGATCCGCCCACTGCAGGCGTTACTACGTACAATGGAATGAATATTGAGAGCAGGCCGAATGCAATTTCATGGATGAAGAAGCCTAATCGCCACATAGCAGCAAGATTTCTACAGAGCTAAATTAAAATGTTTACGCTGGAGAGACACGCTTTGTGACTTGAATAGTCGCATATTCGCCATAAATCCTTAATAGAGAGATGCTTAACTTCATACTTCGCTGGAGAGTTAAGTCAAAAATGGCTAAATTCAAGGTAATAGTATCTGATCCAGAAACTGGAACCTCAAAAGTGGTTGAGCTTGAGGAAACACGTGCGGCACCATTCATTGGCAGAAAAATCGGCGAGAAAGTGGATGGCTCTATTGTGGATTTGCCGGCGCACAAACTGCAGATAACAGGCGGTTCAGACAAAGATGGCATACCCATGAGGGCGAACGTACATGGCGGAGGACGGCGGAAAGTTATAATAAGCGGAGGAACAGGATTTAACCCTAAGAGAGAAGGCGAACGAAGGCGAAAGACTGTTCGAGGAAACATAATAACTGATGAAATTGTGCAAATAAACGCAAAAATCGTTGAAAAGCCACAAAAACCAGCAGAAAACAAAACAGAGCAACAAACGACCCAAACAGCATAGCCACATACATAAAATTCATTTTGTATCCGCGTTTCTAGGCAAGCAGCGCCTTCATATTTGGCGCATATTAGAAATTCATTGCAGAAACCTATAGAGGGGTCTATTCCGCAGCGGTGGCAGCAGAAAACCAGCTAGTGCTTATGCTTATCTGAAAAGTGGGGAAAGGAAATTGTTGGCTGAGAAGTGGCAGGGTTAAGGTTGCCATTTCTCTTGCAGGTACTTTGGTATTTCTGAGGAATCTCTTGGGCCTACTTGGACTTTCCAGCCTGTAAGCTCCTCGATTTCGCCGCTTATTCTCGAAGCTTTTCCTGGGATGATGAGCTTTCGATGCTTCACCTTTTGCTCGATGCCTGTGGCTTTTATGGCGTCTGCCACTTTCTCCGCTGTCAGCTTTCGGCCTGCAACTCCGCTGTCCACGGCTGAGCCCTCAGTGTCAACGACGATTAAGTAGGCATTAAGCTTCGAGTTCTCAATGTCTGAGGCAACGGTGTAATACGTCAGAGCAAAGTTTGTGGTGAACAGTACAGGCGAATTCTCGTCTGGCGCGCCGAAGACTTTTAGGCCTGGCTCCACTGCTACAGGCTTTCTCGGGTCAGTGTAAATGTTCTGACGTAGCACAGCGTTGGGAAGAAGAGACCAGCCATCAATACTATGCAGCACAAGGACATCCGCGTAACGGACTATTAGCATGGCGGCCAAGTAAGCCTCGCGCCACTTCACAATTTCCTCTGCTAGATCGCCCTTATTCATCCAGGCAACCATTGGAACGCCCATAAGCGGGAACCCAGCTAACTCTTCGCCCGCTTTGCAAGCAGCCCTACGCAACATAGTAAAGTTATTCAGCGTATCAGCTAAACCCTCATTGACAAAGGTGCCGGGATCCAAAACCAAATCTTGAACCCCATAAGCCAGCAACGTCTTAGTTAATGACATTAGCATATCCAAATCGTTCGGTGCAGAAACCACTAATGGGCAATTATACATAAGCGCTAACTCAGCCATATCTCGCCAATTATCAGCGGTCGCCGCGTACAACAGTGGTCTCGCCTTCGGCGCAGCCATCAAACCGGCCTCAGCCACGTTTGGATTAAGCGCGCATAGGATCAGCGGCAACTTGGTGTTTTCGGAGACCTTCTTAACGGTTGCCTTAAACTTTTCAGGATCACCTGATGTAGAGCGAACAGCAATCATGTCAAGCTTAAGCGTATAACCAATATACTCATAGCTAAACTGCTCTGCACGCTTCACGCGGCTTAACAATTCCTCCTCAGACATCTGGTCCGTAACATCAATTGCGATGGCTGTGGGGTTAAAGTATGTAAACTCGTGCCGGTACATGACGAGCTTGCCACCGAGCTTGACGGCTCTATCACCAACGCCCACAATCACTTCCTTAACCGGAGGCTTCAGCATCTCCTTCAACTGATTGTAAGCTTTCTCATGCTCCTTCTTCAGCAGCGGCGGGCACTGATCAATTTGCACTTCGCGGTTAACGATTTTTGTAGCGAAAGCCATGCAATTCGCTTCGCCGCACTCTTTACAATTAATCTTAGGAAGAAGCTTGTAAACATCGATGGGACTTAGCTCTTTTACTCCAGCCTTACTCTTCTTTTCCCGTTCAGTCATACAATACACGTCTCCATTAAAGCTTCAAGGAAACCCAGTCGGCAAATTTGCTTGCGTCAGCCTTTTTTCCGCTTAGCAGGTGATTTACGATTTCTTTCAGCGTCTTTACCGCGGCAGGATGCATCATCATGAACAAGTCCACGCCGGCGAGCAAAAGCGTCAACGCAGTTGTTACTTCCCATAGTGGGCCTCGAAGCTCACGAGGCTCCCATTCAGGAGCCATCTTGAGCCAAGCTTCACGTGCAGCCCAAGCATTAGTGGTGCCCGAAGACATGGGATGTGCAAGTTCAACGTCGCCCATTAAACCCGCCAACCTTGCGCGTTCCATGTTGGTGAAAGCGTAGTCTAAACCGTAACCAAGCGCGGCAGTTGTCAAGTCCATAACGATGTCTTCCTTGCCGAGAAAGTCATAAAGTCGCCGATTAAGTTCACGTGCCAAGTTCAAATCCATGGGTGTGAAAGACAACGCCACATGACCATTCTTCTTAACAAACTTGGCACAACGCTCTACATCCATATCCTGCGTTATTGAACTAATTAAGAAGCGTTCACCAGCGAAGGTTTCGGCTATTTCAGCGAAAACATCCGCATCCTTAACTGGGTCGCCGCAGCCGCCAATTACCAGCGGCACATCAACAGCTTGTGTAACTTCTTCGACCGTTTTAACGGCATCCTTTGGTTTGGCATCTTTAAGCAGCGGGTCAATGCTAATTAGGTGAACTGTAACCATGTCTGCGCCGAATTTATCAACTGCAAGCTTCGCCCACGCCGCTGGATCGCCGATGACGTCCTTCACGTGCATTTTGACAGCTTTAGAAAGCGGAACCTCCATGTCGAAGACGTCAACTGTAACTACTGGCGGATGAAGAACAGGCCGCTCGAAAGTGTAGAACGCAGGCGAAGTCTCTCCGCCGATTATGATGGAACGACCACGTGTTCCGCCTTCGCCTTTGGTGGCGCCAAGTTTAACTTCAACTATTTTCCCTGGATAAGTCTCTACTGGAGGCACAAACCGTGTTTTCAGCACCTCTGATGGTTTACCCTTCACTGCAGGCGCCACTTTTGGCGGGGGCAGAAACTGTGCAGGCACGCCTCCCGCGCCAAACCACAACTCTAAGTCAGCAGCTTCCAGCTCGAAATCTTCTAGCTCTATTTCCTGAAACTTCGCCAGTAACTCCAGCAGATCAGGGCTGAAGGGTAGCCCTGAATTATCTTCTTTCTTTTTGTCAGCCAAACAAGTTCACCCAGCGCTAACTTTTTTCTCGTCTTTTATTGGACGTATCAGGACTTTCTTGGCGTAGATTTTCGCGTCCTTCAGGATGATCTTGAAACCGCCAGCCATTATAGGCAAAGTTGCCGCTGTCGCCACAGGAATCATGGCACCCTCTTCTTCTTTGGCTTCTGCGGGCGCTGCTTCTCCAGCTGCTGCTTCTGCTGCAGCCCATTTAGCCACTACAGGGTGCCCCTTCTCCTTCAGGAAGGCTTTCAAAGCATCGAGGTTCTGCGCATCTTCTTCAGTAGCTATCTTGTCAACTACATCTTTGGGGATGAAGTCTTTTACACGTTCTTTAACTTCCTTGGGCACCCAGACTACGCGGTGCCAGCCGCCATCAGCCTCCAAAAATTTCTTGGAGCGCATGTACTCGATGGATAAGCCGTGGAAGCCGTCAACTTGCCGACCGCCTGCTGTTGAATCAGCAAGAGTTGAGAAAGGCAGGCCGTTCACTGTTACGCCTTTGAAGCCTCGGTGCACCAAGCCGAAGCCATCTACTTCTGGCATGTAGAATGCAACGGCCTCGAAGCAGCCGCAGGAAGTGTGCGGATGGCCGAAGGCTGTGTAAAGCCAAACTTGGTTAACTTCTCCCAGCGTCTTCTTTTTGACTGTTTCATTTACGCCTGAGTATTCGCCTTTTACTGGATCCAGTAACTTGCCTTTTTCAATAGCGAAAACTGGGCCCTTAGGGTCTACGCTTGCGGAAGCTCGTCCGTCAAACCAGCTTATGGCGCCGCAGTTTGAGTAGCGCTGTGGTGTGATAACACAGACATGGGTCGGAGCAAAGGATTGGCAAAGGATGCAGCCGTAGAATTTGTCCACATCCTCGTCTTTTAAGCCTCTGGCTTTGGCGTCTCTCGCTTCGTATGCTTGCAGGGCTTGAGGATAAAGTTCTTTTATTTTCTCAGGGTCAGTTATGAAAGTTACTTGCAACTTTTCAATTATAGGCAGTTCGCTTTTGAAGAGCCTATGCAGAACTTTGCCGATGTATTCGAAAGAGTTCAAGCCTTTTTGGAAAGATTTCTTGCTTAATCTTATCCAGATGTCATAGCGCTGGTTAAGGTGCATAAAACCTTCAATGTAATTCATGTAGCCATGGATACGCCGCTCAATCACACCTTCTAAACCTTCATCAAGCGTTGCGCCAGCAGCTTCAACTAAGACGCCTAATGGGTAGGCGCTCCCTTCTTTCATGTCCTTTATGTCTGGGCCGATTATGATTACTTTTCCATCTTCTATAACGTCTGCAGGTCGAACTTTTGCTAGCTCGAACTTCTCTTTGACAGTTGGTCCTCCAAGCTCCACGTACATGTCGTTTCTGCGGATGCGTTCGCCCTCGTAGATTACGCCGACATCGACGGGTATATCACTAAACATTGACATTTTTCTTTATTGTCCTCCTTCAAATTTTTGAGTCATGACTTTAAGGTTGCTAGCCCATTCTTCCAAAGTTGCATTTGGGAAAGACCAGCTAGCATGCGGGTGATAAAGGTTATCTAAGGTCATGGTTTTAAGGTTAGGGGCAAAATGCTTGAGTCCACATAGTATCAGAGATTCCATATAATAGGGCAAAGCTATGAACAAGGCCAAGTCAGGGGGTCCTTTGCCGTCGATGCCCTGCCATTCAGGATCAACCAAGCGATTGCCTATATCCATTGCAGACATAAACGCGGCAGGCTCATAACCGCGCTTTAGAAACTCGCTAACCATGTGAGCAGTTGCGACCACGGGAACTTTTGAGGCTTTGGCAAAGTCGATTATGTATTCTATAAGTTGTCTGCCCTCCAGCCAGCGTTCAGTGGCGTTGCTGCCCACGATAAGTATGGGCCGTTCAGCCTTCTTTATCATTGCAACAGCCACTTCAGGCTTAGTTATTGGATTTGCCTTCTTTGTCGCTGCTATCTCTGCACATTGCCATGGTTCACATGACATTTCAACATCACTCCTTCTTCTTACGTATCATTCTCGGAAGCAAGGTCGGATCTGGAATTACAGTTTCCTTCCAGCCTTTCGCTTCCAGAATCTTTACGATTTCATCTTTCATAGTCATTGGCACGTCAGCCAGAGTGCGCACGAATAAGTGCAGGTCTGGCGGCATGCATCCATAGTGGCGCTTATGCAAATCAATATAGTGGCTTAGTTTGATGCTGCGGCCCTTCCATGTATCGTTAGGCCTCATGCACAGCTTAGCTATGGCAACCATAGCCTCCTGCGGCGTCTCCACAGTCTGGAACAAGTGCTCAGGCGCTGGACCAACATTGACTTTTTCGCCTGTGCGTGCATCATAAACTTCCCAGTTTTCAGGTTTGTCTGCTCTGCCAAGAAGCATGCGGCGGTATTTGCTGCCATGTGGGCCTACAAGCACTGGGATGCCTAAACGCCAGAAACCAGCGGCGATTGCAGCGGCTTTCTGAGAGTAAGCGCCCCATGCTAGGCCAACAGCGCCTACACGGTTGTATATGTAATCAGCGATCTCTTCATAGTTACCTCTTAAAGGACGTTTCGCGAATATGTTGGCGACTTTTATGGCTGCGCCAGCAATATGCGAGTTGGCCACGCATGAACCAACATTAAGGACGCCCCCGGCTGCGAATTCGCCTGGGAATTCCTCATAAAGCGTTTTTCCTTCGGAGTTTTTATAGGATCCTGCAGACATGGCGGAGCATCCAGAAGTGACTACTATATAGCGTCTGAGAGCGAATTCTCGGCAGATGTCATAAACGTCTTTGCCGCCTTTCGGGTAGTTACTGCAACCCACAACTGCGAGTATGCCTGGGATCTCACCGAGTACTATTGGACTGCCGACATTGCGGATTTCAACATCTTGCACGGCGCCTCTTCCGCAACGGCAGAGATTAGTTTCTTCCAGCATGAATTTCTCGCCAGCTTTCACTATGAAACTGTGGATGCTGAGTTTCACCGGGCAGGCTTCTTCGCAACGTCCACAGCCAATGCAGTATTCATATAAATCGGTTAAAAGAGCAAAATTGCCCTCAGCAGCAGCCTTTAATGCTTTCGGAATGTGGAGATCTTGTGGGCAACTCCGCTGGCAGAGATTGCATTGCCTACAGGTTTTTGCCAGAGCTTTGATTTCTTCAATGCTAGGCAAGTTTCGGAGCTTCTTTCGGATCGGCGCTATTTTCTGGGCTACTTTTACTGCGACCTCGCCGACTTTTTCAGGATCCAAGATTAGTACGCCGGGAACCTTGCCGCTTACGAGGTCTGCCACTATCTCGTCTGCAGGGTCATTTGTGCGGTTTTTGAATCCTACGCAGTTTTTCTCGGAAGCAGCAATAACTGGCGCTCCTACACGCTTAGCCTCCTCGGAAATGTCCGTTCTAACGCATTGCTCGTCTAAAACAACTACATCTGCGAAACCTGCGCGAACGAAGCGTAACTGCCAAGAGATTGGCCCGATAATTTTTCCTCGATTGTAGTAACGTGTAATATCATGCGCTGTGCAGCATAATCCCACAACTTCAATGGCGTCTGCTAACCCATGGTCTTTCATGTAATCTATTATGCTTATAGAAGGCACTACATTGTGGCCTATGCACATTATAACAGGTTTAGATTTGTCCACCGTGCCAATACCCAAAAGAACAAGCGGAGCTTCAGGGTCAGCTTTTGGAAAACCAAATGTGGACACTTGAGCGATGTCGCCTATTTCCATTCCAACATGATCGAGCATGCCTACATGGAAAGCTTTTGATTCAAAATCAAGATTACTAGCTTCTTGGCCCGTGTGCACGGCAGCAAGGGCTTGCGTAATTTGATTTTCAACATATTCCAAAACTTCTTCTAAATCACCGAGAGTTTTTGGTTTTATACCACAAACAAGACGGGTTACAGGAGCTTCAACCTTGATGTTTAAGCCGCCAACATCTAATGGATACCAGCGCCCATATTTTTCGATAAGATGATGCACCATGTGGCGAGCATGCGCCGTGTGAGTTGCAGCACCAATGCAGCAAGCAGCAAGCACGATACGCGATGACTGGGCAGCTATGTCTAAACCGCATGCGCCTCTTTTGCCAGCTGTTAAATCACATTTGCCGAATGTACACAGACAGCAGAGGTCGCAGTCAGGCATATAGAAGGGCTTGTAACGATTAAGGAGTTTCATGTCCCAGTCGCGTAGCGTGGAGATTCCAGGCATCGGTGTTGGCCCCATGGGTTCTTCCCATGAGTCATCAACAATTTTTCCAATAGATACTTCAAGGTTCTTAACAAGACTATTGGCGGTTTTCATTTCGCCAATTTTCATGTGCACATTTTTAGTGGTCAAATTAAAACCTCAGTAAAGGTTTACCTACATTCAACACTTACACAGTTTTTAAACTTTTCCGAAATTTTTTAACAAAATTAACAACACACTAATATGAATGTAATATTACTTGAATGTGCTTTTTACATAAAATAAGCAGCGTTATTCAGTATTTTCTTCACAGAGAGATAAGCAGCGTTATCTGAAGGCAGGTTAAGCAGCGATTTTCCAGCGAGGACATAGTCGTCCACTTCTTCATCAAAAGCGATTTTCCCCAGATATTTGAATTTCAATGTTTTTTCTGCGGTGTCGCCGAGTTGTTCTGGAAATCGGTAGCCGCCTACTATGTAAAAGTTGTCGAATTGTATGCCTACTTCCTGTGCTATTCGGTATGCTCGTTTAACATGGTCAAAAGATTTCTTTGAATGGTCAAGAATGTCAAAAATATCATTTACTTTTGACGTAATTCTCCTGTTTAAATGTTCAAGCCCAGCAGGCGAATCAATAAGCACATACTTATAGTTTTTAGTTAACGATTCCAAAGCGCCTTTGAGGGCAGCGTTCGGCATACAATAGCAGCCTTCAACCCACTTGGTGCCTACGGCAAGAAAATCGAAATGGTCGCTTTCAAAAAGCCCGCTTGACCAAATCTTGCTTTCTATCCGTTCGGAAGGTGGAATGCCAACTGTGGTGCCTCCTTGCTCTATAAACGTGCTTACAAGCAGTTCGGAAATCGTGTGTTTTCCAGCTTCTTTAAGGTCGACGCCAACCATTTCGGCAAGATTCTGGTCTGGGTCAGCGTCCACAAGCAGCAACGGCGCTTGGCCAGCTTCGATGAGGCATTTAGCCATCAAAGCTACAAAGCTGGATTTTCCTGTTCCGCCGCGGCCAATAGTCACGAGAGTTTTCATTTAAAACACACTCCACATTAAGCTTGCTTCTTAAGTAAAACGTCACATATATTGTCTATGGTTTGTATTGCCTCAATCTCCTTATGCCTAAGCGGCGTGTCGCCAAGCATATCGGCTTCGATAATTTTTGAGTCAAACGGAATGAAAGCAAGTGTCGATAAACCGTTTTTCTCAGCGAAGCCTTGGATAGCGACCTTCTGAGTTTCATTCATTACCCTGTTCCCGATCAAATAGAGTTGCTGCATTCCAGCTTTTGCAGCCAAGTCATGGATATGCTTTGCTATTTCAAGTGATTTCAGGTTGGAGTCAGCCACAATCAGCAAAGCGTCAACTTGCCGTGCAGTTCCGCGACCTATGTGCTCAACTCCTGCTTCTAAATCTAAAACAACAGCTTCATTACGCTCAACAATCAAGTGACGCAGCAAAGCGCGGATAACAGCGTTAGGTGCGCACATGCAGCCGGAGTCCATGGCTTTAACGGTGCCCATAACAAGCAAATGCACGCCGAAAGGAGTGGCAACGGCGTAATCGCGGACTATATCATCTACGGTGAAGGATAATCGGTAAACGCCTGAATAGCCCGTGCCTGTTTTAGATTCAACAAGCTCCTTGTTCTCAGAAATGGGCACTATCTTTCGGGCTTCCTCAGTAGATAAGCCCAAAGTTAAAGCAAGATTTGGGGAAGAATCAGCATCTATAGCTATGGTTTTTAAGCCTCTTTCAGCGAAACCACTTGCGAGGCCAGCGGCGATGAGGGTTTTGCCCACACCGCCCTTACCAGAAACAGCTACTTTCATAACGCTTTCCCATCAGGAAAATACGTTTGTTTGATGGTTTATTTACGTTTCCTTAAAAGAAGATTTTATGCAAAAGATTTTTAATTCAAAGGCACCTTCCCTTTTAGCCGTGATGATATATAATGAAGATACTGAACGAGTTTGTTCCGACACGCAAATTTCTGAAGCTTGCTGAAGAAATCAAAGACTTAGTTGACGGCTGGAACGTAACTGACAGCGCTGCTGGTTTTCCAGCACCAAGCGGCACGGTGGTAAGCTGCATACTCAAACAGAAATATCCAGAGAAATACGTCTGCCCCATATTCATCCTGCACTACAAAGGACCAGTCGAAGTAGGAGGCTTAGCGCTGGCAGCAGACATAATCGGCTTAGACGGCTTAGCAATCACAATGGGCGATGTACCCAAGTACGGCGAACCCATAAAAATGCTGAAATCCTCTGAAGAAGCCAGAGACTTCTTACGCAACACAGTGAAACTGAAGAACCTAAAGTTAGGCTGCTTACTAACGGCACGCCGATCCATAGAGGAAACACTTGCGAGAGTAAGAGACAGTTGGGATTTCATCTACTTTATGAGACTTGAAGATAAATCCTTCCCAACACTGGAGCAGGTAGCCAAAGAATGCAAGCGACTAAACAAACCCTGCTACGCCTACTTCCTCGTGGGAACACCGAGAAACGTTGAAACCGTGAAGATGATTGGCTGGCCAGTCGCCGCAACCATGGACAAAGTTGAAGAAACCGCTGCAAAGCTAGACGGGCTTGTTGACGGCATAATCGCCACATGCGCTGGAGATGCTGAAGGCGACAAGGAAATGCTAAAGAAGCTACAGAAATTCAGAAGTTAAAGAAACAATTACCATCTTTTTTGTTTATCCTTCTTTTTTGCCAGACCTTGCAGCAAAAGTCGCTACGCATCAGCGCAGAGCTAAAGACAATTTAACCGTTTCCTCATCTAGCGGTTCTAAACTAAAACCCATTTTGGCGCACATACGCAGCATCTTATAGTTATTGGACAAAACATAACCAAAAATCCATTCTAACCGCATATCTCGGGCGATCATTATGAGATGATCCATTAATTTTGAACCGAGACCAAGACCTTGCCATTCATCGCTCACAACCACAGCGAACTCGCCGCTCTTCCCATCAGGTTTAACGATGAGGCTTCCAGCGCCAACAATTTTTCTGCTATCCTGTTGATGCTCGGCTATAATGGTGATTTCACGGTTATAATCCAAATTGCAATATCGCACCAGCAAGTCGTGAGAAACATCTTTCAATATTTGGAAAAACCTGAAGCGCATAGTTTCCTCAGAAAGAGAACCTAAAAACTCGTCAAAACGCTTCTCGTCTTCAGGTTTTATTGGACGAAGCAAAACTTGTGTGCTATTTTTCAGTTTCCTAACAGCAACATATTTTTTAGGGTAAGAAGCAATAAGCAAGCTGTCTTGATGCTCAGCCGTTTCTCGCAGGATTCTGTCCCAGTCAAGCACTATACGCGCATCGACCGCAACAACGCCATCTTGAGTGGCAACTAACGGGTTTATGTCTATCTCAGCTATTTCTGGAAAATCCAAGATAAGTTGCGAAAAGTTCACTAATATTCTTTCTAGAAGCTTGATGTCCAAAGGCTGCCCAGTAGACTGCGCGTAAGCGTAAACTTTTGTATCTTCTATCAGCCGCCTTGCAAGCGTCTGATTCAACGGTGGAAAACCGATACTAACATCTTTAAACATCTCAGCTGCGGTTCCACCTAATCCAAAAATGATTACTGCGCCAAAATTCTTGTCCTTCTTGGAGCCAATAAATAGTTCACAGCCCTTTTCGCGCAGCAAAGGCTGAATAGCAACGCCTTGAAACTCCACTGCACAGCTTTTGACCTTCTGGGCTATTTCTTCGACGAAAGCAGCCGCTTCTGATGCCGAACAAACGCTCAAGATAACGCCGCCGATTTTTGATTTATGCGGAATCAAAGGAGACAGCGCCTTCATGGCCACGGGGTAGCCAAGCGCAGAAGATAACGCACTGGCTTCTTCTGGAGTTCTTGCGATAAGCGTCTTTACAGTTGGAATTTTATACTCCTCTAGGAAATGTAGGGATTCAGTCAAATCGAGGACTTTACGACCCTCACAGAAAGCGCGCCTTAGAATTCCCTTGAGAGAAGCGGTATTGGTTTGTACTGCAGGTATTTCCTCCGGAGTCTGATATAGGAGCTCCATGCGGCTGGCATAATTGTACATGTACATAAACGTGGCAACGGCTTCTTCTGGAGTTTTAAATGATGGAATGCCGTTTTGATGAAGAAATTTACGAGCTCTACGGCAACGTTCATCTCCACTCATCAAAGATGCAAGAATTGGCTTCTTGATTTGCTTTGCAAGCTCGGTTATTATTTTTGCAAGAGTAATGGGGCTTGTTGCGCCTTGAGGCGTATAAATAATCAGAAAGCCATCGCTCTTTTGGTCTTTAAGGCATATTTCCATCACGCTTCTGAATCGGAAAGGTGTCGCTTCTTCATAAATGTCCACTGGGTTCGCTGTGCTGCAGTAAGGGGGCAAAATATTCTTCAAAGCTTGAACTGTTTCATTGCTTAACTGCGCAAGTCTCCCACCTCTGGCGATAAGGTGATCGGCAGCCATTATCGCTGGACCGCCTGCGTTAGTAATTATTGTTAGGTTAAAACCTGCAGGTTTTGGCTGCATAGCTAAGGCTTCTGCACAATTGAAGAGGTCGTTAATAGCTTCAACGCGAACGATTCCTGTGCGTTTGAAGGCGGCATCATAAACAGCGTCTTCTCCTCCTAAAGAACCGCTGTGAGAAAACGTTGCGCCAGCGCATTCCTTGAACCGTCCAGCTTTGACTAGTATAATAGGTTTGTTTTGGGAGGCAGTACGAGCGGCGCTCATAAACTTTCGACCGTCTTTTACAGATTCAACATAGAGCAACATGCATTTAGTCTGAGCATCAGCGTTGAAGTAATCAATTAAGTCTCCAAAGTCCACATCAAGCGCTGAGCCTAAGGAAACCATGGCGCTGAAACCAATATTGGCTTCTGTTGCCCAGTCCAGCGCTGAAGCGCATAATGCGGCGCTCTGCGAGAGAAAAGCAATTTTCCCAGAGATTGCAGGTTTATCGGCGAATGTGGCATAGAGATTAATTTTCGGTCTTATCACACCGAAACTATTAGGTCCAACAATCCGTATGCCATACTTTTTCTTACACTCTAAAAGCTGCTTCTCAAGATGTGCTCCCGCTTCACCTGTCTCTTTGAATCCTGCTGAAATTACAATTGCACCTTTCACGCCTGCTTCACCACATTCTTCGATTATCTGCGGAACGATGTGCGCAGGAGTGGCGACAACGGCTAAATCTATCTTTGAAGGAATCTTGCTTACGCTTGAATATGCAGGTATCCCTCCTACTGTTTGCCTAAACGGGTTCACAGGCAAAACTTCACCCGTGTAGCCTAACCGTGTTAGATTTCGGAAAATTTTGGCGCCGATTGAATCTTTTCTCTCACTTGCGCCTATCACTGCAATTTTTTTAGGATTAAAAATGCAATTGAGATTTTCTATTCCCAAATTTGATAATTCCCTCAAAGAGAAGCAACTTTTCTGTATAATGTATAAAGGGGTAATTATGGTTTTAAAATCTTCTCAAAACCGCACCTATTTAGCTAATTTCTAATTTATTCAAATGGCAAGGGCGTTGGTAGGTATGGAATAACCTTTAAGTTTTATTGGCAAATAGCCATTCATGCTTATGAAAGCGAGGTAGACAACCGTGGATGTTGTTAAGATAATTGCTGTTAAAAATTTACCATTAATAACGAAAGGCGATAATATAGCTGAACTTATCTGCAACGCCGCTAAAGAACAGAACACACCCATTCAGGATGGAGACGTAATAGTAATCACGCATGTCGCTGTTTCTAAAGCTGAGGGAAATATTGTCAACCTAGATGAGGTAGTGCCATCGGAGCGGGCTAAAGAAATAGCGCAGAAAACAGGAAAAGAACCTGCTTTAGTAGAAGCAATTCTTCGCGAAACAAAAGAAATCGTGCGGCTAGGGCCAAACAGCATTATTACTGAAATAAAAAATGGAATGGTGTGTGCAAACGCGGGCGTAGATAGATCAAATGTCGAAGGCGAAAGAAATGTGGCTTTGCTGCCTAAAAATCCCGACACATCAGCCCAGAAAATCAGGCGAGAGATAAAAAGGTTGACGCGCTGTGACGTAGCAGTAATAATCTCCGATACTCATGGTCGCCCATTCAGAATGGGCGAGGTTAACGTTGCCATAGGCGTGGCCGGAATTCGACCCTTAAGGGATAGACGCGGAGAGAAAGACTTGTTCGGCTATGTGCTTAGAGTAAAGCGGACCGCTGTGGCTGATGAATTAGCTTCTGCTGCGGAACTTGTGATAGGCCAAGCGAATGAGGGCATTCCTGCTGCTATCATAAGAGGTTACAAGTACCAGCCTGCAGAAGATGCATCTGCCACGGAGCTTGTTAGACCAAAAGAAAAAGATTTGTTCAGATAAAAGGAGTGCAAGGCTGGAATGGATGAAAAATTGATTATTGAATTAAGTGAAAGAATAGTTAAAGCCGGCAAGGAGCTGTATGCTCGCGGTTTAGTGAAGGGAGCAAGTGGAAATGTTAGCGCGAGGATCCCTAGTGCGAACATGTTTCTGATAAAGCCTTCTGGAGGCTGCATGGGAAACTTGAAGCCGGAAGAGCTGGTTCTCGTGGATTTGCAGGGCAACAAGATTAGAGGCGAATTGAATGTTTCTATGGAGACGCCTATACATGCAGCGATTTATAGAGCGCGAAGGGATGTGCAAGCTGTTGTTCACACGCATCCGCCTACGGCCACGGCTTTTGGTATTGCAAAAAACAAGATCCTACCATTACAGATAGAGCTGTTTATGCTTTTACCGAGTGGGGTTCCCATTATTCCTTTTAAAGCACCTGGTTCGAGAGCGCTTGCGGAAGCCGTGCAGAAAAAGATTGCGGATTATGATGCGGTTATTCTGGAAAATCATGGTATCATAACCGTGGGCACGACAGTGGAAGCCGCTTGCAATCTGAACGAGATGGTTGAGGAGGCTGCTAAAGTTCAGCTTTCAGTTATGATGCTGACTGGTGGGCGCGTAATGAATTTGGCTGAGCTTAAGAAAAAGTTCAAAATGCAGAATGCTATAGAATAAGGAGAAAGAACAAAAGGGAGCTAAGCACGGTGGCAGAAGCACAGACACCAAGAGAGTTTTTTGAGCGCATATTACCGCGGAGATTCAAACCTGACAAAGCCGTGGGCGTCGATGTCACGGTTCAAGTAGACATAGCTGGTCCTAACGGCGGTAGCTGGACGGTTACAATAAAAAACCAGAAGATAGGGTTAAAGAGGGAACACATGCTTCGCCTACGCTACTTATCGCAATGGAAGAAAAAGATTACTTGGACGTGGTTAACGGGAAAATAAGCGGCGAAAAAGCCTTTTTCAGTGGGAAGCTTCGATTTAAGGGAGATCTTGGCATGGCTTTAAGATTAAAAGAAATGGGTTTTCTATAGAGAAGCAGCCAAGTGCAGAGTGTTAAGCCATGGTTCCTCTATGGAGCATGGAATTATTTCTGTTCTGCGGTTTGGTGTTTGATTTCAAGAGTTGAATTGCGAGGAAAGTGAAAGTTAGGGGTAAGGTGCTTTTTTCTTCTTCAAGATTGATTAGGAAGGTGTTCATCTCGGTTATGCTTGCGCCCATCGCGGTCTTTACGTAATTTCTAAAGGCATCATAAGAGGAGTAGTTTTGGTGAAGCGAAACTATTGTCGCGTCATATCCCAAGCCCATTCCACGTTGAATTAAGATGACGCCAAACGGGTCTTTGCCTATTGTTTCAGGATGGGTTTTCCGAAACATTTCAATTTGTTCTTGGTTTAATTTAGGATCAAATTTCAAAAAGTTTAACGCCATTATGGAATAACCGATTTTGCTAAAGTTTGGAATAACCGTGTACTCTTTTATGTATCCTTCTTTTTCCAGCTTTGCCCGCAGCCTTGTGGTGGTAGGCTGCGATGAACCTATAGCCTTAGCTAATTCCCTATCGCTTCTTCGAGAATTTTTAATGAGTTCAGCGAGAAGCTTCCTTTCTAATTCTTTTAGCAATTATTCTCCTTTCTCCTTGATATGCACACGTTAAGTGCCACTAACACTTTATCAAAAAATATTCGCGAATCCTTATTTATTAACTTGCCGAATTAGGGACAAAGGCGTATGCAAGTTAAAGTTTGACCAGAACTTCTTTCGGCAAGTCTTCTTCACCTATCTTGAAGGTCTGAGGCTCCTCGATTTTCAGGATTGCCCGCAAAGCTTCACCGTCAAGTTCGCAGACAAGCCGCAATATTTCTTCTCGTGCTACTTTAAAGTGCTCCTTAAACAAGCTTGGATCATTGTGCAATACATCGGCCAGAGGGCAAATTTCAGCTGTTTTCAGGTACCACTCAAGTTTGCCAGTTTGGCGGTTTATATCGAAGGTGATAGGCCCAGCCCTGCAGGTTTCAGGTTTTACTGCGTGGACTAGGCAGCATCTCGTTTTTTTGTCATAGAAAACGCATATGCCAGACTCGTCAACTGCTGGAAAAGAGTATTGGCCATGCGAAAAGGGTTTTGTGATTTTGAGTTGCTGTTTTTTTATGTATTCTTCTATGATTTTTTGGCGTTTCCGCGTCAGCGGTGGCTTAGCGTCTTGACAGCATGTAATGGTACATTGAAAGCAAATATCGGAGGTACATGTTTTCCTTTTGGTTTCGTTCGACATGAGATCAAACACCTTTGCGAGTTTCAGAAGTAGGGTCGATTATCAGCAAGGCACTTAATAAGTGTTAAATAAACATCCAGTATGGCTTCCTTCAGGCTGGTTTTCTGCGCTCTTTGAAGTACGCGGCTTCTTATAACCTCAGACAAGTTGCCTTCTTCAATTCGCTTTTTTACTATCCAGAGATACTTCTTCTCCTCTTCTGTTGCATTTTCAAATGCTAAATTGAAAAAGTGCTGGCAAACTTGCCGTGCAGTTTTGCCTTTCGGATGGGAAACTTTCGCGTTTAATCCCTCCGCGATTATCAAGTTAAAGTCTCGTACGAGAAGCTGATGCGGCAGAGTCTCGGTTTTTTCCGCTATTAGACCGCGAAGCGCGGCACGGATAAAGCAGCTTAAGGCCACATCTGACTTCACGCATTCTTGCTCGTCCATTACGCGTATCTCGAGAGCGGAGCGGTCAAATCTGAGAATTACACCTCTCGAGTTTATCCATTCCTTGAAAAGAATGCTTTTTCCAGCACCAAGTTTAGCTAAATCCTGTGAGTACTGCACGATTACCGCTTTACGATATTGATCAAAAGCGTAAACATACTCTGGAATAACATCGCCTGTGATTGATGGAACCTCCGCTTGGTTTATTCTGTAGAAATATAATCTATTGTCCACGTTAGGGCCCAGCGTGCCTTCGAATATAGGTGATGATGCAGAAATAGCTGGGAGATAAGCGCATAAACAAGCAAGGAGATTATGCAATAGAATACCATTTGCCTCTTTTGAATAGGGCAGGTTCAGATGAAAACTTTGGATGTTAAGCCAACCATGCTGTTTGAGATTGAAGATTCTTCCAAGTTCATGGTAAATTTGTCTATGGCGGTGCGACCAGACGCTTGTTTCCTCAAGTCTAAGCAGCGGATGCATCCCCGTTCCGAGAAGGGAGGCGTTATATTTTCTTTTGAGAAAATCCAGAATGGTTTCCACTGCGTTCTGCATAGTTTCTTCGAAAAATTCAGGCGACTTAAAGGGAGAGTTAGCCTTTATTTCCATAACATGCAATTGAAGTTCTTTGCCAAACGTGAAGCGCGGAAGCTCAACAAAGTTTACAATTCTCCCGTGAAAATCTTTGATAAGCTTGTCTACGATAGGTAAGGCTTTGAGTTCCTCGTTGACGATGGAAAACTCGTGCTCTGGACCCAAAACCTCTAACGGCTTGTACGTGGATATTTCCTCTTCTTCTCGTCAATTACTTGTTGGGAATAGCGTGTAGTAATCGGTTAATTTTAAACATAACTGTGGATTTTCTTTACGCCCGTGAACATCTAGTTTTGATAAAAAAGTCAGCTGGATAAGCGCATACATGTTTGAGTTCATAATTCCAAAAAGCTCTTCGGGCAAATTTGAGATGGATAACTAAATTTACGGTTTGCCCTCGATTAAATCAGAATATTAGTGAACATTGTACATAATAATAGCATAGAAACAATTTTAAGAATAGAGATTTTAACGGTATTGTAACCCAACTCGAAGGGCGAATCAACAAATGGATTGTGGCGATTATGGAAGCGCAGAATGGAGAGAACCAGAAAGCAAGCGGGAAACCGAGTTGGGTTCTTACAAGCCCTGAAGAACTTTTAAGCATATCAAATGACGAGCTGTTCACGCGTTTAAACACTTCTTTGTCAGGGCTCTCTTCAGAGGAAGCAGAAAAGCGTCTAAGAATTTATGGGCGCAATGAACTTGCGAAGAAAAAGAAACGCGCAGCAATTGTTGAGTTTCTTTCTCATTTTCTAAGCCCGCTTATAATAATATTGATGATTGCAGGTTTGATTTCAGGCTTTCTCGGCGAAGTCATAAACGTCGCCATAATATTTTCCATAATATTCATTAGTGTTATACTGGACTTTTATCAGGAATCTAAAGCTGAAAAAGCCGCTGAGATGCTAAAGGAAAAAGTAACTACGACAGCAACAGTTCTCAGAGATGGCACGAAACAGGAAGTGAAACTTTCCGAAATTGTCCCTGGCGACATTATATATCTTTCAGCAGGAGACATAACGCCGGCGGACGCGCGGGTTCTCGTCGCAAAAGATCTATTTCTAAATCAATCAGCGCTAACAGGAGAGTCATTTCCTGTTGAAAAAACGGCTGTGCCCATAAAATCAAAGGGAACCTCGATCACCGAATGGAACAACTGCCTTTTTATGGGAACCTCTGTTGTAAGCGGGACAGCAACAGCTGTGGTGCTGAAAACAGGAAACTTCACGGAATATGGGAAAATAGCGAAGAGACTTGTGGAAAAGGAGCCTGAAACAGAGTTTGAAAAAGGCCTAAGAAGTTTTGGTTTTCTAATTATGCAAGCCACATTTCTTTTGGTTATGTTTGTTTTTCTAATAAATGCCCTTTATAAGCGCGATATATTAGAGTCGCTTCTATTCGCTGTAGCGCTTGCTGTGGGTTTAACACCGGAACTTTTGCCGATGATTCTTTCAGTTAACCTTTCCAAAGGAGCCCTTGCAATGTCCAGAAAGGGCGTTATCGTGAAACGATTGTCAGCGATAGAAAATTTTGGAAGCATGGATGTTCTGTGCACGGACAAAACTGGCACGCTTACAGAGAACAAAATAAAGCTTGTATTACATGTAGATGCTGACGGGAACAACGATGAAAAAGTGCTGTTGTATTCGTTTCTGAATAGTTTTTATCAAACTGGACTGAAAAGCCCGCTTGACGAAGCCATACTTAGTTACAAGGATGTTGACGTGAAAGGATACCAGAAGATAGACGAAGTACCTTTTGATTTTGTCCGAAGACGCGTCTCAGTAGTTGTCGAATATGAAAGGCAACGGTTTCTTATCGCCAAAGGTGCGCCTGAAGAAATAGCTAAAGTTTGCGCTTACTACGAGCTGGGCGGCGTCGTGGCAGATTTAACAGAGGAAATGCATAAGAAGATTGAGCAGAAGTATTATGATTTAAGTTCTGAAGGTTTCCGAGCACTAGGGGTTGCATATAAGAAATTAAGAGAAGATAAAGCGGTTTATTCCGTGAATGATGAAAATGATATGGTGTTTCTGGGTTTTGTCGCATTTCTAGACCCACCCAAAGAAACCGCTAGAGAATCTATAAGGCTATTAAATAAGGTTGGAATAGAGCTGAAGATTCTCACAGGAGATAACGAGTTAGTTGCCAGAAAAACATGCGAACATATAGGTTTTGAAGTGAAAGGAGTTGCTCTTGGAAGCGAAATTGCACAAATGCATGATGACGCACTTGCTAGAGTCGTCGAGGAAGCAAACATATTTGCAAGAGTAACCCCTGCACAGAAAGACAGGATCATAAATGCGCTGAAAAATAATGGGCATGTCGTCGGCTTTATGGGCGATGGAATTAATGATGCCCCCTCGCTTAGAACTGCAGATGTAGGAATTTCTGTTAACAATGCCGTGGATGTCGCGAAAGAATCTAGCGATATTATACTCTTAAGAAATGACTTGACCGTTCTGGAAGAAGGCGTGTTGGAAGGGCGAAAAACCTTCGGCAACACCATGAAGTACGTCATGATGAGCGTAAGTTCGAACTTCGGCAACATGTTCAGCGTTGCGGGAGCATCACTGTTCCTTCCGTTCTTGCCTATGCTCCCAATACAGATACTTCTGAACAATTTGCTTTATGATTTCTCTCAGTCTGCTATAACGACGGACAACGTAGATGCAGAGTACGTGGAAAAACCTAAGCGTTGGGATATTCACTTTATAAGGAATTTCATGATATCTTTAGGACCTATCAGCTCAATTTTCGACTTTCTAACATTCTTCATAATGCTGTTGGTTTTTAGAGCAACGGAACCACTGTTTCAGACCGCATGGTTCATTGAGTCACTGTGCACGCAAACCCTGGTTATATTTGTTATAAGAACAAAAAGAACGCCTTTCTATAAGAGCAAGCCAAGCATGCTTCTGCTATTAAGCAGCCTAAGCATAGTTGGTTTCGCATTAATTTTGCCATTCACGCCATTAGGCGATTTATTCCATTTTGTAAAGCCGCCGCCTACATTCTTTATCGTTCTAGCGCTTATCATCGGAGCTTATTTAATACTAGCTGAAGGCGCAAAGAGATGGTTCTACAAGCGATATGGCTACCGTTTAGAACAAGTTTTGATTCCGAAAAAACCAGCAGGTTTCTATCTCAGCACCACGGCTAGGCTTATGCAGGACATGGTAGCCATCATTTGTCTGTGCGCTGAAGAAGAAATCTCTATAGACGCTTTACTTGATGATCTAAAAGGAAGCGTAAACTATCCTATTGATAAAGAATTATTCGTTCATAATCTCCAACACTTGCGCCGTGCAGGGCTTATTAGCTTCAATTGGCAGAAGAGAACAATAAAACGCGAGAAGGCAATAAAGGAATATGTAATGCAACAGGTGGTTAGCAGCAAATTTTGGCCAAGACTAGTTGACGATTGGCGCAGGATCAGCAATACTATCCAAAACAAGCATGGCGAAGTTAACATGGAATATCAAAACATTCTGTTAGCACAAAACAAATAGAACCATTCAAGACATCACCTTTGAAAACCAAGCGGTTACGATAAAAGCCGGATGCATAACGGTTCCAGGGGATGATAAGTCACAGCGCATATAAGTGGTGCAAAATTCTAAAAGAAAACATAGTTAAAAAACTTAAAAGCACATAGAAATATTTACATAGCTCAAACAGGTCTGGATTTAGCAATGTCACCCGTTAAATTTGAATCAAGAAAATTCGTTTCAGTTGACCCAAGTAAATGCACGGGTTGCGGCATCTGCGAATACGCTTGTACGCTTGAAAAAGGCGAGGCAGCCTGTAACCCTATCAAGTCAAGAATACGCGTTGTCCGCATGACACCACTTTTCAATTTCGCGCTCGCATGCCGCTTCTGCGAAGACGCCAAATGCGTGGCTGCTTGTCCAGAAAAAGCATTGGCGCAATCTGAGAAAACGGGCATTTTGACGGTTAATGAAAAGAAGTGCAAAGGCTGTGACTGGTGCATTCAGGCTTGCCCCCATGGCGGCATAACACTTCACCCAGAAAAGGGCATAGCCATAGCCTGCGACTTCTGCAGTGGAGAACCCAAATGCGTTGAATTCTGCCCAGAAGAAGCCCTTGAAGTTGTATCCACGGACGAGGAAGCGGAGGAACGATTCAGCCGAGCGCTTGAGAAGCTTCCCGCAGAAATCGAACGATTAACCAACGCTGTTAAGAATAAGGATTGGAAACCGCTGCTGGCAGAAGCTGAAAAAAGGTCGCTGAAGGTCACAGAGAAACTTGAAGCGTTAAACAAGAAGGCAACTAAAGAGCAAAAGTAGAAAAAGAGGATTTAGCCTATTTCTGGCTAACCACCTCGTTCACATAGAAAAAAGGGTTACTATTCTCCTTCGAAGCCCCTCAAAAGCTCGTCAATATCTCTTCCGTTCTTTTCTCCCGCGTATCCTCCTTCCAACACGAAGAAAGTAGGTTTTTTCAACGCCGCAATTCTTGCGCCTATTTCCCTAAAAGTGTGCTCCGTCAAGCCGAGGGAGGCTAAATCGCCAAGATGTGTGTCAAAGCCTGCTGAAACAGCTACAATCTCGAATCTACCCACCTTAATCATACCTAATGCTTGATCAAGCGTTTCCAAGTAGCGTTGTTCGCCGCAGTCAGCCGGCAACGGGAAGTTCAAGCAGTTCTCTTCGTGATGCAGTCCTGTTCCAGGATAATGCGGATAGCGATGCAGTGAAATGTAGACTACTTTTTCGTCGCCTCGGAAAATTTCCTGCGTTCCATTTCCATGATGCCCATCAATATCAAGTATAAGTGTGGGTCTATCAAGGGCTTTCACGGCTATCGCAATATTATTCAGATAGCAGAAGCCCCGCGTGTAAACGCCAAGTGCGGCGCCATGCCGGCCAGCGTGATGACCTGGCGGCCGCATAAGCGAGAAACCATTAATTTTGGCGGCTAAAAGCGCGCCTCCAGCGGAAAGCCGTGCATACTCGTAGATGTTCTCGTATGCTGGCGTGTCTGGGTCTTCAACTAAGCCTTTTTTAAGGTTCCAAATGTAATCGGAATCATGAACCCGCAACAGGTCTTCTTCGGCTGCGGCTTCTGGTTCCACGAACTGGTAATTTCTGGTTTTTAAGAAGTCATAGGCCGTTTTAACTCGTTGTGGGCTTTCGATGTGCCAGCCGCCGTAGCTTAGGCATTTTTCTGAGAAAACTATTTTTGTCTTCATGCCAGTTGCATCCATACATAGATAAGCGACGCTTTCCAAATTAAAATATACCTTTCCCTTAAAGATTTAGCGCACCCTTAAAAACATGGAGAAGCCGCAGATGATAGCCGAGAACCCCTTTGCCGAGTTCCGAAAGGAATGTGAAGTAGTATTAGCCCATGCGCTAAAGAAAGTTTTGCCTGAAGTTAAAGTTGAAACTTCCGCGTTAAATAAGCCGCCTAACCCTGAGTTTGGACAGCTTGCCTCTTCTTTATGCTTTGAGCTTGCCAAGAAACTCAATCAGAAACCAGCGGAATTAGCGGCACATCTTGCCGGAGCCATTAACAAGCGAAAGTTCACGTTAATCGAGAAGGTTTCGGCTGTCGGCGGCTATGTTAATTTTCATGTTGACTTCTCCAAGTTTTCTGCGTTAACGCTTCAGTCGATAAGGCAGTATGGCGTAACGTACGGATTCATTAAAACGGAAAAACCCTTGAGGATAATTGTTGAGCATACCAGCGTTAATCCACTTCACCCGATACACATTGGGCAGGCGCGAAACCCGATGATAGGCGATGCGGTGGCGCGAATTCTCAGGTATAGAGGGCACACGGTTTTCTGCCACTACTACATTGATGATGTCGGCCGTCAATCTTCAGTTGTTGCCTACGGCTACGATAAGCTTGGCAGGCCACAGCCAGATGAGAAGGCAGACCATTTTGTAGGCAAGATTTACACGATAACTAGCTGCTTAGTTGAGCTTAATCGCTTGAGAAAAGAACTTGAGCTTGCAAAACCAACTGTATCTCCTGATGAAGTGGCGAAGATTAATAGGCAGATTGACGAGTGGATGTCGATTGCCGCTGAGCTTAAGGAAAAGTTTCCATCATTATTTGAAAAGCTCTTGGAGGAAATAGGCCAAGAGGAAAATGCCGAGGAAGAAATAAACAGGCTAAATCTTGCCTATGAAAATGGTCAGTCAGATGCCATGAGGCTTGTGCGGGAAGTAAGCGAATTGTGCCTTAAAGGTTTCAGGGAAACACTGGAGCGTGTCGGCGTCCGTTATGATTCGTGGGATTGGGAAAGCGACTTGGTGTGGAGCGGGCAAGTTTCTGAAGTTCTCCGAAGGCTAAAGGTAACGCCCTTTGTTTATACTGAAGGCGGCGTTTTGGAGTTTAACGCGGAAAATGTGGCGTCTGCCTTCAAGCTTAAAGCTAATTTGGGTTTAAGGGAGGATTATGAAGTTCCGCCTTTGACGCTTACGCGGGCAGACGGCACATCGCTTTATACGACACGCGACATTGCCTACACATTGTGGAAGTTTGGCCGCGCGGATAAAGTGATAAACGTTATTGGCATGGAGCAATCTCTGGCGCAGTTGCAGTTGAAATTAGCATTGCACGCTTTGGGCTACAGCAAATGCGCTGATAATCTGGTGCATTTAGCTTACAACCTTGTCACGCTGCCTGGGTATAAGATGTCTAGCAGGCGAGGGCGGTACATAACCTTCGACGAAGTACTTGACGAAGCGATTGAGCGTGCTTATGCGGAGGTTTCGAAGCGCTCTCCCCAGTTATCGGAGGAAGAAAAGCGTGAAATCGCGCGCTTCGTGGGCATAGGCGCCGTGCGCTACGCTCTTGTGGATGTTGATGCGGCTAAGCCGGTTGTTTTCACGTGGGATAGAGTGCTGAACTTTGAAACTAACAGCGCGCCTTACGTGCAGTACACGCATGCCCGCGCATGCAGTATCCTCCGTAAAGCGGCCAGAGTGCCAGTTGAAGCCGACTTCTCACTTTTGAAGGAACCGTTGGAACGTGAACTTGTACTCTCGTTAGCATGCTTTCCAGAAATCTTCATCGACGCCGCGGAATACTTGAAACCGAACTTGATAGCTGATTTCGCTAACGCGTTAGCAGACAAGTTTAACACTTTCTATAATGCATCGCCAGTCATAAAAGCGGAGCCGCAAGCGCTCAGCGATGCCAGACTCGCGTTAACCGACGCAATAAGAATTGTACTCCAAAATGCATTAAACATAATTGGCGTAGTAGCACCAGAAAAAATGTAGAATACCACGCTGTCTACTGTCTTAAAGAAGGAGATTTGATAGGCTAATATCCCACAGCAAGTGAAGATAACGGAATAGACCCCTCTATAGGTTTCTGCAATGAATCTCTAATAGGCGCCAAATAGCAAGTTTTTGGAGTTGCGCTTCAAGCAACACTTGCATTACTTATGCCGAATAGTTTTAGCTGACAAAGAAAAATGAAGGGCTTAGCTGGCTTGATGCTTGGATTGCTTTATGGCGGAGTTATCTTTATTGCTGCTGTAGGACACTGCATCTCGCAGGCTAAGCATTGTATGCAGTCAGGCTCCCTAGCTGGGTCAGATTTCTTTTCGGAAGTAGGATGACCCGGCGTTTCTGCCCAATCATAAAGCGACACAGGGCAAACATCAATGCATACGCCATCGCCTGTGCATACATCCCAATCCACAGCAACATTGGTTCCATGAATTCCCAGCTTAGTCGGTGGTTCTACTGGACCCCAAACTTTATGCCCGTTGTGTTCACCCACAACTTGTCGTTTCTTCTGAAAATCAGGATCTATTGGCAAAAATGTTTCACCTATCATATTTTTCGTTAAACTGTAAATATTAGGCTTTCTACTGCCGTTGCCATACAAGCCTTTTCAAAAACCATAACTTATTGGTAAACTATAGTTAATGCAGATTAGCATGAGCAAGTATCATATGCCCCGTGGCATGCGCTCTGCCACTCTTGAAGAGCGGGAAAAGTTTTACACTAAAGAGTTTAACCTCAAAAAGGTGCAGGAATGGCTTGCGCTACTTAAGGGTGAAATCAAATTTGCTGTGGTTATCGGTAGGCATACGCGGATTTATCCAGAGAAGTACAGGGAAGACGCTGACACAACTATAATCATAGACGACTATAAAGGCCTCAGCGATCTGAGGAATTATCTAACTGAATTTCTGCCTGAGGCAGCATATTACGACCGAAACGTGTATGAAAACAACCACAGAAAGGGACAAGAGCTTGCATTCGATCTTGACCCAGAAAACATCAACTGCCCCATTCACGGAAGCCTCGCGGACAAGATGAAACGGCGCCAAGGCTTAAGCTTCTGCAAGATAGAGCTAAACATGGTCAAGAATCAAGCAGCCAGCCTTTACGAGTATCTCGAAAAGTGGTTTTCGAACATGAAAATTGTCTATTCAGGAAGAGGTTTTCATATTCATGTTTTCGATGCTGAGGCCTATGCGCTTAACAGAAAAGAACGGGACCAAATTGCCCACGAAGTAAAAGAAAAAGGCTTCCAAATCGACGAATGGGTAACTGAGGGGGACATGCGCTTGATTCGACTTCCTTATAGCTTGCACGGTTTGGTGTCGCGGATTGTGCTTCCAGTAGAGAAAAGCGAACTTGCCCGCTTCGATCCCGTACATGACGAAAGATGCATACCCAGGTTTCTAAGCGAGACCAAGCTTATTTCTTGACTTCTTTAGCCTTTTTCTCTTTCTTTCCATAATAGTAATATTTTTTCTTCTTTTCAGCCTCTGCTTTTTTTGCCTTCGACATAAAACTCCCCACTTACTCCTTTATTTTTTCAGTGCAAATAAAAAGATTGCCCAAGAAGCCGAAATTGAAAAGTTTATTTGACATCACCGCATTCTTTACATTTATCGAAGGGTTTCTTTATGGAGAAATTTGATGTTCTCGTTATAGGTTCAGGCTCTGGCATGATTATAGCTTCCGCGGCAGTTAACCAAGGCTTGAGAACAGCTGTTGTGGAAAACGGTCCGATGGGCGGAACTTGCTTGAACAGAGGCTGCGTTCCATCGAAAATGCTAATTTATCCTGCGGATGTCGCTGCCCTCGTCAAGGAAGCAGGAAAGCTAGGCATAAGCGCAGCAGGTCTATCCGTCGACTTCAGGAGAATAATGGAGCGGATGCGTCGCCTAGTCAACGGAGACTCTGCTGCCCAAGCCCATGCGGTGGAAAACACGCCAAACCTTACATGGTTTAAAGAGACAGGCGAATTTATTTCCGATTACACGATGAAGGTAGGTGAGCACGTTATAACTGCGGAGAAAATTTTCATCGTTTCAGGCGCGCGACCACGAATTCCCCCAGTTAAGGGAATCAACAGCGTGGACTATCTAACCAGCGATACTGTATTGACGCTGAAAGAGCAGCCAAAGAGCATCATAATAATTGGCGGCGGCTACATAGGCGCTGAATATGGCCACTTCTTCGCAAGCATCGGCACAAAAACCACTATAATTCAGCGTGCACGCCGTATTTTGCCTGAAGAAGAGCCTGAGATTTCCGATTTACTGCGGAAAGAGATGGGAAAAAGAATGGAAATTCACACAAGCTTGGAAGTTGTTGAAGTCAAGCAGCAGGGAAAAGTTAAAACCGTAGTCACCAAGAGCCGCGAAGATGGTAGTCTAAGAGAGTTTTATGCAGACGCTTTAATGGTTGCTGCGGGTCGCGTGCCCAACTCGGATATTCTGAAGCCTGAAAGGACAGGGGTAAAGCTGGATGAACGTGGCTACATAAAAGTGAATGAGTATCTGGAAACTGGTAAAAAGAATATTTGGGCTTTAGGCGATGCCATTGGCAAACAAATGTTTAAGCATGTTGCCAATTATGAAGCTGAAGTTGCCTGGCACAATGCAGTTCACGACCACAAGGTGCCAATGGATTATTCAGCGGCGCCACATGCGGTTTTTACTCATCCACAAGTCGCCTCGGTAGGCTTGAAGGAATCAGAGGCTAAACAGCAAGGATACAAGGTAATGGTAGGCAAAGCCTTTTACCGTGATACCTCCATGGGAGGCGCCATGGGCGACCCAGAAGGGTTCGTGAAAGTTATTGTGGAGCAGAAAACGGGGAAAATTTTGGGCGGCCACATAATAGGTCCTGAAGCCTCGATACTTATTCAGGAAATCGTTAATGCCATGGTTACCGAAGACCGAAGTTTCGCGCCGATAATAAGAGCAATGCATATTCACCCTGCATTATCAGAAGTTGTTCAGCAAGCATTCGGAAACCTTAGGCCGGCTTAGCTTTATGAAACTCGCACTTCTTCATGAAGAATATGACATAACAGGTTACTCTAAAAATTCTCACCATGGTAAATTTCATAAAAGTTATATTAATGGATACGAAAGAAATAGCGAGTGAAAACATGCCCTTTTCTAAAGTTCCAGGCAAGAATAATGCACATAAAGTTGTGGTATATGCCCTCAGCACGTGCGTATGGTGCAAAATGACCAAGCAGTTTCTAAGAGACAGCAATGTGGAATTCGAATATATTGACGTAGACTTGTGCAAAGAAGACGAGAAAGCAAAAATTCGCGAAGAGCTGCAAAACAAAAGCGGTGGCCTAAGTTATCCCACTACAATCATAGACGAGAGAATAGTGATTGTTGGCTTTAGAAAAGATAGGTTGAAAGAGGCACTGGGGATATGACGGAAATCACAATTGAGATGGTACGTAAAAGAGCCGAGGCAGATGCCCAAACCTATGGCTATTACTTAACTCCCGATCCTAATCTTCTTCAAGGACTTCTTGAAGGATTGAAAGTTAACGAGGAACGCTATGGGTACCCCTCTTGCCCGTGCAGATTAGCATCAGGCAAGTTTGAGTATGACCGAGACATAATCTGCCCATGCGACTACAGGGATCCAGATGTCGCCGAATACGGCGCGTGCTATTGCCGCCTTTACGTGAGCAAAGAGGTTTTTGAAGGCAAAAAAGAGCTGCCAACGGTTCCAGAGCGTAGACCAATGGAAAAGCAAAGCAGGGCGTACATGGCTACATCAACATCTAAAGCAGAGACACCAATGATGCAAACTACGGTTACGGTCAAGGCGACGGAGAAAGAAATTGTTGAAACCAAACCGAAGTTGTGGTATTGTAAGCAATGCGGTTATGTTGTTTTCAGGGATGAACCACCCTACATTTGCCCTATCTGCAAAGCGAAAAGAGAAATGTTTGCGGAAATAAAAGCGCGCATTGACCTTACAGGATAACATCTCTCTTTCTTTATCTTGAATTTTCTGTTTAGTTACTTACCCAGCTAATAGTTTCAATTACACTATTTCTTCGATTTATTATGAAACCTTACGGTCGCATTCCATTGCTGCAAGTCATAATGTTTCTAATGCAACAGAAAACAGAATAAGCGGCTGAAGAATGAGTTCCGCGTAAAAGTGGGCGCAGTCTTGCTTTATGTCTTTGCCAGCTCTATTTCAATTTTTTTCCAGTCGTCTTTTATACCTTTCAGAGAACTCACGGCGCCAACTATTGTGCCGCTCAATATTTTTTCCACGAATTCGTTAAGTGGAATTTCTTTGCCATCAACTCGAAGTTTTAAATTCATAAAGTTTCACCACATATTATGCTTTCGTTTTTGTAGTAAAAGTTTTTGTAGAAAGAAAAGGAACCTATACAAGAGGTTTGTCGCTTTGAAGAAGCCTGAAGTTTATCTTGAACCTAAAGAGCGTGTTTTGAAGGTCATTGAGCTGCTGGAGAAGGAGCATGCAGACGCCAGAATTGCTTTGAATTATACTAATCCTTTGGAGCTGCTGGTGGCGACGATGCTTTCTGCGCAGTGCACTGATGAACGCGTTAACATGGTAACAAAGGCGTTGTTCAAGAAGTATAAGCGTGCGGAAGACTATGTGCAAGCAGATTTAAAGGAGCTCGAGCAAGATATAAAATCCACAGGCTTTTACCGTAACAAGGCAAAGAATCTGAAAAAATGCTGCCAAATGCTGGTTGAAAAGTATAATTCGCAAGTGCCTAAAACAATGGATGAACTGCTTGAGTTGCCGGGTGTGGCGCGGAAAACAGCGAATATTGTTTTAACTAACGCTTTCGGTATCGTGGAGGGCATAGCGGTGGATACTCATGTCCGTAGACTTGCTCAGCGGTTGGGATTATCTGATACGGATGATCCTGATAAAATTGAAAAAGACTTGATGCGTATTGTTCCGCGGGATAAATGGGCGCGTATCACAGACTTGCTGATTTTTCACGGCAGACGAGTATGCACGGCGAAAAAGCCCAATTGCGCCGGATGCGTGCTGAACAATATATGTCCTTCAGCTTTCTCTTTTGGTTGAAAACGCACCAGTTTATAGGCAAGTTTTCTCATTAATTTTTTGGGGATTATTTAGAGATGGTAGTCCAAATTAAGGTTGGAGACAAGGCGCCAAACTTTACTTTGCCCGATACTAACTTGAAACCGCGGAGCCTACAAGAATTTCTAGGCAGCAAGGTAGTTTTAGCCTTCTTCGTCGGTGCCTTCACTTCCGTGTGTACAAAAGAGATGTGTGCTTTCAGGGATTCCATGGCGAGACTGATCAATTTGAAAGCGCAAGTTATAGGAATAAGCGTGAATGATCCCTTTTCAAACAAAGCTTTCGCTGAAAAAACATGTTACCTTTTCCAATACTAAGTGATTACAATCGCCAAGTGATAAAAACTTACGGCATTGAAACTCTCGATTTTGGAGGACTCAAGGGCTACACTGTTGCTAAACGCTCAATTTTCATTATTGACAGAAACGGTGTGGTCCGTTTCGTGTGGGTAACAGAAGATCCGACGGTAGAGCCAGATTACAAAGAAATAGAGCGGGTCTTAGAGAAAATCGAATAAAGACCAATGCCAGCTTCATTCTCTTTTTTTCATTAAAACAACATAGAAGAAGCGTTTAACGCCATCACCTTCGATGGAAGAAACATGCCTAAACTCGTTTATTTCAAAAAAACTTGAGAAAAAGCGGATTATCTGTTCTTTTGTGAAGTGATTCCAAGCTTGTCCATTTTTGTAGCTGAAGCAAGTAAGCATGTAATTTCCGCTTTTTTTCAGAACACGGTGAACTCCCTCAATAAAATGAATTCTGTCTTCAACTTCTACGTGATGGAAACAACCCATATCAAAAACAAAATCAAACGCTTCATCTATAAAGGAAAGGTCAACGAAACTTTGTACTATAAAATCTATTTCGACACCTGCATCTTCTGCTTTTTTCTTAGCATATTCTATAGCCCTCTTAGAAACATCAATTGCGGTTACTTCAAAGCCTTTTTCGGCGAGGTAAACAGTGTTAGTTCCAGCACCACAGCAGATGTCTAAAGCCTTGCCTTTCTTTATCAGTCCTTTCGTAACGAATTCAACTAAAATTGGTCTTGGCTTACCAAGCTCCCACCCTAACGAGTACAGAGGATACCTACGATAGATTTGATCCCACTCCGTATAAGAACACATAAAAGAAACCCTAAGATAGTATCATTTTTCTTCAATTTTAATTTATATCTCCGGAATGCATCACATTTCCATTAAAACTATTTCACGTTGAATATCCAAAAATGTTGAAGTACATAAAAGTTATTAGCATCGAAAAATTCATTTTTTCTTAAGGGAGAAATTATTAAGTGTCCTTTGAAATCCAAGAATTGCACGATGTTATAAGAATAATTGTTTTGCTAAACCTCAGCAAAGGCAAGCAAATGCAAAAAGCTGTTTTAAAACGCCGACTCGACAGAATCTGCGCAAGTTTTACATGCATCGAAATGAGTGAACTTGAAAAAGCTTTGAAAGAAATGGCCTCTGAAAGATTAATTATTGAACATAACGGCATGGTTCAGTTAACACAACAAGGCCTAAAACTAAGCAAAGAATGGGAAAGTCTCCTCTTAAAGAAGGAACCTATTCTCGAGATTGTAGCTGGACTAGTGGATGGTTCGATAACAGGCTTAGTCGTTATTCTTTCCGCCTTTGTGGCGACTTTTACCGCCGCATTGACTCACGAACAAACCGTTTTTGCTGCTTTTTTAACGTTAAGTGCAGTTGCCATCACCAATTTTTCCAGTTTCCTTTTAGGTGGTATTACAGAAGATTTGGCGGACATAATGACTCTGCAAAATCTGATGAATTATAGTTTAAGTGATATTCCAGACCAGATGGAGCGAAACAAATCCCTATTATTAATGAAGAAGCTCTTCACGCTCTTAAATAAAGAGATACATCGATCTAATCTTTACGCAGCGACAATTTGTGGAACCACCACCTTCATAGCAGGCAGCATACCCATAATAACTTACATCTTTTTACCAGATCCACTGGACATCATCTTATCTTTAACTATGGTCGCCATCATCGTAGGCATCTTTCTGGTTCGCTATCGCTCTAAAAGGACTAGTGTGAATTGGAAAATAACCTTCTTTGAGACTATTGCAATAGTCATTATTGCAACTGTTGCATCATTACTTTTAGGCGGCATAGCTTAGTTAAGACTCCTTAGCATGAAAAAGCCGATAATGCTCTTGCATCATACACTTATTCATCACCACAGTTAATCCAGCTTTTCTCGCTGCCTCTGCCGCCGTCTCATTGACTATTCCCAACTGCATCCAGACCACATGCGGTTTCCCATGTATCTGTCTAAGCTTTATAATCTGCTCCACTATAGGTGGCACATCTTTTGAAGGCCTAAAAATGTCAACAACCTCTATTGATTTCTGAATTTCAGCGGGAATATCGAGGAGGCTTATGTAGCTTTTTCCCCGAGTACCTCGTCTACAAAAGGATTCACGGGTATTATGTGGAACCCATGTTTTTTCAAATAAGCGCCTACCCTGTGACTGTACTTTTTTGGTTCTCTGGATAATCCCACTATAGCGATAGTTTTGAATTTCGTTAGGATCTCTTTAAGCCCATTTTGACTCAACCTTTTCATTCCTTCAGATCTTATTGTAGATCACATTTATGGTATTTCGCTTAGTTTTAACTCAAAGAAATGCTCTTTTCCATTGCGCAGGGCAACGATTTTGACTTTATCGCCGACTTTTCTTTTATGGATCTCTTTAACTAAATCTTCAATTCTGGGGGTTTCAACGCCATCTATTTCCAAGATGATGTCTCCATCAACCATTCCAGCATTTTCTGCTGGACCATTATCAGCTATTTTTGTCACAAGGACACCTTGCTCTACAGGCAAACTGTAATAGCGGGATATTTCTTTGGTTATGCTTAAGCCTATTATGCCAAGCCAAGGTCTTCGGGCTATGCCTTGAATTATCATGCCATCGGTGCACATTTTTGCCTCGTTTATAGGTATGGCGAAACCGATGCCTTGAGCGAAAGGTATAATGGCGGTGTTTATTGCGATAACTTTGCCTTCAAGATCTACAAGTGGACCGCCACTATTCCCGGGATTTATAGCTGCATCTGTTTGTACAAGATTTTCTATGAGCCCACTTTGTGTTGCTATGGTTCTGTTAACGGCGCTAATTACTCCTGAAGTTACAGTGGGACCTCCTGCTAATCCAAAGGGATTTCCAATGGCGTAAACGCGTTGGCCTACCCTAAGTTTGTTTGAGTCACCTAGCTCTGCTGCTTGGAGATTCTTGCCTCTGACTTTTACAACTGCTATATCGTGTACGATGCATGAGCCCACTATTGTGCCTTCTAGCAATTGATTGTTCCAGAGAGTGACACGAATCTTCTCTGCTCCACCGACCACATGATTGTTAGTGAGAACAAAACCTTTGTCTGCATCTATAATAGTGCCTGAGCCCATTCCAGCCACTGGTACGGCTTGATAGAAGATGTTGTGGACAAGTTTTATGGTACTTATGTTAACTACGCTTTTGCTTACTTTCTCTATAATGTCTAAAATCTCTTTTTCATCGTGTGAAGTCAATCCCTATCCTCTAGAAATTATTCTGCTTTCCGTTTTAATAAATATTCAAACCGTGGATTAAATTGACCGGCAGAAGGCGCATGTTTCCGCTGAGGGTTGCGGTGTCTTTTCTCGGCAAGGTTTGCACATTAGGCCTTTTTCGCGGATTATTTTGCATGTTTGGCAGAAAAGCTCTAGGATTTCTTTTTGAGAGTTTTCGTGTAATAGCGTATTTATCATCTGCTCGATGAGCGCTTGCACTTCTGGTATGTTTTCGATTGTTATGAGGTTTCCTCTGTTTTTTGTTGTATATCTGCTTATTGCTGATTGTGTTAAGCCTAGAATTTCAGCTACTTGCTGTTCTTTCATTCCGTGTTTTTCCACGAAGTTTCTGGCTATTGCGGCTTTTATGGCGGGTAAAACTGTTTTTACTCCTACTTCGCAGGGTAGCAGCATTTATTCACCAGTTAGTGTAATTTCTGTTAGAAATATATATAAATATGACGTGTGTCATATCTGTTATGACGTGTGTCATGGCTGGGTCATCTCCTACAGATTTTTTGCACCCCAATCTCTCACTCCTTTACCCAGCAAGACACACGTCAAATAAACATGCCGTAGAGGGAGAAGACCCTTGATAACTAAGATTGTAGGGGAAAACTGCGATTTAGCAGAGGCGCTTAGAACTTTAGATGCAGAGTGCAGGAATTGTGCGCCGTTAACACCGCTTGAGTGTATAGCACGCTGCGATGTCTGGAGGCTGAAAAATGAGTTTAGAAAACTGCGTGAGGTTATGGAAAACCCGAATTTTATGAAAGATCTTTTTAATGTGTTAAAGAATGAAACTCGATTGCAGATTCTGAAAGCTATCGCAGAAAAGTGCTATTCTGTGGAACAGTTTGAGCAGGAGTTTAAAGATGCAGGTCGCATGTATAGTGCGACTACTGTTTATGAAGAGTATCTGCGCCCATTGGCCGCTGTTGGCTTGGTAACGGAAACCATGAATCAGCGGTTTTCCGCAACAGTTTTCGGATGCAGACTCGCCAAGCAGCTTGATGGGTTTGCCGATTTAGTTCGCTTTCTGCCAGCACATTCAGAATGCTATGAGGAAACTCTGTTGATTGCCTTGTTGTCGGGTCCTAAAACCTTTAAAGACATGACAGCAGTTGTTCCAGCTAATGCTGCAGCGCGCATTTTGAAGCGGTTGAAAACAGTCGGTTTAATAGAAACTTCTGAAGAGAGGGATTACGTGTTCTTTTTCAAGACGAAACGTAACCCCGAAAAGGAGAAGCTTTCGATAGTTGAGCAGAAAGTTTACGAGGCTATCCCTGATGTTGGAGCTTCGGCGAAGAAGCTTGCCGAGAAAACAAGATTTTCCCTGCGGAGAACCTACTTGTATTTGCGTCGGCTAAAAGGGAAAAAGCTTGTGTTCGTAAGAAAATCGCCAAAAACTTATGGCTTGACTGCTAAAGGCGCAAGGTTGGCGTCTCTGCTGCAAGAGGTGCAGGACTTGGTTGAGGAAGTTTGGAGTTCCTCTGCGCAGGTGGCCAACGGTGAAAACTCTTGAATGGGCTAAAGGAAAACGGAACTGTTATGCTTGGAACGAAATTATAGCCATTTTAAATAAGTGCTAGAAAAGTTGACCCACAAAGTGTGTTTCAATTATTAATTTGACTGCGGGCCATTTTGTATTTGTCGCGGTTAATTTGGAGCAAAAGAAGAAAGGAAGGGTATTTTCATAAAAAAAGAATGGAAGAAAACGGTGAATGTTGGCTTTATAATTCTGAGTATTGACAAGTTTGTAAGGCTTCTTTTGCGCGGTTGTTTAGCTTTTCCCGCCAGTGCCTTGCTGGTTAAGGCGCAGTTTTCGTTTTCAAGTTTTTCTTAATTCTGCTTAGATTTTGAAGTATTTGCCATAAAGAAGAATGCCGATTATGAGGATGATTATGCAGGATGCGGAAACTGCGGCGAAGTCCAGTAGCACAGTGGAGCTAGTGATGGGTGCGCCTCTTAAGAAGAGAGAGGTCAAGGCGTCAGTGACGTAGTAACTGGGCACGAATTTGCCGGCAACCTGGGCTGCTGAAGATAGTGAAGCCCCCACGAAGGTACCGAGGAAGAGTTGTGGGAGTACAAAGAGGAATGAGAGGCCTGTTGCTGCACCTGATGATTTCGCGATTGTGGCTGTTATTAAACCGAATCCAATGTTGGATAAAGAAAAAATCAGCACCAGCGCGAAGGCAAAGGCGTAGATAGGCATTCCCACATTTGGTCTAAACCCCATCAAATAAATCATGATAAAGACTAAGGCTGCTTGAACTAACGCAATCAACATGTAAGAGATAACTTGGCTAGTCATGAATTCCGTCGGCGTTGTGGGTGTAATTCGAATTCTTTTCATCATGCCATTTTCGCGGTCTTGAGTAAACGATTGGGCTACCATCATTATGAGGAAAATAGATGCGAAAGTAAACATGCCAGGCGCCATGAAGGCAAATGCCGAAGGCGCTTCAACACTGACTACAGAGGCAATTTCTAAGCTGAATGGGGTTGAGGGTGCTTGCTGGCTCTGGCCAGTGATTGCTGTCAAGATTTGCTGGATAATCGGAGGCAGAGCTTGGGTTGGGACTAATGAGCCTTGATCCAGGTATAGGGCTATGGTGGCGTTTTTCCACATGCTAGGGTTGCTTGCGGCTGCTTGATACGATGCAAAGCTTTGGCTGAAGTCGCTTGGGATTATCATCACGCCTTGAAGTTTTCCCTGTAATAGATCGTTTTGTGCAGTTTGATTGTCAACGTAAACATGCACTTTTAGTATTTTCGTGTCAGACAATGCGGCTGCAAGTATCTGCGAGGCATTTATCGAAGTGGGCTGGTCCATGTTAACTACGCCAATGTTGTAAACGGTTTGTTCGCCTCCAACTCCGCCAAATGAGGCGCCGAACGCGAAAACGAAGACCACAGGAAACAAGAAAATCATGAACAGAACCGCGGGTTCTCTAAAGGTTTTCTTCATTTCTTTTTTGGTTAAGGCTAAAACTCGCTGTGGCTTCAGTTAAATCTCCTCTCTTATTTTCCTTCCTGTAAGCTTGATGAACACTTCTTCCAAGTTCCTGACGTTATTTTTTGAAACTAAATCTTCGGGCACGCCTAGCGCGATGAGTTTTCCATGATCTATGATGCCCACGCGGTCGCATAATTCTTCAGCTTCTTCCATGTAGTGTGTAGTTAAGATGATTGTTTTGTCTTCTTTTTTCAGTTCTTTTATAAAATCCCAGACGGCATGCCTTGATTGCGGATCCATAGCCACTGTGGGTTCATCCAAAAATGCTATTTCAGGATCATGAATAAGAGCAAGAATGAGGCTTAATCGGCGTTTCATACCGCCACTGTATTTATCGACTCTTCTTTTTGCTTCTCCCTCAAGTCCCATCTTCTTGAGCAGAATGCCGCATCTCTTTTTAAGTGCCTCTTTATTCATCACATGAAGGTTTCCAAATAATTCAACGTTCTCTACGCCTGTCAAGTAAGGATATAGCGCGGTTTCTTGAGGGCAGACTCCTATGAGTTCTTTAACTTTCGTCATGTGCCGCTGAACATCGTAACCGCCGACTGTGGCTGAGCCGCTGGTGGGTTTTAGCAAGCCGCAGAGAATATTTATAATTGTGGTTTTGCCAGCGCCGTTTGGCCCCAGTAACCCGAAAAGTTCTCCTTTTTCGACTTGCAAATTTACTCCGTCAACTGCAGTAACATCCTCAAATTTCTTAACGAGCTCGTGTATAACAACGGCTGAGTTGATTATGCAGCTTCGTCCCCTTTTAAGTTGAGTTTTATTGGAGCAGATAATTAATGTTTATGGTAATATGCAAAGCGTGGCGGAAAAGCAGATTTTCACTGTTACCATTTTTGGTTTATTATCCTTTTTTCATAATGCGCATTCTGTATCTTTTTAATGCAAACCCCACGAGTGATGCGGCAAATAACCCATTATAGATGAGTAATATTCCCAGGTTTCCGAAGTCTGGGCCGATAAGGTTGGCATGCACTATGCCGAAAAGTAATACTACGTACATTAAAGCGTGGAAGAAGCGCCAGTATTTTGGCGCTTTAGCTCTTAATATGGCAGCGGATATTGCTACATACAATAGGATGAAAGCTGGTCTGCCGGCTAATCTCCAGAAAGTGTCCCATGAACTGAAGTTAGGCACAAAAACTGACAGGCTAAGACTTTCCACCGCGCTAAAGACGGGATGTAAGGTTATGAAGACTATGCCTAATATTGAAAAGGCATGGTGAACCTTAAGGAAGGGCTTGCCGAAGGCTTGCGTTACTTCTTTCAGAAAAGGTGTTGGTAACGTTGCCAAGCTGAGGAAGAAATAACCATACAGACCACAAAATCGCACACTCATATGCGCAAGCTCGGCCTCAGCGGCGCTAGATAGAAATAATACTGCTACGGCGATTGCTAAAGCAGCTATTCCAAGGAGAAAAATCAAACCTTCTCTTTTTAGGGGCATATCCAGAAATATTTTCTTATCGTGCATATAAGTGCTTCCGAAATCGCAAATGATAAAAGCCACTTGCCGCCAACCTCAAAGGATGCAAGAGGCATAATAAATGGTTACTCGCGGACTTTACGTAGGAAGATTTCAGCCCTTCCATCTTGGGCATCTCGAAGCCACAAAAGAGGCTCTGAAGGAAGTTGATGAGCTTGTGATTGTTATCGGCAGCGCCCAGTACAGCCACAACCTCAGCAACCCGTTCACCGCCGGCGAAAGGTTAGTCATGATCCGCAGGGCATTGCAGGAGGCAAATGTAGATTTAACGCGAATTTGGATTGTTCCGGTCCCAGATGTGCACTTGCACATGTTATGGGTTTCCGCCGTAGAAGGGTACACACCGCGCTTCAATGTCGTCTATTCTAATGAGCCTTTAACGCGCAGGCTTTTCATGGAAGCCGGATACAAAGTAAAAAGCATAAGGTTCTTCCAAAGAGACCTTTACACGTCAACGCTTGTCCGAGAAAAGATGCTTAAAGGCGAAAACTGGACTACAATGGTTCCGAAAAGCGTCGCCGAATTTATAAGTGAAATAGACGGCGTTAATAGGCTCAGAGATTTGAATAGAACAGACAGAATCTGAAAATTGCCATGAGTGGATTTTTAACGCTGAAGCGCCAAGCTTGGCGAGTTAACGGTAGGCTACAGCAAGCCATCAGACGCCACGTTTTCTAGAAGGTTAGAATCCTGCTCTGAGAGGATCACGTGGCTTTATTATCTCCCTAAGGAGCACTGTTGCGTAGGAACCGCGTGGAAGCATAAAACTTAAAGTCGCCTCGCACTCTCGCTTATCGCTGGCGCATGCTGAGAGGACAGAGAAACTGAAATGCTTGATTGGCGCAATAATGGCGCGAAAGCCGCCTCTCGCACTTATGCTGGGCATCGCATTGACTTTGAAGCTGTCTGCCTTGACGCATTCTTCCTCGAGAATCCTCTGCACGATTTCGCTTACGATGCCTTCCGCGAATCTTTGCTTCGACCCAATAAGCGGCAGCGCAATTCGCATTCTTCCCGCTTTAATCAACTCGTTAGCTTCGGCAAGGTTTTCCGAGTTTACTATTTTAGCGGTATTAGGCATAGGTATTCCTAAGCGGTCTACACGAAGCACGTAATCGCCTATTTCCGGTCTGCTCAAGGATAGGCCCTGCTTGATTCTCTCGCTTAGGAAGCGGTTGAATAGATATGACTGGTAGGCTTGAACGAAAAGGGCTTGGAGCTTAATGGGCAACCGTTTGAAGGCGCCAACAAAATCCGTTGGTTTATCAACTAGATGCCGAAGCATTAGTCGCTCATAACGTAAATGCACTGGAAATTTTTGGAGCGCTTGTTTAAAGTCTTTTGTTAACTGCAACTCTTCACGCGCTTGCCTAGAGGACGGTTGCTCATTGCTGCTGGGCTTGGCCAGAAACAGCATCGCAGCTTCCTCGAAGTTACCTTTAATCAGAGCTTTTCCAACGATGTGCGTTATTGGACGAGCTGTTCCAAACCTTTGATGCCCGAAAAAGTTTGGAATCCCCCCAAGTGCATCCAGCGCCTGCGCTGTTTTGGCTATCTGTTTTGTAGCGGTTGCTTCGGAAAGGTTTATCGCTTTAATTTTTATGGTAAAGCTGTTGCCGAGAAGGTAATATGGCGATAGCTTTTCGCGGACATAGCCCACAGGGAGAATTTCTATGTCCTTAACGTTAACTTTTGCAGCATCCTCCATTGAGGCATTTTCAATTGTAACATGCTGCGCGGTAACAGCTTTGGCATCTTTTATACCGGCTATGCTAATCTGTCTCGGGCTTATGCCCAACTGTTCGGCGATGCGTTTTATAGCGATGAAGGTGTCCCAGTTCCGCTTAACCAAAACGCATAACAGATAACGCTGCTTGGAGTTGGAAGCGCCCAGCGCACGATTCTCAGCAACTTTTTCAATCCCAGCCTTAGACCCGTCAACAAGAACTTCCTCAACCTTGAAATCATCAACAGACTCGCGGATAACGCCGCCGACGCCTGTGGTTTCAGTGGCGTAAACCTCGATGCCAAGCAGTGTATCAATTTCCGAAGTGCATGGTTGCATGCGGCTTCCTCTACAGCAAGGGAAGCTTTCCTGTTAAACGGTCAATTTTCTCCGCCGGAGCAGGGCCAATTCCTAGACAAGTGATTGTGCCAGGCGGAATCTCTGTTAAGCCGCTGTCAACGATTAGGGCATGGGGTAAATCTAAATCTTCAGCTTGTTTTTTAAGCACTAAAAGCTCCTGTTCATCCTTCACTTTAACGGCCACTTTACGCTGCCCCTCAAATAACCAAGCTTCCCACCACTCTCTGTGGCGTCTATGTGCTTCCTGCGCTGCGGAAACCGCGGCATGCCCCGCTTGAGCTGCAATTTTTCCCTTGCTAAGCTTCAAATCGCTTCGGAAAACAAGAACCTGCTTGTACTCGAACCGGCTCATTCTAATTTTCTCCGACATCCGCTATAAGGTTGCTTATTTGTGGCTTTAAGGATTTGCCGATAAGTAAAGTCTAATAAGATATGCCAATGCAGCAAACATCGCAGGCTTATTCAGGATTCTTAGAAGCAGTTTACCCTGAAAATCTATGTCCTCAACATTCGCCAAGGTTTTATCCAAGCCTATCCACGCGTAAAACCGTAAAAGCAAGTCTAATTTTTCATCGGAAATGGAATCAAGAAAACGTCGCGCCCGCAACATAACGCGGAAATCGAAGCCCAAAGCTTCAGTGAAACGCTTTTGATACAACTGCAAAAAAGCCGAGGAAACATCACCTCTTCGGATGGCGTCGTGGGCAACTTCCGCCGCGATGCGGGCGCATGTTAACCCGAAAATTACTCCGCCACCAGTGGTTGGCTTCACTTGCGAGGCTGCATCACCTACAGCCATGAAGCCATCCGCGTAAGCCTTAGGAATTGGCCCGCCAAGGGTTATAGGGTGGAAGGTTATACGCTGAATTCTTGCGTTGCGAAGCTTTTTCGAAGCTACTGGATGCCTATGTATGAGCCTTTGCAGGAACATTTTAGGGTTGCCTCTTTTTGTTGCCAGTCCAACCTTGGCGGTTCCATCACGTCGCGGTATGAGCCACGCATAAAAGCCAGGCGCATACGCCTTGCCCAAAAATACCTCAACCGCATCCAGCTCTAAGTCTCTGACGTTTTCTACTTCTGCTTCTACACCGTAAACGAGCCCATCGCCATTCAATCCCGCCAAGCCAGCCTGGCGCAGAAGTCTAGATGAAATGCCTTCTGCGTCGATTACAATTTTAGCTGGAACCCTCTCAAGTATGCCGCCACGCGTGACGTTCACGCCTCTAACGGCGCCGCCGTCCATTGATAGGGATTCAACACGCGAGTTTAAATAGTAGCGTGCCCCCTCGGCTTCCGCCATGTTTGCGATGTACTTATCAAAGGCTTCACGGTTAACAGCGCAGGTAACTGGTTTGGCAAGTTTGACAGAAAATTTGAAGCCGGCAGGCGAGTAGAAGTTGGCTTGAGAAAAAACGTTCTCAACTATTGTGCTTGGAAGTGGCTGCAATCCGAGATTTCTTAGACTAAAAATGCTTAGGTGGCCGGCACAGTGTGAGGGCACGCCAACGGTTTCGTGCTCCTCGAAAACCATAACGTTGGTGCGTAGTTTAGCGAGGTGTAAGGCGGCAAAGGAGCCTACGGGCCCGCCGCCGACAACTGCGACGTCTGCGTGTTCTTTTGTTAGTTGCACGTTTAACACGATAAGGCTATTGGACGAGTTCGACCCGTCTCTTTCCACGAGACATAGCGGTAGTGCGGATTTTGCCGCTGACCTCCAGCCGCAACAAGATGTTGTTGAAGTCTTTATAGCCTAAGTCTTCAAATTCTTCTTTCAGCTGCTCGAACAAGTCATCATCAGTCATATCGCCTTTCTTACTAAGGATATCTAGTACCACGATGTACGCGGGACGCGTTTTCCAAGTTTTCACTGTCGGCATCAAATTTTACTCCTAAGCGACCGGTGTCGCAGGCTTTTGCACTTGGCGAACCTGTTGCATGAAACTCTTATACCATTTTTCCATGTCAGGCGTTATGGATGGCCCTACTTCCTTCATGGCGTCCTGGAAATCTTTCAGGGTAACTTGTTGCGCGTTAATGTCTCGCCTCAGCGCGTGCATTGCCGCTTCTCTGCAGAGAGACTCTATATCTGCTCCTGAGTAGTACTTGGTCGTGGCCGCAAGCTGGTTCAAGTCCACATCTTTGGCGAGCGGCATGTTTTTTGTGTAAATCTGGAATATTTGAAGGCGGCTTTTTTCATCGGGCTCTGGCACATAAATCAAGCGGTCGAATCTACCTGGCCTCAGCACTGCCGAGTCCACCATGTCAGGTCTGTTGGTGGCAGCTATGACAACGACGTCTTGCAGCGATACAATGCCATCCATTTCGGTAAGCAGTTGGCTTATGACTCGTTCGGTGACTCCACTGTCTGAGAAGCCTAAACCTCGCCTTGGCGCGAGCGAGTCGATCTCGTCCAAGAAGATTACTGCAGGCGCGGCTATGCGAGCTTTCCTGAAGACTTCGCGTATCGCCTTTTCCGATTCGCCTACCCACTTGGAGAAAACTTCTGGACCCTTGATGGATATGAAGTTGGCTTCGCTTTCGGTGGCGACTGCGCGTGCCAGCAGCGTCTTGCCGCAGCCAGGAGGACCATAAAGAAGTATGCCCTTAGGCGGCTTTATGCCGAGGCGTTTGAAGATTTCAGGATTTTTCATTGGCCACTCAACAGCTTCCTTCAAGTGCTGTTTCACGTCCTCCAGGCCGCCGATGTCGTTCCAATGGACCGTGGAGACTTCAATGTAAACTTCACGCATGGCAGTCGGCGTAACTTCCTTGTAAGCGTTAATGAAGTCTTCCATTTTCACTTCCATCTTCTCAAGCACACTTGGCGGTATACGCTCCTCTTCCAGATTTATCTGCGGCAGATACCTACGGAGGGCTTTCATGGCTGTTTCTCGACTCAGCGCAGCCAAGTCAGCGCCTGTGTAGCCGTGAGTCATCTCTGCAAGCTTCTTGAGGTCAACATCATCGGCTAAGGGCATGCCTCTGGTATGAATTTGAAGAACCTCGTATCTGCCCTGCTTATCTGGAACACCTATCTCAATTTCTCGGTCAAATCTTCCAGGCCGCCGAAGTGCCGGGTCAAGGGCGCCGGGTCTGTTGGTGGCACCTATTACTATAACGTTTCCTCGCCCAGATAAGCCATCCATTAAGGCGAGAAGTTGTGCTACAACGCGTCTTTCAACTTCGCCTGTAACTTCCTCACGTTTAGGCGCAATCGCGTCAAGTTCATCTATGAAGATTATGCTTGGCGCGTTCTGTTGGGCTTGCTGGAAGATTTCCCGCAGCCGAGCTTCTGACTCTCCGTAAAATTTGCTCATAATTTCTGGACCGTTTATTGAATAAAAGTTCGCTTCTGACTCATTAGCCACTGCGCGTGCCAGCAGCGTCTTGCCGCAGCCAGGAGGACCATGAAGCAAAACTCCTTTCGGCGGTTCTATTCCTAAGCGCTGAAACAGTTCAGGATGCCGCAGGGGAAGCTCCACCATTTCTCTGACGCGCTGAATTTCCTCGTGGAGCCCGCCGATGTCCTCATAAGTTGTTCTCGGAAGTCCTTTCGCTTCTGGCGCGGGCTCATTGAGAATTGTGAGTCGTGTTTCTGCGGTTACTTTAACTATTCCGTGAGGGCGAGTTTTTGAAACTGTGAATGGTATGGCATGACCTAGCATCATAACCAGCGTTGTGTCGCCCTCGACAAGTGTCCGCTCCATGAGGCGGTTTTTTACGAAGTTAGTAAAATCATCATCAACATTTAGCCGCATATCAACTGGTGCAAGCGTGATGCTTAACGCAGTCTTAACTTTCGCCGGTCTTACTATCACATACTCATTTAGAGCTACACCGGCGTTCTTGCGAGTGAAACCGTCAATACGGATTATGTCTCTATTTTGGTCTTCACTGTAGGCTGGCCACGCTATAGCGCTGGTTGTCCGCTTATTAACAATCTCTATCACATCACCAGCACTTATGCCCAGTTTCTGCATGGTGCGCTGGTCTATACGAGCGATGCCTCTACCAACATCTCTCTGTCGCGCATCGCCTACACGTAATTGAACTTCACGAACTTCACTCAACTAGAACCCTCCAAGAGCGCTCCAAACATGTTGAAACAGAGGTTTATTCCTATATAAACTTTAAAGCGGACAAAAAAGGTTGATGAAGTTCCTGAAGGAAAAATCTTGGCTTACTCTGCACAAATAGACCTACCCTCTATAGGTTTCTGCAATGAATTTCTAATATGCGCCAAATATGAAGCACAGCGCTATTTTTATTAAACTAAAGTTTCTTACGGTAGGCACCGTATGGCATTCGCGCTCCGGTAGTATAGTCCGGTCAAGTATAACGGCCTCTCGAGCCGTGGACCCGGGTTCAAATCCCGGCCGGAGCACTACAAATTTATAGTTAAGAAACTGGGCATTTTTAGTTTTTTAATCTTTTTTATTAGGAGTCTATTTAGGCTTGGCTGTTTTCTTTTTGTTGCTTAAGCACTTGACCTGCTAAAGTCGCTAGAAAGATTATGCTGAATGCTAGTGCGGCTATGACAATTTTATATGCGATTTCCAAGTCGGAGTAGAAAATGGCGAAAACAGACACGATCATCAGCGCTAGCACTAAAATTTCTTGAACGCCACTCAAGTTTCTTAAGCCTAGTCGTAAGCTCATTTTTATCCTCAGTTTAGATGACTAAATTCAGCCGCAGCGTCGCTTATTAATTTTCGTGTGCCGCGTAGCTTTCTGAATCACCAGTGAAGTTTTATGCAAACAAGCTTTTATAAGAATGTTAAAGAGATGTTTATTTAATATTGCACCGCTTCCAAAGAGCGAGGGCGCAGATTAAATGCCCTACATTAAAAAAATAGAGCTTAAAGGCTTCAAGTCTTTCGGACCCCAAACAGTTAAAGTATCGCTAGATAAGGGCTTCACTGCCATAACTGGTCCGAACGGAAGCGGAAAAACCAACATAATGGATGCGGTTTTATTTGCTCTAGGCGAGTTGAGCACAAGGAGGCTTCGAGCGGAAAGCGCAACTAAACTTATTTTTCATGGTTCGGAGAAAGCAGGATTAGAACGGGCAAAAATGGCTAAGGTTACGCTTCAATTTGATAATTCCGACGGGGTAATGCCGGTTGACACCGCTACTGTTACAGTCTCGAGGGAAGTTTATAGAAATGGGCAAAGCGTTTACAGGCTTAACGGCCGAAGAGTCTCGCGAACGCAGATACTTGAGATTCTTTCGGTAGCGGGCATAAGCAGCGTTAGCCAGAACATAATCCCGCAGGGAACTATAACACGCTTGACCGACATTAACCCCTTCGAGCGCAGAAAAATCATCGAAGACTTAATCGGCATCGCGCAGTACGACGCAGAGAAGGCGGAAGCAGAAGAGAAGCTGCGAGCGGCGGACATTTCAATCCGCACTGCTATGGGCAGGATAGATGAGGTTCAACGCCGAGTGGATGATTTAGAAAGGGAGCGCAATCAACTTTTACGGTATAATTTCATCCAAAATGAAATTAAAAAATTTGAAGCGATAAAAATTTCCCATGAAATTATTCAGTTAAACAAGAAGATTGAAGAGACTTCAGCGCAAATTGAAAAAGTAAAAAGCAAAGTTGAGAGGCTCCGCGAACTGCGCAATGCGCAGAGATCTAAAAGGCATGCTGTTGAGGGAGAATGGCGAAAACTCAGCGCGGAAATAGTTGAGGAAGGCGGCTCGCAGGTACTTAAAGTGCAGATAAAAATCGGCGAGTTACGATCTAAACTCACGGAGCTTACGACGAAAATAAGTTCGGGACAAGCAAACCTTGAAAGCTTAAAGCGAATAAGAGAAAACAACGCAGAGCAGCACCGGTCTATTGGAAATGAAATACGAGAAAACCGGCTAAGAATACGGAAAGCCCGCGCTGAGCAGGAGCGGCTTGAAGCGGAAATCAAAGCAAAGGAAGCGGAGCATGATGCTCTGGCGCGGGAAACTGCACAGCTTTGGGGCGGTTTAGATGAAAACAGCAAGAAAATACGCGAGATTGAAATACAGATTGATGCGCGATTTAAGAAACTAGCACTCTTAAGGTCAGAATATCTTAAGGAGAAAACTGCTGTTCAATTAACTGTCCGAAGACTTAAGGAATTGAATGAACGAAAAGAAAGATTTATCGCGACGCTTTCAGAAATTGAGCATTCGCTGGTTGAGCTGGACAAGGTTCAACAGGAGCAAAAGGCACAGCTTAAGAGCCTTGAGCAGACACTCGAGCGGAAAACAGCCCAGAAAGAAGCCATTTTGAAGGAAATTTCCGAAGCAGACAAAATAGCAAGCTCAGCGAAAGAAGCAGTTATAGAATTCGTCACACAGCGGGAACTAGCCGAAACCATAGCAGCGGAAGAAAAAGCGTTAAGAACCATCGAAGAACTAGGCGAGTTAGGTGCGATTCCAGGCGTTTTTGGGCGGCTACACAATCTGATTAAAGTTGATGCCGCCTACAAGAAGGCGATAGCGGCAGCAGCCGCTGGCTGGCTGAACGCCCTAGTTGTTAAAGACGTTGACGTAGCATTTACATGCACAGAAACATTGAAGAGAATGAAGCTTGGGCGAATAAAGATTATACCGCTTGAGGGCGCTATTATCCCCAAATCTATAAAAATACCTGAAAGGCAAGGCGTAAACGGTGTTGCCTCAGCATTTGTAAAGTGCGCACGAACTTATGAGCCGGCAGTTAACTATGTTTTTGGCGACACGTTAATTGTTTCTAACGACAAAACTGGGGTAGCGCTTGCAAGTGAAGGTTACCGCGCTGTAACTGTCAATGGTAACCTCTACGAGGCTGGAGGCGCCTTCGAAAGCGGCTACTACAGAGCACCCATAGATTTTTCGAAGATTATTCCCAGCGAGAATGCCATTAAAAGTCTTGATGAAGCAGTGAAAGCCCTCCAGCAGCATCTTTCCAAAAGAGATAGCGATATCGCAGCCTTTGAAGAGGAAATTGAACGAACTAAGATTGAGATAGCGCGACTTTCTGAATCAATAGTTACTCTGGATAGGGAAATAGAGCGAGTTAAGCGGAATGTAATTAGAACCGAAAAAAATGTTAAGCAAATTGAGAAGTATTGCGAAAAACTTGGGCAAGATGTAGAAAACGGTAAAACTCAGATGGCACTTTACAAATCTGAGAGAAACACTATACAGAAGGAAATTCGGAAACTCCGAGCAGAACTTGCAGTTTTAAGGAAAAAAACCGACGTAGGCCACATTCAAGCATTAGAGGTAAAACGCGAGAAACTCGCAGAGGAGATAAATGCTCTACGTCAAAAGTTAAGCACAGTTCAAACGGAGATTTCTACGCTTCAGTCTCAATTCGAAAATGTTTTGCGAGTTGCATATAAAAACGCCAAAATCCAGCTATCAAAAGTTGAGCAGCAACAAAGAAAAGTTGAGAAGGAAGTGGCAGAAGCGCTACAGGAACGTGAAGCGCTTAATCAGGAAATTTCAGAACTTGAAAAAAGTCGAGTTGAACTTTCCAAGGCAGTCTTCTCAGCAAAAGAAGAAGCCCAAAAGTTCACTGCACAAATAGATGCAATCGACAGTGAACTTCGCGTATTAGATGCTGAATATGAGCAAGCTGATAAACTCCTGAACCAGCTGCAACTTAGCATTCAAACATGCCAGCTGCAGCTTCAGCAACATCAAAGCCAGCTGAGGCAAATAGGCTACGAGCAGCCTTTGGCAGTCAATGAAAAACAAGTTGAAGAAGCAGAGACCACAATTCAAATGATGCGATTTGAACTTGAAAGAATTGGCGCCGTCAATCAGCTCGCCTTATCGCATTATGAAGAGCAGATTTCAAGGTATCGAGAGTTATCTATGCGTTTGAATGAGCTTGAAAGAGAAAAACAAGCTATAGTAAAGTTCATGGAAGAAATCGAAGCTAAGAAACGCAAAGTCTTCATGGATGCTTTCGAGAAAATTAACTTGAACCTGCAGACTTACTTCTCAAAGCTAAGCGGAGGCGGCTCTGCCTATCTGAAGCTTGAAAATCCCGAGGAGCCTTTCCAAGGAGGCATAGACATGATTGTACAGTTTCCCACTAAGCCATCAATCGTTGTTAGCGGCGCAAGCGGTGGCGAGCGCTCTCTTTCAGCTGTTGCCTTCATATTCGCCTTAAAAGAGTTCACGCCCGCATCCTTTTACATTCTTGACGAGATAGATGCGCACTTGGATGCTTTTCACGTTTCAAAACTTGCCGAGGTGCTCTTGGAAGAGTCCGCGAAAACACAGTTTATAGTAATCACCTTAAAGCCTGAGCTTGTGAATAAAGCACAAAAGGTTTACGGCGTATATGGGCAAAACGGAGTTTCAAACGTTATCTCCGCCAAGTTCCTGGAGGCGACCACCTAAATGTCGGCGGAAATAAAAAAGCCGTTTTATTTGAGACCGCCGTGGAACATACTCTTTGAAATCAGCAAACTTGAAAAGCTCACACCTTGGAACGTGAACATCGCTTATTTGCTCACTTCATTTCTTTTAGAAATGGAGCGAACAGGCAAAGTGGATTTCCGCGCTTCAGGCGTAGCTTTGGATTCATCGGCGCTCATCTACCTCATGAAGTCAAAGCTGCTGCTTACTCTTCAAGAACCACCTGCGCCGCCGAAGACACCGCAAGACTTTGTTCCGCCGCCGCTCTTCCTTCCATTGAGGCATGAGTTTACATCAACAACCATTCAGCATCTGCTGGAGGTTTTAGATGACGTGCTGAAGGGAGAAAAACTGCCGAGTTTAGACAAGGTTGTTGCACAGCCTGTTCTTCCCGCAGTCTCCGACCTAATGCCTCAGATAGACATTTTTCTGATGGAAATTGAAATGCAGATGGAGAAGTTATATGCGCTCCTCTGCGAGAAGGTTAAAGGCACTGGAATAATCGAGTTTTCATCACTTATAAAAGGTGTAACGCGTATAGAAGCAATTCGCACATTTATTCTGCTTCTGTTTCTGGCGCAAGAAGGGAAAATAAGTCTGTGGCAAGATGAAGCCACCGAGGAAATATACATAGCAATGGGGAAGCTGAACCTTGCAGGAAACGAAAGAACAAATGAATAGTGCAAACGCTGAGGACAAGCAAGCGCAGGAAACAGAGAAAGCACAACACTGCTTGAGGCTGCTTGAAGCTGCCTTGTATGTTGCTGGGCGTCCCCTAAGCCTTGCAGAGTTATCCTCAGTTTTGAACACAAGGTCTCAGCAGAAAACTAAAAAGTATGTTAAAATACTCATGCAGGAATATTCCGTCCGAAATACAGCGCTTGAAATATTAGAGCTAAAAGATGAACGTTATGTTTTGCAGTTGAAAGCGGAATTCACGCCATTGGTAAAGAAGCTCGTTAATAAGCCTTTGCTTTCCTCAGGCCCGCTAAAAACGCTTGCGTACATCGCTTATAGGCAGCCGGTTACTCAGAAACGAGTAATCCAAGTGCGCGGGCAACATGCTTACGGCCACATAAAGCTTCTGAAAGACATGGGGCTAGTGGCAACTGAAAGAAGCGGGCGCTCAATGACTCTTCGGACAACGGATTATTTTGCAGACTATTTCGGACTGAGCCATGACATTACAACAATGAAAAAAGAATTGAAACGCATATTTGGCGAAGCCGGCAAGGAAGAGCAGCAGAATAGACAAGAGCCATAGAAACTTGCTGATTCAACAAAAAGGGACATATAGCTGGAAAAGCAAATAGGCATAAGAGACAGATGATGCAAGCACCATCGCCGCGGTTAATCTTACGAAAATAGGAAGTTCGTATGAAAGCCAAAGTTGCGGTTGCAACCGTTTCGGGGAAAGCTTACTTTTTTATAGTGAACAAGTTGAAGGAAAAGAATATTCCCTTCATAAGTTTGATTCCAGGCGAAGCGGTGCCCGCCGAGGTTTCAGTGGTTCTGACCACGGCTAAGGAAAAACATTACATAAACCATGAGAAAGTACTGATTTACGACGCTGATATGGAGCCTGATATGCTGGCGGATGAAGTGAAGAGGCTTCTGCAGGGCAAAGATGCCTATGAAAAAATAGTTATAGGCGTAGACCCCGGCGAAGTTTTCGGTCTAGCCGTAATAGCAGATGGGAAAGTTAATGAAACAGAAAACTGCTTCAGCACATCTGAAGTGATAACCAAAATTAAAGGAGTCATCAAAACAGTTGATTTCTCTTCAACCGAGGTAACCATAAAGGTTGGAAGCGGCGTGCCCACGTACAGAGAGCTCATGGAACTTTTAGATGCAGCCTTGCCGCTTGAAGCAGTTTTGGAAGTAGTTAGCGAAGCAGGAACAACACGTTCTTTCAAGGAAAACAAGCGTAGCCGAAGCATTAAGGATATAGCTTCAGCCATACGCATAGCTGGAAGAGCAGGACATGTTTACCCAAGGAGGAAAAACGTTGAATCAAATAGTTGAACATGGCAAGACGTTGCTGGTTGTAGGACCAGCCGCTGTATCGGTTATTTCAGGCAAAGCTGAAGCGTTAGGTTTCCAAGTTAATGATAAGCACCGCGTCGTGATTCGTGAAGGGAAGCAACTGCCTTTTTTTATTAAAGAAAAAGCTGTCTTTGACATTTCATTAGGCGAAAATGCCACTGTTGAAGAAGTCGACGGCAACACCATTCCCGCTTCATGGGCAGATGCTGTCGAAGTGCTTAGGGGATTCCAGAAAAGACCAACGGTTGCGATGGTTATAGGCAAGGCAGACTCTGGAAAAACAAGCTTCTGCACGTACATTATAAATAATTTGGTTAGCGCAAAACAGCGAGTTGCAATTTTAGATGGTGATTTAGGACAATCTGACATAGGCCCACCTTGTACTGTTGCCTATGCATGCGTAACTAAGCCGTTGATAGAGCTGTATGAACTGAAGGCGGAAAACGCTTTTTTTGTGGGCGTAACCTCCCCAAGCGAAGCAGTGGACAAGATGATTGAAGGTTTAGCTTTAATGAAGTCAGAAATAATGAGCAAAACAGTTGATTTTGTAGTCATCAATACTGACGGTTGGGTCGAAGGTGATGATGCCGCGCAGTATAAGACACGGTTGGTTGAGAAACTTGAACCTGACATTATTTTCTATATTCAGCAGAAAAATGAATCTTCCCAATTACTCGAAACTATAGACTTCAAGAAAATCGTGGTGTACTCTTCTTCCGCGGTTAAGCAGCGAAGCCCAGAAAAACGCCGGTTTCTGCGGGAGATGAGCTACGCGAAGTATTTCACAGGTGCAAAAGTTAGGTCTCTGCTTTTAAGTCAGCTGAAGCTTGAAGAAAAAGAATTTTGGCAAATCAAGCAAGATAGTGAAAGAGGCTTGTTAGTAGGGTTGTATGGACCTAATCGGAAATTCTTGGGCATCGGCATTATGCAGGAAATAGATCCAAAACGGAAGACTCTAAAAGTCCTCACATCAGTTTCAGCGGCGCCCTCGATTGTGGCTTTTGGCAAGATACGGCTAAACGAAAACTTTAAGGAAGCTCACGTTTCAGCAAGCAATGCAGAGGCGGACAAAATTAAAGTTTAAAGAATGCTCGGATTTCCCGAGCTAAAACCTCATCTTTGCAAGGTAAAACCTTCAGTCCACTATTTATCCATGAAGGTAGGAAGCTACGGCAGTAGTTAGTGGCAAAACGATAGTCTAAAAAAACTATGGCTCCACGGTCTTCAAGAGTTCTTATTGGTCTTCCAGCAGCTTGAACAGCCTTTTTCATTGCCGGAAGCACGTAGCCATATTCTCGTCCTAGTTTTGGAAAGCATTTTTCGTAATAGTCTATCTGAGCCTTAACTCTTGGGGTAGGCTCCGCGTATGGCACGCCTACGATGATTACAGAGTTCATCTCGTTACCTGGAAAGTCCACGCCTTCTGAGGTGCGCCCACCTTGAACACCGAGGAATACGGCGCCACTGCCTTTGCCGCAGGCTTTAAACTCGGCCACCATTTTTTCATTTGCTTTAGAGCTCATTCCTCTTTGCTCGTAAAAAAGCGGCTTGTCTAGTGCATGCTCTAAGCCCTCGGCAATAAGCGCATTTAGCACGTCAAATGAAGCGGCGAAAATTCCCGTGTTAGCCGGCGTGTTTTGCGCTACTTCAGTTATGCGCTTTATGATGGTGCGATACATTTCTGGTGTTCTTTTTTCCATAGCTGTGGTTACGCCGAGGCAAACAATCGAAAGCACATGCTCCTTAGGGAAAGGCGAAGGTAAAACACACTGAACAGTGTTTTCCGGCAGCTTTGTCAATTTTGCATAGGCCTCTAGGGGCTGAAGAGTGCCTGACATTATGACGTTAGCGTAGGCTGCTGAGAAAACTGGTTCGGTGATTTTGGCTGGGTCTAACGCAACTATCTCCAGTTTGGCAGTTTTCACTTTTTCTCGTGTGGTGTACCTACTTGCAACGTTAATGTATGAATTGTCGTCTATGGTTTCCAGCCACCTGAGCAGAAATTCGCTCATGCCGTGAATGTAAGAACGCGGATTTTTCCCTTCAGCAAGCAAACTTCGTCTAATAGAACTGCCAACCTCATGCATATGCTCAAAGAAATCCGGCGGATTAGATATGCTACCTTGTTTTTGGATAATTTCCAGTATAATTTCAGGCGATATTATTTCTTCATGGCTTATTTTTTCCGTTAATTTCTCGACTTCTTTTCTGAAAAAGTTAATGAAAGCAGCAACATCCTTATTTTCATACTTACTCGCTTCGAGCTCCGCTTGCCTCAGGACAAAAAGGGACAAGCTGCTGCTTGCTATTTCAATGGCTGTTTCTGGCAAATTGTGTGCTTCATCCACGATCAGAATTGTTTTCTGCAGTTGGGAATCGAGATTCTTGAAAAACGCTGTGCGAATAACAGGGTCAAAAACATAAAGGTAGCTTAGTGCGATAACGTTTACGTCAGGTAGTGATGCTTTAACAAGTTCGTATGGACATATTCCCCTTTTTCGGCATATCCTCTGAATTTCAGATGCCTTACATGGATGGGTTGCTATATGATGCTGAAGCTGAAGGTACTCGTAAGTTTGCTCCTCCGGCGCCCTATGATAGGGGCATCTGTCTTTTGCTTTTAGAAGCTCACAAATCTCCATGAGCGATCTCGCGTCAGAAGCGTTTTTTGCAGCAAAAGTGTTAAGGCACATTTGATTACGACCACGGAGGGAAACACCAGAAACCTGCTGTTTCCTGCATACTGCCTTCAGTTCGTCTATTACGCGTTCATGTTGTCTGTGAGTTCGCGCCACGTATAATATTTTAAGGTCTTTTTCCGCGGCTATTGGAAGGCACGCAGAAAGCGCAGAAATGGTCTTGCCTAAGCCATTGCTTCCCTCAATGAGAACAGAACGCTGCTCTTTAACGGCTTCATAAACGGTTCCTATAAACCGATCTTGATGGGGTCGCACGCTTGCGTAGGGGAAATATGCCTTTACTGCTTCAAGCAGTTTAATCATTCTTATCCCATATCCCTCTTGAAGGACAATACGTACTTATCGGGCACTGCTCGCATAATGGCCTTCTAGCCCTGCAATACCGTCTGCCATGCGCAATCAGCAAAACATGGACAGCTAAATAATCCCGTGGATCATATAGCGCTTGAAGCGATGCGCGCACGTCTTCGTAGTCGCCAGTTGCAGGCGCGAAACCTAGCCGCTTCGCCACACGATTAACATGAGTATCCACTGGTATCGTAGGGTGCGCTGCGGAAAAAAGTAGGACAACATCGGCTGTCTTCGGCCCTACCCCTGGAAGCGCCATGAGTGTTTTCCTTGCTTCTTCGAAAGGCAGAGATAAGAGAGGTTGCATGGAGCCGTGAAATTTCTCCAAAATAATTGCCGAGACAGCTTTTATTGCTTTAGCTTTGTTCTTGTATAGGCCAGCAATCCTCAGGGCTTCCTCGAGTTGGCTGAGTTCGGCTTTCGCCAATGCTTCAGGCGTGATTTCGAATCGCTTCGAGAGATGTTCGAAAGCTTTTGCCGTGTTTCTGTCAGCAGTGTTCTGCGATATAATTGTCACAATCAAAGTTTCAAACGGGTTGCGTTGGTCGCCAGCCCACTTCGGCAATGTAAAGGTTTGCTGCAGTACTTTTAAGATGATGTTAGCGCGTTTCTCTTCCATCATATTGCCCCATTTTTGAAAATGCTAAATAGTGAACCGCATTAAACTATAAATATTGAATGGGAGAGGAGACAATGGAACGTGCTAAAGTTATAAAAGAAGAATTAATAGAGAAAGACACGCGCTTTTTAGCTGTTTACGTGGAAGCAAAAAATTCTTGCCTAATCATGCTAAGCGAGCAGGAAGATAAATTGGGCACTATAGCAATAGCGGTTCCGAAACCTAAAGACTTGCTGGGACCAGCCACTTCCTCAGTGCTTTTAGGTGATAAACATGCGATTTCAGCGCGCATGTTCGCCGAGTACGTTGCCTCTAAAAAGGGAAAAATTGCATTAGTTTCCGTGTATTTAGATAAACTAACTGAAATGCAGGCGCAAGCATTTTTTATGAAGTTGCTGGAAAAAGTTATCAAAGTGGAAGGTGAAAAAGAGGCGGCAACCACATAGGTTTCTCCTGCTGCACCAACTTAATTCAAGTAGTAAACATAAAGGAGCAAATGAAGCGGCTATTACAAGCTGGTTAGTTTTTATATACTTGAATTATGAGCTTAATAGCAAGGGGTTTTGATGACGCCGGAAGATAAAGATAGAGGCGCGGTTTCGCTATGCGTCAAGGATGTGATGACTAAAGATGTTATCACCATAGATGAAAATGCCTCGGTTAAAGAAGCCGCAGACGCCATGAACAAACATGAGATAGGCTGCGTTATTGCGATTAGAGAAGACGAGGCGGTTGGCATACTCACTGAAAGAGACCTGCTGAAACACGTGATTGTCGGCGGAAAAAACGCAAATGAGACAAAAGTTAAGGAAGTAATGTCTAGCCCCTTAGAAGTTGTCTCGCCTGATACGAGTTTAGAAGCCGCTGTGCAGTTGATGTTTGAGAAGAGAATAAAGAAACTACCTGTAATCCACGAGGGTCACCTTTTAGGTTTGGTCAGCTTAACAGACATTGTTCGCTGTCAGCCAGCGCTGATAAAGCTTCTAAAAAGCTTTGCTGCCGCACAAGGCGCACCAAAAAGCATGAAAAAAATTATAGATTCCTACATTGTCTAACAAGCCGCTCATTAAGTCGCCCCTCATGGTTTCGCACCAAAACATTAGCGTTCCAGGGACAGGATATTGAAGAATGAAACAGACTCTTGTGTTAAAAGTTAATCCTAACAGACCAAGTATCAAAAAAGTTAAAGTTGCAGCAGACATCATCAGAAAAGGTGGCTTAGTAGCTTTCCCCACGGAGACAGTGTATGGTTTAGGCGCAGACGCTATGAATCCAGATGCCGTTTTGGCGCTTTTTAAGGCGAAAAATCGACCGCTGGATAATCCACCTATCATTCACATCGAAAACATGAACGCTGTCTATGAATTAACGGAGCATGTGCCGCCGAAGGCTGAGCTTTTAATGCGGCAATTTTGGCCAGGGCCTTTAACTCTGATTTTCAAGCGTTCAAAGCAGGTGCCTCAAGTAACAGTCGCAGGCTTAGAAACCATTGCCATCAGAATGCCGCAGCATACTGTTGCTTTGGCGCTGATAAAAGAAAGTGGCTGCGCAATCGCTGCGCCAAGCGCAAACCTCGCGGGAAAACCCAGCCCCACTTCAGCTAAACATGTTTTAGCCGATCTTGATGGGCGTATTGACGCGATATTGGACGGCGGTTCTACACGCATAGGCGTTGAATCTACAGTTTTAGATTTAAGCGTGGATCCGCCTCAAGTTCTTCGTCCTGGTGGAACGCCTGTGGAAGCGTTGAAAAAGGTTCTTGAGGATGTGAGGCTTCACCCATTTGTGGTTGCTGAGGAAGAGGTGCCCATTGAAAAGGCGCGATCCCCTGGAATGAGGCACAGACATTATGCACCGAACGCAAAGGTTATCCTAGTGGAAGGCGCGCTTCAAGCGGTTATTGCCAAAATAAAAGAGTTGACCGAGTCGTATAGACTGGAGGGCGTTAAAGTAGGTGTTTTAGCTACTAATGAAACAGTAGCTAACTACAAGGCGGATGTGGTTAAGTCTCTTGGTAGCCGCTTTAACTTGAAAGCGATAGCCCAGAACTTGTTCACGTTATTAAGAGAATTCGATGAGGAAGGCGTAGCTGTCATAGTTGCCGAGAGCGTGCCGGGCGAGGGGTTAGGTTTAGCTGTCATGAACCGATTGCGCAAAGCGTCTGGCTATAATATACTCAAGGTTACTTGAAGTTAGGAAACACTTATATCAATGGGTTAAGTGTTGCGTTTAGAATTCAACGCTTTGCGTGTAAAAAAAGGAAAGATGTGAAAAGAAATGTCTGTAGGTGGAGGAACAGTTCCAGTTATATTGCTAAAAGAAGGCACAGGCAGAACCACGGGACGTGAAGCCCAAAAAAACAACATAATGGCCGCTAAGATAGTGGCCGAAGCCGTCAAAACCTCGCTTGGGCCATGCGGCATGGACAAGATGCTGGTTACAAGCTTCGGCGACGTTACCATAACAAATGATGGCGCAACAATAATGAAGGAGCTTGATGTGCAGCATCCCGCGGCGAAAATGCTTGTCGAAGTCGCGAAGGCGCAGGACAACGAAGTCGGCGACGGCACCACAACCGCGGTGGTCTTAGCTGGCGAACTACTTTTCAAAGCAGAGGAATTACTGAATAAGAATGTACACCCAATCGTGGTTATAGACGGATTTAAGAAAGCCGGCGAGAAAGCGCAGGAAGTCTTGGAAAAAATTTCCATTCCCGTAAAAATAACCGATGGCAAGACGCTGAAGCAGGTTGCAGCAACAACTTTGGCCAGCAAAGCCGTCAACGTAGCTGTTGAGCATTTTGCTCAAATAGTTGTTGACGCCGTTAAACAGGTAGCTGAAGAAGTAGATGGCAAGTATAAAGCAGACATTGACTTGATCAAGATTGTCAAGAAGCATGGCAAGAGCTTAGAGGAAACAGAACTCATAAAAGGCATAGTTATCGATAAAGAAGTTGCCAGTTCGCAGATGCCTAAGCTTGTTGAAAACGCTAAAATTGCTTTGCTGAACACCAAGCTGGAGATTGAGAAGACCGAGTTTGACGCGAAAATCAACATTGAAAGCCCAGAGCAGATGAAACAGTTCCTAGACGAAGAGGAACGCATGATTAAAGAAATGGTTACAGTCATTGCAAAGTCTGGTGCAAACGTAGTTTTCTGCGAGAAAAGCATAGATGATTTAGCATTGCACTTTTTGGCGAAAAACGGCATACTTGCCGTTAAAAGCGTAAGCAGCGGCGACATGGAGAAGCTGGCGAAAGCCGCAGGCGGCAAGATACTGGCAAGCATCAAAGACTTAACTTCTGACGCACTTGGAAAAGCGAA